>JANOAF010000206.1:0-19415 GCA_031411015.1 Opitutaceae bacterium | reverse complement strand
CGACAACGGCTTCGGGGGCGACTTCTCGGGCTATACGCTCACCACGCAATACAACGGCGGCGCCTCGAAGGTGAAGGGCCTTGAGCTCAACTACAGTCAGCAGTTCACGCGTTTGCCGGGCATCTGGTCCGGCTTTGGCGTTTACGCCACCTACACGCGGATGCAGAGCGAGGGTCAGTATGAAAGCGGCGGCGGGCTCGCCTCCACCACGGAGATGCCCGACTTCAATCCCTTCATCGCCAACGGCGGCATCTCGTATATCCGCAACCGACTCACGGTGCGGGTGCAGTTCAATTATGCGGGACGCTACCTCCGGACCTACAATGCCCGCCAGTCGCTGCTGCAATACAACGTCATGCGTCGCTCGCTCGACCTGAAGACACGCTACGGCCTGACCAAGAACCTTGATGTCTACCTCGACGTCTCGAACATCAACAACGATCCCGACGTCGCGACGGAGTTCTTCGCCGGCCGGCCGCGCGACATCAAGGTGATGTCCCCCACGGTTTCCTTTGGCGTCAACGCGCGCCTGTAGTCGCAGCCGGTTTTGCCGCGGCGTCGGGCCGAAGTCGCCGCCAACTTCCCCACAGGGTCTTGCGCTACTTGCAGCCGCGAGTGCGGCACAGTTGGACCGCGCGCGCGACGTATGGGTTTTGAACGTGGCCTAACGTGGCTGAGGCGACCCGCCTCAGGTTCTCCGTCGCTCCGTTGCAACAACGCGCGGCGAGTTGTCTACTCCGGAAATCCCGCGGACGGCAGCCCCGGGAAAATCTTCAGTGCGTTTTTGTAGTAGAGTTTTTTCAGCACGTCGTCGGGCAGGGCGAGGGCGTAGAGTTTCCAGATGCCGTGGTATTTGCGGATCGGGTCGAAATACTCGTCGTCGGTTTCGAGGAGCCGGAAGTAGACGTGATATTCGCTGACGTTGTAGGCGTCTTTGCCGAACAAAACGCGGTCCTGGTATTTCACGAAGAAGCGGTGCGCGGCGCGGGGTTGGCGGCCGAGCTCGCTCGTGATGGCACCGATTTCGGCGTAGACATTCGGGCAGCGGTCGAGGAGTTCGCCGAGTTTGCCGAGGTCGTGGCCGAGCCAGCCGAGGTGGGCGTTGATGAACGTCGTTTTTGGATGGCGGGCGAAGAGGGCGTGCTGCTCGGCGATAAGTTGCTCCCACGTGTATTCCGTCTGTTGCGATTGGTTGCGGCGGGCCTGGATCTTCAACTCGAGCCAGCGCTCGTTGTTCTTGTCCATCGGCTGGAAGAGGCCCCACGGATCGGCGGTGTGGATGAGCACCGGAATTTTGTGTTTGGCGCACATCTCCCAGACGGCGTCGAAGCGCGGGTCGTCGACGTGGATGCGGCCCTGGCTGTCGCGCATCGTCGTGCCGAAATGTTTCCAGACTTTCAGGCCGATCGCGCCGGCCTTGATGTCGGTCTCAAGCTGAGCGGCGGCGCGCGCGGAGTAATTGGGATCGTCGAGGTTGGACTCGTCGATGTTGGTCATGACCGCGAAACGCGTGGGGGCGTGCGCCTTCATGGCGGTGACGGCGTCGGCCACCCACTTACCTTGGCCGCGGCTCACGGGTGAGTTGATCAGAATACCCATGTTCAGGCTGTCCATGTCCGTGACCAGCTGGGTGAGTTTGGCCGCGGTGACGTCGCGCTGGTGATTGTGGACGTCGATGAACGGAAACTTCGCGCGCGTGGGCTTGTGCTCGGGGACACGCAGGGTGGACTTGGGATCGTATTCCTCGATCGAGATCGACTGGCCGCCGGCGGAGACCGAAAAGGCGGCGAGAGTTATGACGGTGCCGAGGAGGATGATCGGGAAGGGGAAGCGGCGCATGAAGCAAAGGGAATCCCTTCCTCAGTGCAGCGGGGACGCGAACAACGCGATGTTCAATTGAGCTGAAACGTTTCGACCGGGCGGGGCACGGTGGCACGCCTTAGTGTCTTGGGCGTCTCATTTTGACCCGGCTGATTGTCCTGACGAGGGCGCGCTGCTGGGGCGAACAACCCATTCACAATCTGGCGCGCCGCATGCGAAGCTGGGAGATCATGGATTTCGCCAAACTCACCCAGATGTCGCGTCAGGCTGTGACAGACGCACAAAACACCGCGCGCCGCCTCAACCACAACGAGGTCGACACGTGGCATCTGCTTGCTGCGCTCGTCGCGCAGGAGAACGGCGTCGTGCCCGGTCTGCTCGACAAGCTCGGCATTGGGCCGGGTGCCGTGCAGCTCGCCGTCGAGCGGGAGTTGGAGCGCATCCCGAAGGTCACGGGCAGCGTGGACACGTCGAAGATCTACGTGACGCAAAACGTCAATGAGGTGCTCACGCGCGGCGAGGAAGAGGCGAAGTCGCTCAACGATGATTTCGTTTCCGTGGAGCATCTGCTCCTCGGCCTGCTCGACGTCGCGAAACCGGAGGCGCTGAAAAAGCTCTTCAAGAGCTTCGGCCTCGACCGAGGAAAGATTCTCAAGGTGCTCAAGGAGGTGCGCGGTTCGCAGCGCGTGACGACCGACAATCCCGAAGCGACCTACGCGGCGCTCGAAAAATACGGCACCGACCTCGTCGCACAGGCGCGGAAGGGGAAAATGGATCCGGTGATTGGACGCGACGATGAGATTCGCCGCACGATCCGCATCCTCTCGCGCAAAACGAAAAACAATCCGGTCCTCATCGGCGAACCCGGCGTCGGCAAGACCGCGATCGTCGAGGGCCTTGCGCAGCGCATTCTGCGTGGCGACGTGCCCGAAGGGCTGAAGGATAAAACGATTTTCTCCCTCGATATGGGTGCGCTGGTCGCCGGCGCGAAGTATCGCGGTGAATTTGAGGAGCGCCTGAAAGCGGTGCTCACGGAAATCAAGCAGGCCGACGGCCGCATCATTCTCTTCATCGACGAACTCCACACGATCGTCGGCGCCGGCAAGACCGAGGGCGCGATGGATGCGGGCAATCTCCTGAAGCCCATGCTCGCGCGCGGTGAGCTGCATTGTATCGGTGCGACGACGCTCGACGAGTATCGGAAGCACATCGAGAAGGACGCCGCCCTCGAGCGGCGCTTCCAGCCGGTCGTCGTTGACCAGCCGAGCGTCGAGGACGCGCTCTCCATTCTGCGCGGCATCAAAGAGCGCTTCGAACTGCACCACGGCGTGCGCATCCAGGACAACGCCCTCGTCGCTGCCGTCACGCTTTCGAACCGCTACATCACCGATCGTTTTCTCCCGGACAAGGCCATCGATCTCATGGACGAGGCGTGTGCGATGATTCGCACCGAGATGGACTCGATGCCGCAGGAGCTCGACGAGCTCACGCGCAAAGTGCTCCGCCTCGAAATCGAGGAGACCGCGCTCACGAAAGAAAAAGACGACGCGAGCAAACGCCGCCTCGACACCCTGCGCAAAGAACTCGCCGAGGCGCGTGAGCAGGCCAACGGCATCAAGCTGCATTGGGAAAAGGAAAAAGCTTCCGTCCAAAAGACCCGCAAACTCCGCGAAGAGATTGAGGCGATGCGGCTCGAGATGGAAAAGGCCGAGCGTGCCTACGACCTCAATAAGGTCGCCGAGCTGCGCCACGGCAAAATTCCGCAGATGGAGGAAGAGTTGAAGCGGCTGGAGAAGAAAGGCCGCGAGCAGACGACGCTCTTCAAAGAGGAAGTTTCCGAGGAGGAGATTGCCGAAATCGTTTCGAAGTGGAGCGGCGTGCCGGTCACGCGGCTCGTCGAGGGCGAGAAGGACAAGCTGCTGCGGCTCGAAAGTGTGTTGCACGAGCGCGTCATCGGTCAGGACGAGGCGGTCACGCTGGTGACCGAGGCGATTCTCCGCGCGCGCAGCGGCATCAAGGATCCGCGGCGGCCGGTCGGGAGTTTTCTGTTTCTCGGCCCGACGGGTGTCGGCAAGACCGAGCTCGCGAAGACACTCGCCGAAACTCTCTTCGACACGGAGGCGGCTATGGTGCGCATCGACATGTCGGAATACATGGAGAAGCACAGTGTCGCGCGCATGATCGGCGCGCCGCCCGGTTACGTCGGCTACGACGAGGGCGGCCAGCTGACCGAAGCCGTGCGGCGCAAGCCCTACGCCGTGATCCTCTTCGACGAGATCGAGAAGGCGCATCCGGATGTGTTCAACGTGCTGCTGCAAGTGCTCGACGACGGTCGCATTACGGATTCGCAAGGGCGCACCGTGGACTTCAAGAACACGATCATCATCATGACCTCGAACCTCGGTTCGCGCTTCCTACTCGAAGGCGTGACCAGCGACACGATCCCCGAGAGCGTGCGCGAAGGTGTGATGATGGAGCTGCGGAAATCGTTCCGCCCCGAATTCCTCAACCGCATTGACGAGACGATCCTCTTCAAGCCGCTCACGCTCGAGGAAATCACAACCATCGTGGACCTACTGCTGGCCGACCTGAACAAGCGCCTCGCCGATCGCCGCGTGACCGTGACGCTCGACAAGAAAGCGAAAGAGTGGGCGGCCGAGAAGGGCTACGATCCTGTCTTCGGCGCGCGTCCGCTAAAACGTTTTCTCCAACGCAACATCGAGACCAAACTGGCTCGGGCACTCATCGCTGGCGAAGTGGGTGAGGGCAGCGACATCGTCTTCACCGTGCGGAACGACGTTTTGGAGCAAGTTCAACGCGTCGCCGCGACGAAGAAATAAAGCACCCCGACAGCCGCTCCGGGTGCGCGATGCCACCGCGATTGTCCCACCCGAGGTGGTTTTAACGATATCGGCGCGCGTCTTCGGTGGGACGTCGAGCCGTCCTTGCTTGTGCGGATGCCGCCGGTTCTCCCAGGAGTCTTGCTCTGGGATGCCGCGGTCACGCACCTTCATCACAACCGCGGCGAAGCGGCAAGCCGGTCGCGGTCTGGTGCGCTGCACGCACTTCCTTCGGGCCCACGCGTTTTGCCACGCCATTTTACTTCCTCGCCCGAAGGTCGCATTGCGTTCTGCCTACGCGAGGCTGCGGCCTCTCGACTGCGGCTTCACGCCTCCCCGCCCCCGCTACGACCATGCACCTGCGCCATTTCATTTCGATCTCCTCGCATACGCTCGCCATGGCCGGCATCGCCTGGCTTGGACTCGTTCCCGCGATGCCGGCGGTCGGTGCTGAACCCGCACCCCTGATGGCTTACGTCGGCACCTTCAGTTCGCCCTTGCGCAATATGCTTCCGACGCAAGTGGACCTCCCGCCGGGTAATGGACGCGGCATCCACTTTTTTCAGGTCGATCGCCGCACGGGGGCCCTGACGCCGCGCGGGGTCTACGAATCCGGCGCCAGTCCGAATTGCCTGGCGATCAATGCCGTGGGCTCGCGGATGTATGCGACGAACGAGACCGATCACGTCGGCCCGGGAAAAGAAGGGACCGTCAGCGCGTTTGCGGTGGATCCCAGCAACGGGCAGCTGACGTTGCTCAACACGGTCCCGTCCGGTGGGGCCGGGCCGACTTATCTAAGCCTCCACCCCTCGGGCAAGCATCTGCTCGTGGCGAATTACTTCGGAGGTTCGGTCGCGGTCCTGCCGATCCTCCCGGATGGCCGCCTCGCGGCGGCAAGCGATGTGCAGACGGATGCGGGCCCGATTGGTCCGGCGCGGGCCACGCACGCTCCGCCGGGAAGTTTTGCCTTCAGCGGGCATGACCGGACCCATGCGCACATGATTCTGCCTGATCCGGCGGGCCGCTTCGCCCTGCACGCCGACCTGGGACTTGATCGCCTTTTCATCTGGAAGTTTGACGAGACGAAAGGCCGGCTCACGCCCGCCGCGACGCCGACGGTGGCGCTGCCGCCCGGAGACGGCCCGCGGCATTTTCATTTTCACCCGAACGGGCGGTGGTTCTATTCGCTGCAGGAGGAAGCGTCCACGATCGTGTTCTTCCACTACGATGCCGCGCACGGTGCGCTGACCGCGCAACAAACGATCTCCAGCCTGCCGCCCGGTTTCGCCGGGAGTAACTTCTGCTCCGAGATCCTGGTGTCGGCCGATGGCCGGTTTGTGTATGCCGGGAACCGGCTCCACGACAGCGTCGCGATTTTCTCGATCGGGCCGGAAGGCCGGCTGACCTTTGTGGCCGAGGAATGGACGCGCGGAAACTATCCGCGCAGCTTCAATTTCGATCCGACTGGGGAATTTTTCTACGTCTGCAATCAGCGGGCCGACCACGTGACCGCTTTTCGGGTGAACCGCGCCACGGGAGCGCTGACATTTACCGGCCACTACACGCCGGTGGGCAATCCATCGGTGATCGTGTTCCTGGACCTCGCCAAAGTGAAGTGAACCGCGTCATGGGCCTGCCCTCTCGTGCTCTCTCGGCGGCCAGATCGCTGAGGGCCGCGAGATAAAATTCGTGGTGAAGGACGACGCACTGGTGCTCCTCTGAGTCAGCCTCGTCGCCGGCACTTCCACCGTAGCCGCGTGGGGGTGCGAGGGGTGGTTCGGTCCACTCGCTCCCGCTCGCGGCTACGCTTTTCCTAAAACGCTCCTACCTCTAGAGGTCGGCGGACGTGGCCGGAACAAACGGCGCCGTGGGTGTCCCGGTCCAGCGTTGCAAGGTGAGGTCGCCGGTTTGTTTGCCCTTCGTCCCCGAACCGACCGCGAGATAAAACAGGCCGCGGCCCACGGGTTGGAGGCCGACGTCGGCTTTCTGGTTCCAGCCGCGGATGCCGGTGGCCGCATCCTTCAGGCCGTCGTCAGCGAGGGCGAGCAGCAGGCCCTGTTCGGTGCCGCGACCGCCGGGACCCGGCACGCCGATGAGGTCGCCCGACTTCGGCGCCGTGCGCGCGTCGATCGCGAAGAGTGTGTAGTTCGGAAACGCGGGCTTCGTGCCTTTGTAGACGCCCATGAACCAGCGTTGCGACGCCTCATCATAGGCGAGGTTTTGCACGCCGTAAGTCGTGTTGCCGGTGCGCACGAAATACTTGCCGTGCACCGTGGCCGGGCCGCTGTGGTGCGGGGCCGCTTCGGTCAGCGGACGTTCGTAGCGGACCCAGTCGGTGATGTCGTATTGTAGCAGGACTTGGTGATCGTTGTCCGTTCGCGTCACGTGGCTGTAGATGCCATACGCGACGGTGAGGAGGCGCGGGCCATCGGTGCGGCCGAACGCCGGACCGAAGCTCACGCCGTCGATGCCCGAGCAGCCGTAGCGGTGGTCCGAAGTGTTCGCCACATCGCCGTCGAACACGCCGTCGCCGTTCAGATCGGCACTGTAGTCGCCGGCCACTTCCGGCAGGTAGACGGTGCGGAAAAGTTCCGACTGCTGCGCTTCGATGCCGACGCGGTCGATCCGGCTCACGTCGATGGCCGCGATGTAGAACGCCTTGTCCTTCTTGTATTCGAGCGAGCCGTAAACGCGGCCGTCGCGCGGATTGAAATCGAGATCGCCGAGGTGACCCGCCCAGCCGACGAGCGTGCCGATGAGTTTGCCGTTGAAATCGTATTTCGCGAGCAGCGTGGTGAACGAGTAATAGACGTAGCCACCCTTCAAATCCACGGCGATGCCCTGCACGTGGCTCGTGGGCCAGGTGCCGGCGTTTTGCTGGAGCGGCAAGGCAACGAGACGCACGGGCGCGGCCGGTTGCGCGGTCGCCACGACGGCGGACACAGTCAGTAGGAGGATTGAGGCATTTTTATTCACGGGAGGTGGGGCGTTTTGGAGAAACAACGCCGGCCGGCCCGCCGCGCGCAACCACGAAGAAATCCTCTCAGTTGGCGGCTGGGTCCGCAGGAAAATCTAGTTTGGCCTACAGCGTTTCGATAAGACTTAGGTCGCCGCGCGCATTGATTTCTTCGTTCTGCGCTAAGCGAGGGAGGACATCACTCCTCGTAGGCAAACTTGAACCGCCCGGCCGGCAGCATGAGGACCGGGGGCGTTTCGCTCCCCGCTTCGACGATTACCTGGTCCATCGCGATCACCCCGTCGCCTTCGCCCTCGACCATGGCCTTAATTAAGCGTCGTCCGGTTTTCGGCAGCAAATCCGTCGGAATATCTTGGGGCTTCCGATAGCCGTTCAGGCCGAGCCAATCGGGACGGCCTTGCACCAGTTTCGTCAGACGATGGCAGACCTGCATCTCGGCATCGCCAGCATAATTCCCGCGCACGAGATAAGCAGCCGAGTCTTCCCGCTGCAGCACTGCCGCCGCACCCGGATCGGTGGCCGCGGAAAATACCTCTTGGAGAATCGCGGATTCGAGGGAGCCGGGCGCCGGGTCGGTCATCGCGGTTTGGTCGATAGTGAGCGGGTCGATGCCGGTCATCGCCTTCAAGCGGCCGGCCATCCATTGCACTTTCTTCCCGTCCTCTCCGCCGCGCGTGACTTCCTTCTTCAGGAGATGCGAGTAGCCAACGTAAATGAAAACGCGGGCCTTGGGATTTTTGCCGAGAATGCGCTCCACGAGATGCGTCGCCTGATCGGTTTCGCGTTCGTTGATCGAGTCGGAAGGACTTTGATTCGGAGTTCGCGTGTGGCGCTCAGTTTCGTAGGCGACGGGAATGTAGCTGAGTTTCAAGCTCTGCCGGACGAAGTCGGCAAACAGCGGTTCCCCCGTGTAGTAACCGTCGGTGAACGTCGGGTAGCCGCGCTGCGCCAGCCCGGTCGTCGGCGAAGAAAACGTCTCGCACGCGAGGTATTCGAAACCGATCGCGCGCAGCCGGGTCGCCAGCATTTGGGCAAACAAGCGATGCCGCGCGATGTGGTGCGCTTCGTTGAGGATGACGATCTGCCGGCCCTTTGCCTCCTGGACAATCGCATCGAGCGCGGGAATCGCACGATAGCCCTCCAGCACGCGCTTCACCTCGTCGGCCTCGACCGCGCGAGCGGTCGAGCGACCGCCCGAGCCTTTGCGAAAAGCAGCGATCGCCCCGGTGTAGTCCCCCACGAGCGACCGCGTGAAAGCCAGTTCTTGAAACGCCCTTGAGACCGCATCCTCGCCCTTCGCGTCCTCCGCCTTCTTTTCGGCCTTGGTGAGCCGGGTCATGATGGCATTCGCCGCAGTCGAACTCCGCGTGGGCGGAGCATCGCTTGCGTGACTCGTGCTCAAGCCGGTAGTCACGGCGGCTAGAGTTGCGAAAATGAGACGACGCGAGAAATCGACGTGGCGTAGCGGGTGCATGAGCAAAGAGAACGAGCGAATAAGGGTTTTCTTAGCCTGAAATACAACGCGGCATCGCACGAATCTCTAGCTGCGTCGTCGAAGACGAAGAGCGTGTCTCAAAAGGTGAACAGGCGGTCGTGTTCCGCTGGGGTCGGGGCGGATCGAGTGCGGTGCGGTGGGCTTTTGTCTCGCCCAAAGCCGAATCCGCGCTTGGATTTCCTAGCCACCATCTCTTGCCGCATAGAAGTCCGCCGCATTTAGGACGCATCGGCAGCCCGCTTCGTGCGTCATGCGGTGAAAGCGCTTCCTTCACCCCAAAAATCCCATGAGTATGAACCCCATGAACCGCCGGCATTTCATCCTCAAATCTCTGACTGCGAGCTTGGCGCTCCCCTCGCTCCCGTCGCTGTTGGCCAATGTCGTGGGTGGTAATTCCGCCGTGCAGGCGGCCAAGGGCGCGGGGGCCGGGGCGCGACGCTTCGTTGCGGTCGGGAATTTGCTCGGCTATCAGGTGAAGCAGCTGTTTCCGGCCACCACCGGCTCGGCCTACGAGCAGACGACGTTGCTCAAGCCGCTGTGGGACGTGCGCAAGCACCTGACGGTTTACCGCGGGCTCGACCACGGGATTAAGGGCGGCCACTTCGCGGTGCATTCTTTCCTCTCGGGCGTCCTCAATTCGGAGGCGCAGGCCCGCCCGCTCGGTAATGTCACCATCGACCAGTTCATGGCCGACGCGATTGGTTTCCAGACGCGCTTCCCTTCGCTCACGGTTGGCTCGGAGGGCGGCATCCACGGTGGTTGTCAGATCGCGTGGACGAAGTCCGGTGTGCGCGTGCCGCCCATCACCGGGCCGGCCGAGTTGTTTGACCGCCTCTTTGTCAGCGACTCCCAGGACCGCCTGGAGCGGCGCAATCAGGAGAACCGCTTGCAGGCCTCGATTCTCGACAGCGGGCTGGCGGACGCGAATCGCCTGTCCAAGCGCGTTAACCGCGAGGACAAGGAAAAGCTCGACGAATACTTCACCTCGATTCGCGACGTCGAGAAGCGCCTCGAACTCCGCCAGCGTTGGGCCAGCTTGCCCAAGCCGCAGCCGGCCTTCGAGAAACCGTCCAACAAGAACCGGGTCGCGGACCTGCCGATGCTCTACGAGCTGATGGCGCTGGCGTTGCAGACGGATTCGACGCGCATCGCCACTCTGGAAATCGGGGGCGATTTCCTGCCGCAGGACCTCGGCATCGACAAATCCTACCACAGCATGTCGCACCACGGTAACGATGAGGCGACGATCAAGCTCCTCGTCGCACTCGAGACCTACCAGATTGATCAGTTCGGCAAATTCATCGCGCGCCTCGCCAAGATTCAGGACGGCGAGCGGACGCTGCTCGACTCGACCTCGGTGCTGTTCGGCAGCGGCATGGCCGACGCGAACACCCACAAGAACACCGACCTCCCCATCATCCTCGCCGGCGGCGGCTATCGTCACGGTGAGTTCAAACAGCTCCCGGCCTCGGGCCCTAACAAAGTGCCGCTGTGCAATCTCTACGTCGACATCGCGCAGCGGATGGGTGTGCAGACGGAAGCGTTCGGCAACAGCACGGGGCGGTTTGGGATCGTCTAATGTGGGTTCCGGGGAGCAACCAGACATGGACACCAATGGACCCAGATACAGAGAAGCCGGCTGCTCAGAATTCGGATCAACTATTTGATGAGACCCTCCCTGAGGTTGGCTTCATCGGTGTTTATCTGGGTGCATCTGTGGTTAAAAAACGATCCGGCTAGCGCGGGTTTCCGAGAAATTTTTTCGCCGATGCGCGCCCGTTGCTTGAGCAAAATCGCGTTGGGCCTCTCTCTGCTCGCGAGTCTCGCGCAGGCGGCGGAATCGCCCGGACAGAAAAAATTTTTCGAGTTCGCGGACAAATACTGCCTGAAATGCCACGACAGCGTGACGCAGAAAGGCGATCGCGACTTCGAGAATTTTAAGCTGCCGCTCGGCACTGAGGCGGCGCTGATCGACGCCAAGGATATCATCGACCAGCTCACGCTTCGGGAAATGCCGCCCAAGAAAGCGGAGCTGCATCCGACCGACGATGAGCGGCTCGCCGTCATCCGGGTGTTACGGGAGAGCGTCGCTTCCGCGCGCGGGAAGATCGCGAGCGCCACCGCGCGCACGGTGATGCGGCGGCTTTCGAACCGGGAATATGAGAACACGCTCGCGACGCTCTTTGGCCGCCGCGTGGACACCCTTGGGCTCACGGCGGATTTCCCGAAGGAGAAGGCGAGCGAGCACATCGACACCATCGGGAAGTCGCTCGTCACGTCCGGTTTCCTGGTGGATCAATATTTCCAATCCGCCAACCGCTTGGTCGAGATGCGCCTCGGACGGCCGGAGACACCGTCGCAGACCCGGGTCTTCAACAGCCACTTCGTCCAATACGAGGAGTTGTCCGGGCCGCACAAGTCCGCCTTCAACTACCGCTACCTGTGCCTCTACGAGCAGCCCAACACCGACACTCGGCAGGGCGGCTACGGCCACATCGAGGATTTTCTCAAGGGCGTGCCGGTCTCGGGGCTCTACGACATCGAGGTCGAGGCGCAGGCGCTGCACCGCGACACGCATTACGATCCGACGATCTTCGGCATCGATTTCTCGGAGCCGTTCTTGCTCGGCATCGTGCCCGGCGATGCGACGAAGAACCACATCCACTATCCGCAGACGATCGAGCCGCTGCTCGCGCAGGCGGTGGTGCCCGACGACAAACCGGAACGGATCAAATTCCGCGTGTGGCTCGAAGCCGGGCAGACGCCGCGCTTCATTTTCCCGAATGGCCCCTACGAGTCGCGCGCATCGGTCGTGACAATCAACAAGCGCTACGCGGATGACTTTCAGGGCAAATACGCCAAGGCGGGTGTCGGCCGCGCGCACCTCATCACGGGAGAGGGCAAGCTCCCGCACATCCGCATCAGCGAAATCAAGATTGACGGTCCCATCGCCGAGCCCGGCGGCGGTGCCGAGGAGATCGCGGTGTTCGGCGAACGGGGCTTTCAGCCGAAGGAGGCGCTCAATCAGCTCTATGCGTTTGGCGCGCGCGCGTATCGTCGTCCGCTCACGAGCGTTGACCGCGCCACGATTCGCCAAACTTACGACACTCGGATTCGCGAAAAGGCGACGCCGCGTCAGGCCGCGCTCGACACGCTGAAGATGATGCTGTGCTCGCCGTCGTTTCTCTATTTCAGCGAGATCACGGACGAAAAAGAAACGAAGCTCAGCCCCTACGATGTCGCGTCGCGGCTCTCCTACGCGCTGTGGAGTGCACCGCCCGATCCGGAGCTGATCGCGGCTGCTGCGGCCAAGAAACTGACTTCGCCCGAAGCGCTCCGGAAGCAGGCTCTGCGGCTCCTCGCCGACGACCGTGTCGGCGGATTCGTAAACGGCTTTCTGGACAGTTGGCTGAATCTCCGCGACCTCGGCGGCATGCCGCCGCCGCGGGAAACGATGCGCGTGTATTACGCCGAGAATCTGCCCGAGGCGATGAAGACGGAGGTGCGCCTCTTCTTCCGGAATTTGCTGAAAGAAAACGGATCGGTGCGGCAGTTCCTGGATGCCGATTACACCTTCGCGGACAAGCGGCTGGCGAAACTCTACAATTTGCCTGAGCAAAAAACGCTCCGCCTCGCCGACGGTTTTCAGCGTGTCAGCATCGCGGGTAACCGCGAGCGGGGCGGCCTGCTCGGTATGGCGGGCGTGCTCACGGTCAGCGCGAACGGCGTGGAAACTTCGCCCGTGACGCGCGGCGTTTGGGTCTCGGAAAACATTCTCGGCATCAAGCCGCCCCCGCCGCCGGACGTGGTTCCCGCAATCGAGCCGGATGTGAGCGGCGTCACCACCATTCGCGAACGGCTCGCCAAACACCGGACCGACCCGACCTGCAACGAGTGCCATCGGAAAATCGATCCGCTCGGCTTCGGGCTTGAGACCTTCGACTCCATTGGTCGCTGGCGCGCGACCTACGCCAAACCCAAAGGCAATGCGCCCGCGCCAAAGGTTGATTCCAGCGGCGAGTTCGGCTCCGGGGAGACCTATGCTGACTTTCACGATTTCAAAAACATCCTCGTGGGAAGCCGGACCGATGTGTTCACCCGCCACCTCATCAAAGAATTTCTCAGCTTCGCCACGGGCCGCCACATGACTCCGGTCGATGATTACGTGATCGAGGACATTTTAGTGGCCGTGAAAAAAGACGGCTATGGCCTGCGCACCCTCATCGTCGAATCGCTCGCCAGCGAGATCTTCCGATCGAGGTGATGGGGATGAACGACCGGCGATCCCGTAGAGCGCGTGCAGGACACGCGCCCTACGAAACGAAAAGCAAATGGGACCGGGCGTGGAGTATCGGCCATTCCCTTCCCTTGACCAAGGTGCGCTCCGGCGCACACTCCCCGACACCGCAACCTCTGATGGCCAACTTTATCATTGATGTCCCGGTGCCCTCCATGGGTGCCACCGTAAGCGAGCTCACGGTCATCTCCCTCAAAGCGAAACCCGGCGACCACGTCGCCAAAGGGCAGAAAATCGCCGAGCTGGAGAGCGACAAATCCATCTTCGACTACGAAGCGCCGGCCACGGGCACCGTGCTGGCTCTGCCGGTGAAGGCGGGCGACGTGCTCCAGTCGGGGGCCTTGTTCCTCCGTTTGGAAACGGCGGACGAAAGCCTGCGCCACTTGGAAGCGAAGGCCGGGACCGAGGCGACGATCGCCACCGCCGCGGCGAAACCCGCGGTCGCGTTGATTTGGACGCCGCGCGCCACCAAGCTTGCGCAGGAAGCCGGGCTGGATCCGGGGGCGATTACTGGCATCGAGGCGACCGGGCCGGGCGGCCGGGTGTCGGGCGACGATGTCACGCGTTTTCTGGCGACTCGGAAATCGTAGTGGACGCGGTGCGAAAGCGCCGTAATTCTCCCACCCGTTGAGCACGACAGCCGATACCGTTTGCATTGCCGGGGTGGGTTTCGCGGTTCCCGCGAATGTGCGCGCGAATAGCGAAATCCTCAAAGCCTTCCCTGATCGCACCGAGGAAGAGATGGTCCGGCTCACGGGCATCCGCGAGCGGCGTTACGCGACCGAGGACGAGTCCGCTACCGACCTCGCCAAGATTGCGGTGCGCCATGCGCTCGATCAGGCCGGGATGTCGGTCGACCAGATCGACGGCATCATCATGGCCACGATTATCCCGGATCAGCCGGTGCCCTCGGCGGCGAGTTCGCTGGCGCGTGAGCTGGGCATCCCGCGCGCGCTCGCCTTTGATTTGAACGCGGCATGCTCGGGCTGGCTTTATGCCTTGGAGGTGGGCCGGGCCTTCATCCTCGCGGGCACGGCGCGCAATGTGATCGTTGTCACGGCGGAACTGCTTTCGCGCATCACCAATCCCGAGTGTCAGGACACGGCTTTTCTTTTTGGCGATGGCGCGGGCGCGGCCATTCTCACGGGCGGTCAGGGCGGGCACCGCCTGCACCGCATGGGCCTTTCGGGCGACGCCGAGCAATTCGAGTCGATTCAGCGCACGGGTGGCGGGGCGCGCATGCCGTGGCCGTCATTTCCCGGTGGCGACATGGACCAATTTTATCTCCAGATGGACGGAGCCGCGGTGTTCAAGCATGCCGTGATCGGTTTCGCCGAGCAGATCGAGCAGACCCTCGTGCGGGAAAATCTGAAGCCCGACGACATCGCTTGGATCGTGCCGCATCAGGCCAACGAGCGCATCCTCAAGGCCGTGAGCAAACGCGTCGGCATTCCCTACGACAAATTCGTCGTGACCATTTCGAAATACGGCAACACGAGCGCCGCGAGCGTTTCGATGGCGCTGGGCTGGGCTGCCGAGGAAGGCATCTTCACCGACGGCGACAAAATAATCTTCTGCAGCGTCGGCGCGGGTCTGACCTTTGCAGGCGGTTTGTTGGAATGGTGAGTGTAGGCCCGTCCGTTGACCCACTGCCGTTGAGTTAAGCTCCGAAGCGGTATTTATTCGTAGGCCAGCGACCTGGCCTACGCAAACAGCCGCAGCGCGCCCCGCGCGCTACGCATTCTGCAGCTCGTAGCTCAGAATGCTCAGTGCATACGCCGCCGCCGTCTCGCAGCGCAGCACCATCGGCCCGAGCGTGACCGGCTCGAAGCCCGCGCTGTGCGCGCAGCTCATTTCCGCCGGCGTGAAATCCCCCTCGGGCCCGATGAGCCAGAGCGCGGTCCGCGGGGCGCGCTGGTGCGCGGCGTGAAACGCGGCGAGCACGGCCTTGAGCGATTTCGCGCCGGGCTGGAGACTGGCGATGAGTTTTAGATCATAACCGCGCGCCGACTCCATGAAGGCCGCTGCGTTTTGCACCGGCAGCACTTCGGGCACGAAGGGATTGCCACATTGTTTCGCGGCTTCGAGCGCGGCGGTCTGCCATTTTTCGATTTTCCGATCCGAGCGGTCGCTGTCGAGGTGAACTTGCGTGCGCTCGCTCTCCAGCGGCGCGATACGGCGCGCGCCAATCTCCGTCGCCTTGCGCACGATGGCGTCCATGGCCTGGCCCTTGGGCAGCGCCTGGCCGAGCGTGATTTCATAGGGCAGGGGAGGGAGCGTCTGCCGGGAGCGCACCCGTAGCACGGCGGCGTTTTTCCGGTCGGAGGCGAGTTCGCAAATCCACTCGCGGCCCCGGCCGTCGAACGCGACCACGGTGTCGCCCATGCGCGCGCGATTGACGACCACCAGATGATGCGACTCGTCGGGGGTGAGCGTAAGTTCAGCCGGCTCGGCCATGGCCGGCGTGCAGAAGGCGCGGAAGTCGGGCATTTCGAATGAAGTTGAGCGGTGAGCGTCGAAAGTTGAAAGACCGAACCGGGTTTCGCCGTCCTTCAATGCTCAACCGGCGTGCTTGAACTGCCCAAAAAGCAGAAAGGGCACCGCGATCTGAACTCCGGAGTCCTTGTCGACTTGAACGGCAACCCATGAACTTCCCAAAAAGAACAGGTAATGCTGCGAAAGACGCAGGGTGCAGCCCGGGTTTTCAAAACGGGCCGGCAGCGGATCTTGGTTGTTCTGCCACCTCACGGGCGGGAGCACGACAGCGCCACGTGGCATGGGCGTCCCGCCCATGTCGGTGAAACGGACTGCGCCTCAAGATATGCACTAGAATTTGGCGTGGACACGACGCGGCGCGGTTTCCATTTTCCGCCGACGCTCCTCTCGCCCGGGTGGCGGAATTGGCAGACGCAGTAGACTCAAAATCTACCGACGAAAGTCTTGTGGGTTCGACCCCCACCCCGGGCACCAGCGGCCTTTGCTGCGGCGGTAAGCGCGGCCGGTGAGTGGCGATGGTGTTCGCGCGAGCGGCGCGCGTTTGCTTGCGGTCCTGCTTTAATCGAATCCAGGCGGGCTCGCCCAACCCCGAAGCTCAACTCCGGCAATCACGGGGCGCGCCGCCGTTCGCTCCAGCAGTGGATTAGGCGTTGTTGGGTTTGGTAAGGGAGTCTCCGTAGTGCTTTGGCATGCAATCCGGGCAGATGCTGTGACTAAAATCCGCTTCAGAATGATCCCGGAGATACATTTCGATTTGCTGCCAGTCTTGCTCGTGGCGGTGGATTTTTTTGCAGTAGGCGCAGATTGGAATGAGCCCGCGCAATGTGCGCACCTCGGCCAAGGCTTCCTCCTTGGCCTGCAAGGCCAGCAACAGATCTTTTTCGCGTTCGCGGAGCATGGTCACTTCCGCAACGTGGGCCCAGAAACCTCGCACCACGCCGTCCACGACGTCGGGAGTATAGGTAGCGATACTTTCTCTTACCCCACCGCTGGGAATGGGAATTTGCCTTTCGAATACCTGCTTCTCGCCTCTCAGGGCGTTGAGAATATACGGGAGATTCTTTTCGTAGAGCGGCCCCAGTAGAGTTTTCAGTGGCATCCCGACCATTTCGTCGGGGTTTCTGTCGAACCTACTCTTGATAGGCCTGATTCGAGAAGGTGCACCTTTGGTTGGAGTCCCAGTATGCGACCATCGCGGGAATGCTGTTCACCGCACTGATAGCTAGTTTTGCGGGATCGAGTGACATGGTTTTAGCCGGCAAAGTCCGAGTTGATTGCGAACGGCGTTTCGCTGAATTTGCGAGATGAAATTCTCTTTCGAGTCATGCAGGGGGCATTCGGGCGATTTCGCCTGACAGTGAAGGACGATGCGACCCGCACGATATTGAAAGTCGAGTTGAATGCCGGCACGCGAACCGGTCGGGAAGCCGGCGCGCACGACTCCGGCCGAAGGGGACCGCGACAGCAAGTCGGTGAGTCGGGCCGGGCGTGTTTAGTCTCGAAGGCCCGCTTACTTCATCGCCTCGTAGCGCACTTGCGCCGGGATTTTGTTCGCCGCGAATTTCGTGTCGGGGCCGAAGGCAGGCCACGCAAGGGGGCCGAACCACGCGGGTTTCTCCGCGCGAAAAAGACTCGCCGGAAGTGAGCTCGCTCCGAGCGTCTCAGTTTCGGGCACGGCCTTGTCCTTAAAATTGTAGTTTCCTTTGCGGAGCGTCGTGGCCTTCACGTCGAGATCGAGTTCCTGAAATCCGCCGGCGCCTGCCGCCTTGCCCCAGTCGGCCCAGGTTTTTCCTTGGCTCGGTTGCACGGCTCCCTTGTGACCGCCGTGGCCCATGTTCGGCGTGCCGAACGCGTAGATGAGGTGTTGCGCGTAGGTGAAGGCGCCGTCGCGGTTGTCATACTCCCAAACGCTGCCCGGGCGGCCGAAGACATTGCCGACGATCGAGTAGGCGCGGGTGAAGCGGTTCAGGTTTACGCAGACCAAAAATTGGTCGGTGTGGCGCGACGTCCCATGAATCCAATTGCGAAACAGCGTGTCGTGCGAGCCGCTGCCATGGTAGCCGTCGCTCTGGATCTTCGGCGCATAATTTCCCTCGTAGAGGTTGAAGCTGTTGTGCGCGCCGTGATTGGTGTTGATCGAGCCGCCGAGCAGGCCGCCTTGGACGCCGAGGTCGTCGCAGAAATTGTAGGCGAAGACACTGCCGCAGGTGTTGGTCACCTCGATGTGCGGAAGCGCCTCCGCGAGCACGTTGTCCTCGACGAGAAAGGATGAACAGCCGCTGAACATCAGCCCGCCGCCGTCGGGCCCCATGGGCTTGGTGCGCTTCGCGAGGTAGCAATGCCGGATCTCGCATTGCAGGGAGTCGATGAGCAGGAAGTGCCAGTTCGGGACGTTGAGGATCGAGACGTTTTTCACCCAGCACGCGTAGCTGTTGGCCATGACCAGCGGGGAATGGCGCGTCGCGGAATTCGCGCCGTTGATCGTGAGGTCCTCGATGCCGACGAACTCAACCTGTCCATCCGACGGCAAGAGGTTCGGCGCGAGCGCCTCGGGTAGATCGTAGAGCAGCGCGGGCGAAATCGTGACGGTGGTCGCCGTCGTAGCAACGATGCGGGTCGTCTGCTTCCGCAGGAAATCTCCGCCGCCGGTCGCCAGCACCGGTAGGGCGGGATCGTTCTTCAGCGCAATCTGGCAGATCTGGCCGACGCCGCGATTGGGGTAGGTCGCGAGGCCGGCGGTGTCCATTTGCAGGACGGTCGCGCCCTTGGTCGGACTGCCCGTGATGCTGAGCCGCGGGCTATCGCCCCAAAAACCGTTTCGCATCGTGAGAAATTTGACGTCGATCGCGCCGCCGCGCCCGGCGTTGTAGGCCATGAGGATGGTCTGGTCCGGACCGGCCCCGCGGATCGTGACCCGGCTCTTGTTGACCGTGATCGCGGCATTGATCCGATACGTGCCGGCGGGAAGGTAGACGACCTCATTGTCCTTGGCGTCCGCCAGCGCCTGCATGATCGCGGGCTGCGCGTCGGTGGTGCCGGTGGCGTCGGCGCGGTAAGGCGGCTGGGTTACGTCGATTAGTTTGGCACGGCCCGTTGGAATTCCACCCGGCACGCCGACGCTCACGCCCGGCCGCCAATCCGCCAGCCGGTCCGCGGGAATGAGGCCGGCGCCCGGATGAGGCGAGGCCGCGGCGGGCTGGGCCTGCGCGATTGCTGGTAGCACAAGCGCGAGAGAGAATAGGAGGAAGCCGCTGCGCAGGGGGCCGCTGGAAAAAATCATGGGAGGAGGTCTTCGTCAGAGCAGGCGCGGTTTCGAAATCGGAGTCATCATTTATTTCGCCGCGCGCGCCATCCACCAAGCGCCAGCGGCGACGATGTTTTCGCCTCACGCAAAGGCCGCGAAGGGCGCAAAGGATGGAACCCCAAAGTCCTTTGCGCCCTTTGCGTGAGGCATTTTTTATCTCAGCGGCCGGCCGTATAGGGATGTTG
>JANOAF010000205.1:0-3327 GCA_031411015.1 Opitutaceae bacterium | reverse complement strand
GAGAAATTCGATCCGATCCGGCGCGTCGGGCTTTACGTGCCCGGCGGCGAGGCGCCGCTCGTCTCGACCGTGCTCATGACCGCCACGCTCGCGAAGATCGCGCGCTGCCCGGAGATCGCGGTCTTCACGCCGTCGAATGCCGAGGGCAAGGTGGCCGATGGCGTGCTCGCGGCGCTGCACCTCGTCGGCATCGAGGAAGTCTATCGCGTCGGCGGCGTGCAGGCGATCGGCGCGATGGCCTTTGGCACGACGACAATTCCGCCCGTCGACAAGATCTACGGCCCGGGCAACGCCTACGTGTGCGAGGCGAAGCGGCAGGTCTTCGGCCCCGTGGGCATCGATTCGCTGCCGGGACCGAGCGAGCTGATGGTCATCGCCGACGAGACGGCGAAGAGCTCGTTTGTCGCGGCGGATTTGCTCGCGCAGGCGGAGCATGGCTCGGGCCGCGAGAAACTCTACCTCGTGGCGACCTCGGTCGATATCATCTCCGCCATTATGTCCGAGATGCGCACGCAGTTGCAGCTCATCGGCCGGTCGGACAAAATTCAACGCGTGCTTGAGCAGGGGTTTCTGGCGATCGAGGCGAAGTCACTCACGCAGGCAGCGGACGTCGCGAACTACGTCGCGCCCGAGCATCTTGAATTATTGGTGGAAAACTCGGCCGCCGACAAACTCACCGCCGCCATCACGACCGCCGGGGCGATTATGATCGGCAACCACACGCCGACGGCGCTGGGCGATTTCACCGCGGGACCGAGCCACGTGCTGCCGACGGGCCGGGCCGGGCGGTTCTTCAGCGGGCTGCGAGTGGCCGATTTTCTGCGGCGCACGAGCATCATCCGCTACGACAAGGCGAGCGTGAAGAAAGCCGAGCCGATCGTCGCCGCCTTCGCCGCGATGGAGAAACTCGACGTCCACGGCCGCTCGGTGCGGATTCGGACGTTGTAATTTTGCCTCGGTGCAGGCCCGGTCGCCGGCCGGGCTTTTCTCTTGGTGAGTTGTCGACGGGGGCCCACACCCCGCAGGCAGCTCCCTTGTTTGTCATTGCGAGGGAGGCTCTGCCGACTGTGGCAATCCAGCTTGAATTCCAGATGGATTGCTTCGTCGCTTCGTTTCTCGCCATGGCAGCTTGAAATGCGGGGTGAGGGCACCCCGCCTGCAGCTGCGGCGTTCAAGGCTTCCGGCAAATCGCATTGCGGCTCTGCGGCGGCGCGTGCTTGCTCGCCCGCACCATGTTTTCCTTCCGTCTTCCCCGCGGGCTTGGTTTTGGTTTCGCGCTGCTGGTCGTTCTTGCAACGACGATCGCGCAGACGACTCCGGCTCCGCGCCCGCTCACGCACGGCGATTTCGATGCGTGGCGCAGCGTCGCCACACCGCAGCTCTCCCGCGACGGGCGCTGGCTGGCGTATTCTTTCATGCCCCAGGATGGCGACGGCGAACTCGTCGTGCGCGAGGTCGCGACGGGCAAGGAGCAACGCGTGCCGGTCGGCGCACTCCCGCCGCCCGCGGTGCCGCCGGCGGATGAGAACCCGAATCCCGAGGCCGCGCCGCAGGTCCGCAACATCCGCCTCGCCTTCACGAGCGACAGCCGGTTCCTCGTCGCTACAACGCATCCGCCGAAGGCCGACCTCGCTGCGGCGCGGCGCGCGAAAAAGAAACCCGAGGAGTTGCCCAAGGGCGGACTCGTGACGGTGAACCTCGCGAGCGGGGCCGTGACGCGCGACGCCGACGTGAAGAGTTTTCAAGTGCCGACGAAAGGCGGCGCTTGGCTCGCGTTCTTGAAAGAGGCGAAACCCGAGGAAAAGAAACCCGGTGACGCGAAGCCGGCCGCAGCTTCCGAATCGAAAGAAACGAAGGAGCCCGACTCCGAGCCTGAGGAAGATTTCGGCGAGGTTGAGGTGAATGGCGACGCGGCGGCGCCACGCCGCACCACGGCCGCCGCGAGCACCACGCGTCCCGCGACGGCCGTTACACCAGGCGAGCGCACCTATGGCACCGAACTTGTGCTGCGCTCGCTGGAGCAGGGGAGCGAGCGAAGTTTCGCCGCGGCCAGCGACTACTCGTTTGCACGCGACGGGCGCGCGTTGCTCTTCACCGTCTCGTCGAAAACCGAGACGGAGAACGGCGTCTATGCTGCGACTCCCGGCGATGCGGCCGCACCGCTCGGCCTGCTCACCGGCAAGGGCCGCTACAGCCGGCTCGCCTGGGATCGCGAGCAGACGCAGGCGGCGTTCATCAGTGATCGCGACAGCACCGGACCGCGTTCGGCCGCGCGCTACAAACTCTACCACTGGCCGCGTGGCGAAAAAACTGCCGCCGCGATCGTGACGGCGCAGACCAAGGGCCTGCCCACCTCACTTACCGTGAGCAGCAACGCCTCGCCGGCGTTTTCGCGCGACGGCCGAAAGCTCTACGTCTCCGCCGGCGCGCCGCCGAAAGCGCCGCGTCCGCCGGGCTCCGAGCAGCTCGACGAGGACAAAGTGACCGCCGATCTCTGGCACTGGCGCGACGGATTTATTCAGCCGATGCAAAAAATCCGCGCGACGCAGGAGCGCAATCGCAGCTATCGCGGTGTGCTCGACCTCGCGTCGAAAAATTACGTGCAGCTCTCCGACGAGGCGCTCGCCACCGTTACGCTCAGCGACGACGGCACTCGCGCCCTCGGCACCGACGATCGCGCTTATCGGCACCTCGGGGATTTCGACGGACGCTTTGCCGATATCTACGTCGTCAACGCTGCCACCGGCGAACGGAAGCTCGCCTTGAAACAACAGCGCAGCGAAGGCGGTCCGTCGCTCCTCTGGTCGCCGGACGGCAAATGGGCCTGCTACTACTCCGGCAAACACTGGCACGCGCTCGACACCACGACCGGTGCGACCCGCCCGCTCACTGCGAAACTCCGCGTCGCCTTTCACAACGAAGAGGACGATCACCCCGCGCCGCCCGGGGCGTATGGCGCCGCCGGTTGGACGAAGGACAGCGCCTCATTCCTCGCCTATGATCGGTTCGATGTGTGGCAGACGTTCGTCGATGGTCGCGCGCCGAAAAATCTCACCGCTGGCCACGGCCGCGCGGCCAAGGTGCAGCTCCGCGTGCAGCGCATCGTGCCTGTGGACGAAGATGACGACGAGCGCGGCATCGACCCGGCGAAGCCACTCACACTCCGCGGTGAAAGCGAAGAAACGCGGGCGACGGGATTTTTCCGCACGAGCTTCACGGCGACCGCCGCGCCGCAGCGGCTGCTGTGGGACGACAAACGTTTCACCTACCTCGGCCGCGCGCGCGAGGCCGATGCGCTGCTCGTGACCGCGTCACGCTTCGACGAGT
>JANOAF010000204.1:0-1681 GCA_031411015.1 Opitutaceae bacterium | reverse complement strand
GCGTGCCGTTGCGGACCTGGAGGAGCATCAGCACGTCTTTGTAGCCCTTGCGGCGACCGATCACCTGATAGTCTCCCGGCAACACCTTCACCGTGAAATTCTCCGACAGCGTCGGCTGCCGGAAATTCGCGATGGACACGTAGGTTTTGCCATCGGATTTGAAGGTGACCTCGACCGCTTTGCTCTGGGCGGTCAGCAGCGTATGCAGCTGTTGCATCGTGTCGTCGTTGGGCAACGGATAACCGGGCTTGATCGCCATCGCCCGGCTGAAGACCCGGATCGCGGCCTGAAACTCGGAGTTGTTCGCCAACTGCTTCGCGTTCTCGATGAGACGGTCGTATTCGAGCAGCGTGCGGATCATCGTCCCGCAACGGATATAGGCCTCCTTCGCGTCCGCCTGATCCGGTTCCAGCTTGAGCGTCTCGGCATAGGCGTCACGCGCTTCTTTCCACTGATGTTGGTTTTCGTAGGCGTAACCTTTCGTCAGCGCCTTTTGCACGGCATCGCGATGCTCGTTCTCCCGCGCGGAACGCAACATCGCCTGCACCTCGGTCTTTTGCGGGTAAACCTTCAGGGCGATCTGGCACTCCGCCATCGCCTTGGTCCAGTCGCGGCGCTTGATCGCCGCCTGCGCCGCCGTGAAGGCGGCTTCAAATCTCGTTTCTTTTTCCAGCCGGCTTGCCCGCGCCTGCCCGGCCTGGGCCGCGGCGGAGAATCCGTCGAGTGCGAACGCCTTCTGGTAGGACTCGGCCGCCTGCGCATACTGCCCCTGCTTCTCCAACGACTCACCCTGCAGCAACAACGCAAAAACGCGGTCAATGTTCTCCGCCCGCTTGAGCCCCTGGAGGGCGACTTCGTTGCCCGGCGCCATTTCCAACGCCGCAGTGAAGGCAGACTTGGCGGTATCCCGCTGGCCCTTGGTCAGCGCCTGCTGACCTTTCAACAGGCTCTCCTGCACCTTGGTCGCCAACGCCACCTCGGCCTTCTTCAGCTCGGCAAATCCTTCGTCGAAGATTTTTTTCGCGCCCAGAAAATTCCCGTCGTCCAACAGTTTTCGGCCCGCACCGGCGTCTTCGAACGCCGCTTCAAGCGCGCCCGGCGCCAGACTGCGTGCTCGCTCAAGGTCTTTGATTCGGACTAAAATGGCATCGTAACCCTGCTGCGCCTCGTGCTTGGCCTTCACATTGCGGCTGAAGACATCCATGTCGCCGTTCA
Organism: Opitutaceae bacterium; assembly: GCA_031411015.1. GTDB lineage: Bacteria > Verrucomicrobiota > Verrucomicrobiia > Opitutales > Opitutaceae > ER46. Next base: position 466 of record JANOAF010000204.1, on the reverse strand, counting down.
ACACCTCGAACATTGAAAATGCCTTGGCCCACTCGTGGGCGGCCAACAGCCCCTCAGCTTCCTGAAACGACTTGGTGATCAAAATCAGCCGCTGCAACTGCACGGGATGGTCCTGCGGCAGCCGCCGCAGTTCATTGAGCGCCTTCGCCGCGGTCGCTCGCGCCAACTCCGCCTTGGACTGGCTGACAAAAGCCGTGTTCGCGTCCTCATGCGTCGGCACACTCGCCGCGATCGCCCCCCCCGATTGAAAAATTTCGGGCCCCAGCACGAGCTTCGCCACGCGGATGACCACGCCCGCCGTCAGGAGCAGACCGAAAAAGCCGCCCACCGTCCACAGCAGGACCCGTTTCCACGTCCAGCGACGCTGCTCGGTTTCACGACCAGCTTCGGGGTTCCAGTGAATAATCCGGCGCTTCTTGCCGGTCGGTGATTCAGTATCATCTGCCATGGTTGGGTGAGCCGCTTG
>JANOAF010000203.1:0-3371 GCA_031411015.1 Opitutaceae bacterium | reverse complement strand
AAGACCCAACCGACCTCGACACGCTCGCCGCCTACGCGGAGGGCTACGCCGAGTTTGCGATGAAGAACATCGGGCGCGTGCCGCCGACGATGCTCGCGATTTCGCCGGAGGGGCTGCTGCATTTCATCCCCGAGTCCCTCGCCGATGAACGCGCCAAGAACGACTTTGCCAACATCGGCAGGCTCGTCTGCGCGGCGTTCGGCGCGACGAACATGGTGATGATCCTCGAGTCCTGGGTAACGATGGCGAAGCCCGGCCAGACGCTCGATGTAGAGACGCCGCCCTCGGAGGCGTTCGACCGCGAGGAATTCGTGGTCGTGATGGGCGAGACGATTGGACGGCAGACTCAGCGGTTCCTGCCGATTCTGCGAACCGACGCGGGTGGTTTCTTCGGATTTGGCGAGTGCCCCGCACTGGCGTTCGACGGCATCGAGGGACGCTTCGCCGGGATGCTGCCGCCCAAGCAAACGACGCCGGAGAATCGGGCCTTGGCGCAGGCGCTCCTCGCCGCGATGGGCGTCACCCGCGATGCGTTGCAGCCGAAGCTCGGCAACAACTGATTACGCGAGCGGACGCCGATCCAGGCGCTCCAGCACCTTGTCCATCACGAGCAGCACCTTCTCCGTGACGACGAGCATCTTCGAGTGGTCGCCCTCCATGTAGGCGATGAGCTTGTTGGTCACGTCGGCGTTCACGTTGCGCTGGCTTTCAAGCTGATTGAGCAGCCAGCGGACGATGAACGACCAGCTCGCAATCGCGATGGCGGCCAGCGCCAGGAACCAATACGCGATGTTCTTGTTGGCGAGGTAATCGACCTCGGGCTGGAAGGGAATTGCGCCGGAAGCGACGCCCACGGCACCGAGCGCGACACTCGGCAGAACGGCAACGAGCAGGATGGCGAGAGTGAGGCGGATCTTCATATCAGCTCGCGCACGTCAATTCCGCCGAGGGCAGCAGCGATGCGACGACGTGGCGAAACGGGCGCTGGGAGCCATCGTGAGTGTAGTTGCTGTATCGGCTCCCGGTCAGGTCGGAGTGCCCAACGGCCTGCCACGCGAGATTGGGAAATGCGGCGTAGGTGGGAATGGATTTGTGGAGCGCGGAGAACAGCACGTCCGAGTGAAACTGCGACGGTGCTCCGCGCGGACCTCCACGCATGGCACGCCGGGTGGCCAGGTAGTGCGGGGCACGGATCGCGCAGGCGTGGAAGTCGAAGGCGCGCCGGACGCGCACCAGCCCAGGCATGACGGGCTCGGGCTGCTCGCAGTGCAGACAGCCGAAGTAGAAGATGCCCCAATCGGCGGGGAGAGTGATGGCTGCGATGCGGTCGAGGAAATGCGGGTGGAAGATCACATCGTCCTCGAAATAGAGCAGCGAAGGCGCGCCCGCGCGTTGCGCCAGGCGAATCGCGAGGCGTTTGGTGAGGGCGCAGGAGCGTTTGGGTGCGGTGCGGAAACCGTGGTTGTCCCGGATGGCTGCGACCGGCACCGGCTTGATCCAGCGCGCAGGCAGCCCGATCTCTGCAAGCTGTGGGATAAGCCGTTGGCGGCGATCAGTGCGCGCAGGCAGGCTGGCGCAGACGCGAAAAGGGAAAAGCTCGGCGACGTTCATGCGGCAGAATCGATGAGGGGCTTCCAGCCGAGGCGTTCCCGCGCCATGCGGAGAAACGCGACACGTTCCGGGACGTGGTTGCGGCGATGGCAGAGGCCGAAATCATCCGGCAGTGCGCGGCCAATGAGCCGCTCGGTGGCGGTGTTGGGCCGATAGACGACACACGGCCAGCCTCGCAGTTTGGTCGCCACGGCGAGGAGCAAGTCGTCGAACTGAACACACAGCGGACGCCACTCCGCAGGCAGCCGCCACAAAGTCTCGGCGAGGACGTAGAGCGTCGGCGTCCGCGTAAAGTATCCACGAATCACGAGGTCCACTGGGCGCACCTTGTTCGTGTTGGCACGAACATCGCGGCGGCTGTATTCGAGCGACGATGGGAATAAGCGACCCACTTCACCGATCACGCCGAAGTCTGGCTGCATCGCGGCCACCGCAATCATCCTTCGCACCGCATCCGAGCCGATGGCGAAATCATCGTCCACGAACAGCGTGAAGTCGCAACGATAGGCGAGCAGCGGAACGTAGCGGTTGAACGCTCCGAAGTTGGTGCCGAGCCGCATCACGCAGTCGGCGAGATCAAAGCCTGCTGTCGGACGAAACGAGGCGGATGGCGAAGCGTCGATCACCGTGATGCGCGTGAGCTGATGGCTCTGCGCACGCAACGCGGTAAGAACGGGCAGCAGGTTCCTGGGTCGCCGGTGCGTGACAACGACTGCCTCAACCGTGGAAGTCACAGCATTCATGGCTCAGAACTCGATGGCGACAGGTTCCATCGTGGTCGGCGTCTCCCCAACGCCATCGTAGTGCGCCGCCACGAGGCGAGGCCATCCGGCGAGGAACCGCGAGTGAGCCTCGGGAAAATCATGCGCAAGTCTGTGCTCCGCGCGCTCGATCCATACGGGATCGCGTTTCGCACTGCCGCTGAGGTGAGCATATCCGGCCTTGCCGACTTGCTTTCGCGTTGGGCAGACCGGCAGCAGCGTGCCGACTTCGACGCCCACACGACGCGAGAACACGCCGAGCTGGTATTGCTCGATCAGCATCGAGGTCGTGGTGCCGTTGAGGTGGCAGTCACGAAACTTCTGCGCGAGATCCAAGCCAGCCCACGCAAAGGCGCGCACGAGCGCCACGTCATTGCCTCCGAGCAGCCCGGCGTTGTAGGCGGTGCTGCCGCTCGTGAAGCCCGCGATAACCTTCGCCTCGTTCATGTCGCGTGAGGTGTAGTAGCGTGGCAGGTCGGGCGACTGAGCGATTAGGCGGTGCCGCGTGAGCCGCTTTGGCAGCGGCTTGAACAGCAGCACATCACCGTCGAACTGCACGAAGGGTTGTTCCTGCAACGCGCACGCGACGAGTTTTCCGAGCGCCCAAATGTGCGTGATGCCGTCCGCGGGCCAGTCGTCGAGCGGCGTGGAGATTTTGGCGAACGGCCAGCCGAGCAGCGCCGCGATCCCGGCTCCGCGTTCGTCGGTCACGAACTCCGTCTCCGCAAAAACACGCGCGGCGAGATTGGCCGCGAGCGTCTGGATGAGCAGCGGGCCGCGCTCGATGCGGAACATCGGAGTGCGCGTCCAGAGGCTCATCACGCCGCGCAAATGGCAGCGTCGGTTTCGGAAAGTGGGTCGTGGTTCGCTCACAAAAGGAAGCCCCCGAGCGGTGGCGCGGCAACGAGCAGCGAACCGGCTTGCGGAGTTGTCTGTGGCGGCCTGTCAATCGGCGCGAAGTGCGCGATGCGCTCGACCGGCACGGCCATTTCCAGCACG
>JANOAF010000202.1:0-1777 GCA_031411015.1 Opitutaceae bacterium | reverse complement strand
TACAAGAGGCTGTTCTTGGAGCGCCGCAGATGGTCGCGAAGATGGAATTGAAAACGAACCCGCGGAACGAACTTCACGGCTCGGACGGCATCCACATGCGGTGGCACGTGCAGGATCGGCGATTGGACCTCTACTTCGGCGAAGCCAAGCTGGAGCAAAGTATTTCTGCCGCTCTCGATAACATGATCGCGAGCGTTGAGGCTTTTCACGAAAAAGGATTGCTCAAGCACGAGTTCGGATTGGTAACGAGCCACTACAAGCATGCTGGGGTGAAGACGCGGCAGGCTGTTCTCGACTTGGTGAATCGCAAAAAGCCGGGCGCCGACTGCCGGATCAACCACGCCTGCCTGGTCGGCTATGACTGGGCGCAGTATGCAGAGCTTCTGAAAATCCCGCCCCAGCAGATCGCGGACGAGTTTCGGAAGCGCTACACTAAAGACCTGCCCCGACTCCGAAAGCTCATCGGTGATCGCTTCAAAAACTTCTCGCGGATTTGGCTGCGCTTTGAGGTCTTTTTCCTCCCCCTTTCCGACCGTGCAAAAGTTCCGTGACGCCTTTAACGAGGTCATGTGATGACGGCTAGCTATGTCCACATTTTTTCCGACCGACCTGGCCAGGCTCTACCGACGCCTGCTGGTGGCGCAGGTGCAGGCGCGCCTTCCGGGTAAGGAACAATCCGCCCCAATTCGGCTCTCAGATGATGAGCTGGGGCGGCTCGTCGGCTTTGGATCAATCCTGGCACTTTCCGATGATCCGGCAGATCGCACTGCCGCCTTTGAGATCGTCACATGTGCCGTCGCTGTGAGGCATAGTGAAGTTCCCGGCTTCGTGTGTGCCGCCGAGTTGATTCTCGCCCGTTTAGGAAATTTCCCAGGTCGCGGCCTGTTGCGAAGACGTTATCGGCAGGTGCTCGGAAATGAGCGTTCGAACGCGCATTACCTCGAACTGGAGGCTTTGGCTCGTGAAGTGGAAAACACGCAAATGGATGCTGCGGGCCGTGAGGTGCTCCTGACGGATTTTCAATGCGATGTGCTTCAAACCTTTTCCGAGGCGCCATCCGTCAGCGTTTCCGCTCCAACCTCGGCGGGGAAATCCTTTGTGCTTTCCCTCGAAGTCATTCGCAGAATCCGGGCGCGGCCCCACGCGAACATCGTTTACCTCGTGCCGACGCGCGCGCTGATCCGACAGGTGATGCTGACCTTGCGTGAAGACTTGGCCAAAGCCGGATTGCCGCGGGTGGCCTTGCGCAGTGTTCCGACACCTATTGACCGGCAACTCGCCTCCCGAGGGGTGGTTTACGTGCTCACGCAAGAGCGCCTGCTCAGCCTGTTGCACGCCGAGGACGCGTTAGAGTCTGCGGAGCGTCAGCTGCGAGTCACCGCCTTGATTGTGGATGAGGCGCAAGGCATTGGAGATGGTGGCCGCGGAATTTTGCTGCACACCGCGATTGATACCGTTCGACTCCGGTTCCCGGCGGTGGGGATTATCTTCGCCAGTCCGCTAGCTAAGAATCCCGAATACCTGCTGGATCTTTTCCAGAGGGAGGGCGGACGGCCCTTTTTGGAGCGGCATTCGCCCGTTTCACAAAACATCATCCTCGTCGGGCGCGGGCACGAGGATCGCGCACTTACGGCGTTCCGGTTGTTGAGCGATGGTGTTCAGCTCGATTTGGGTGAACGCGACTTAGGCTTCTCTCTCGCGGCGGAGGGCGTGCTAGCTCGGCGTGCCAAATTCGCGCGGACCATCGCGCGGAAGAACGGCTGCTGCATCGTGTATG
>JANOAF010000201.1:0-3122 GCA_031411015.1 Opitutaceae bacterium | reverse complement strand
TAGGCGAGATAGTGCGGCCGCGCCTTGAACGACTCGCTGACGTGCCACGCCAGCGCGCCCAAAATACACATGGCGGTGAGCGGACCGCGCCCATCAATCCGGCGGCCCAGCCAGCCGGCCGCGATGAAAAGCACCGGATAGGTCGGCAAGATGTGGCGATGCCCGATGTTCAGGTGGCTCAGCAGCGACGTCGCCCAATAGACGACAAACAGCACAAGCAGCGGCGTGAACGGTCGCAGGCGCGTGAACACCGCCCTCAGGCCATTTTTGGCCCGGCGTCGGGCGAGCGCCATCGTGCCCGCGATGGCGGTGCCACCGACGAGCAGCAGCACGGGCACCGTGGTCTTGATCGCAAAGGCGTAAGGGAAAAATGAAACCCAGCCGGTCACGCCATACTCGCCGCCCATAAACGCCCCGCGCGCCTTGGAAAACTGCAGCACAAACGTGAGCCCGTAGAGCCACGCTTCCGGCAGCACATGGTGATCGCGCAGCCAGACGATGATGCTGCCCGACGTGCCCATGCCCGGCAGAATCCATTCCCAACCATGATTGAAACTCGATCCCGCGGGCATGCCGGGCGCAAACGCACTGAAACGAAAACCGTAGAACATCCAGATGATGGCCCACGTCACGAACGCATGCACCAGCGTCGAGCGCCCCAGGCGCAGGAGCGCCGCCCGCCAACCCGTGCGTCCGGCCTCACCCGTCGCCCAGACCAGGCTGATTAAGGCCAGCATCGGTGGCAGCAGGCCGCAGGAAAATTTTGCGACAAACGCGAGACCGAGGGTCACGGCGCTGATCGACGCCCATTTCATCCCTGGTCTTTCCAGGTGTCGCCACCACGCGCCAACCGATGCGACGAAGAAAAACGTCATCACGACGTCTGACGTCGCCAGCGCGCCGTGCGCGAGAAACGTCGGTGAAAAGACAAAGAGCGCGAGCGAGAGAAATCCGCCCCGCCATCCGAACAGTGCCCGCGACCAGAAAAACACCAGCAGTCCCGTTGCGGCACTCACCAGCGCGATCATGGCCCGGCCGAGCCAGAGCCACTTGTCGGCGGAGATGCCCTGCCGGTAGAAAAATTCGTGACCGTAGTTCCACACGTCGGCTGTGCGCCACGAGTCCCTTGTCACCGATGGCTGTGGCACGCCGGCCAGGGTCATCGGCAGTGCCGCGAGCCGCTGCGGCAAATTGCCATTCTCGGGCTGGAGACGGTAGTCGTTACGCGTGTTGTAGGCCTGCCCGGCGACGAGATGCGCAATCTCGTCGGACGTCATGCTCTTGTCCGCCGTCGCCGTCACGGCGAGCACCGCGTGCAGCAACGCGAACAACACTGCGAGGGTGATGAGCCAGTGCGAATCGAGCGCGAGCCGGCGCCGCGGTGCGGAGCTCGGTGGGTCTTTCGCCGGAGCGGATGCAGGGCCGTCGCTCATGGTTTTTTAGCCTCAACCACGCCGCTCCGCAGGGTCCAGTTGCCGATTACTTCTTCGCGCGAATTCGGCGGCAGCATGCGCCGCGCGATACCCCAGTCGGTCCAGTCGTTGCGAAACGCCATCACGCGCAGCGCGGCCGGCAGATGAGCGGCAGCCTGTTTTTCGGAAAGCGGCTGGCGCGCACTGATGCGAACGTAGAGTCCGTCCTCGTCGTGGTAGGAGCGGCCTTCGCTGTAGAGCGTGACGAGGGGGTGAATGGGAAACCAGATCGCGCCGCGGTGTTGGGCGGCGATGATGGCGGCCTGTTCGTAGTCGGCGATCTGTGGACGCATCGGCAGCACCGGCTCCCGCAGGACACGCACGCAGGCGATGCCTGCCGCGATCATAGCGGCGACGAGGCATGCGACCCAGAGGCGGCGGGGGTTGGGCTGGGCCGTGAAAAAAACCGCGAGCACCGCCGGCAACCAGAGGACGAAACTGTGAATCGAGTTGGTCCAGCCCCCGAGCTTCATCATGCCCGCGATACCGAGGGGCAACGCGCACAGCCACGCCAGCGCCGGCAGCAGCAGATGGGGTTGTGCGAAGGTGCGCCGGAAAAAAATCATTGCAACGGCGGGCACGGCTAGGGTGAGGACAAGTTTGGGTGCAGCCTCGATCAGACGCTGCCAGGGTGCCACCGCCCAACCGATGCCGCCGGGCGTCTCCACGAGTGTGAACCACAGGCCTTGCCAGCCAAACGTCGCAATCGCACCGCCTCCGATTACTACGCCTGCCACGACGCAGCGCAGCGCGTGGCGTGTTGCCGCCGCACGGCCCGCAGTGCAGCCCAGCCACACGACCTGCGCGAGTGGAATACCGAGGGCGATCTGTTTGCACGCGACCGCCGCGGTCGCAACGATGGCGGCAAGCCAGAGCTCGCGCGGAGTCCGCGCCCGCACGAGCAGCAAGTTGCCGAGCAGTCCGCACGCGACGGCGAGATTGTCCGAAAAAAGCACCGAGTAGTGCAGCTCCGGCCAAAGTGCGAGGCAGAGCAAAAATGCACTCATGCGTCCGACGAGCGAACGCGTTTTCCCGTCGGCCGCCGGCCACGTGAAGCAGACCAGTGCGAGCGGCACGAGCGTGAGCGCGAGGTTGAGCCACGCCGCGATCATCAGCGCACCCGCAGCGCTTGAGGCCCACGAGGCCGGCCAGAGAAACAGCAGTGGCAGCGGTCCATACATCCACGTGCTGATTGTGCCCTCCATGGCCGTCGGGTAGACCGGCCAGCCCTGCGCGAGCGCAATCGTCGGCGCGAGCCGCATGTCATTCCATGGAATTGAGGGGAAGCGACAGACGCGGCTCCACAGCCAGACGGTAAGCAGCACGCCCGCGACGATCAGGGCGAGCACCGCGGCAACCCGCACGGCGGGAAGCGCCGGGCGTTCCGACTCACTGGCGGGATGCGAGGCCAAACTCATTCAGCGAGCCACCGCGTGATCGACAGGCGGCCAGCGCGGACGCAGAGCGAAAGAGCGATCATTACCTAGGATTTTTTGCCGGGCCTCCCGGGAGTCGAGCGCATTCTCGGCGGCGCGGCCCCAACGGCCGGCTTTACCAGCTTTTGCACTTGGAGCGTGTCTCCGGGCGAAACAACGTCCTCTTTCCTTTCCGCATGGACGCCGCCGAATACGCCAACATCGCCGCCCTGGA
>JANOAF010000200.1:0-9567 GCA_031411015.1 Opitutaceae bacterium | reverse complement strand
GAATATGTGACCTACTGCGGCCAGCTCTCGGGCATGCCGATGCGACTCGCGCGCCAGCGCACGCACGAGATTCTCGATCTCGTCGGGATGGGGCAGGAGCGCTACCGGCCGGTGGACACCTATTCCACGGGCATGCGCCAGCGCGTGAAACTCGCGCAGGCGCTCGTGCACGATCCGCAGGTGGTTTTTCTCGATGAGCCGACCAACGGCCTCGATCCGTCGGGGCGCGAACACATCCTCACACTCATCGGTTCGCTCTGGCGTGATCTCGGGATCAGCGTGGTGATGTGCTCGCACTTGTTGCGTGACATCGAGCGGGTCTGCGACCGGGTGATCATCATCGGTCACGGGCGACTGTTGGAACACGACACGATCGATAATTTGAAAAACCGCCACCGCCGCGTGGTCGAAATCGCGCCCGCGGCGGAGCGGGAGCGCTTTGTGGCGGTCCTGGAATCCACCGGCGTTAAAGTGACCGCGTTGTCCAACGGCAAGCTCCGCGTCGAATCCGCGTCCGACTCGATCGAGTGGATTCTCCAGCTGATGCGCGCGCATCGCCTGCCGCCGGCCGAGATCGTGGCGAACCCGGACGCGCTCCACGAATTGTTCATCAAATCCATTTCCGAAGGCCATGGAAACCAGCCGAACGCTTGATCTGAGCCGTTGGCGCGAGGAGCCGCGCGGCGTGGGCTATCGCCGGCGGGTGATTGCCACCGCCGGACTGCGGCAGCTTTGGCGCACGCGTTTTTTTCGCGTGTTGCTGGCGCTCGCGTGGATGGCCGGCGCAATGATTGCAGTGGGCGGATTTGTGTTCAGCCAGTCGATCGCGAGCGGCGGCTGGTTAGAAACGCTGGCGGTGAAATTTGGACCTCGCGCCGAGGCGATTGTCGCGGCGATCGGCGGCATCGTGACGCTTTATCCCGACATCTGCGTGCGCGGCGTCTTCACCCTGCTGTTTTGGGCGCATTCGTTTCTCGGCCTTTGGCTCAGCCTCCTCGCGCTGACCACGCTGGTGCCCGGCCTCATCACGCGCGATCGCGCCAGCAATGCGCTCATCGTTTATCTTTCCCGGCCACTCACCTCGGCCGATTACCTCCTCGGAAAATTTGGCACCATCGTCGGCGTGCTGCTGCTCGTGTGGACCGGACCTCTGTTGCTCGGGTGGATTCTGAGCATGTTGTTCGCGACGGATCGCGAATTTGTGGTGTATTCGTCCGGGCCGCTGCTGCGCGCGCTGTCGTTCAATGGCATCGCACTCGTCACGCTCTCGGCGATCGCACTGGGCGTGTCGGCGCTGGGCCGCAATGCCCGCCTGACGATCGTCATCTGGGTTTGCCTGTGGGCGGTCTTCGGCGTGATGGCGACCAATCCGCGCGCGCCGGTGTGGATAACCCGGATGAGTTTCGCGCACGATCTCGGCGAAGTGCGGCAGCAGGTTTTCCGCCTGGACGACGTCCTCGCCGCGGCGAGCGCGCAGCTGCCGGTTTTCGACCAGCGGTTCACCAGCAATCTCGCGACCGCGGGAAAAAAAGCCGAGCCCACCGATTTTGGCGGCGCGCTCGCGGCGCTGGGTGTTTTTGTCGTCGGCTCGTCATTTGTCTTCCTGCGCCGGCTTCGACCCGAATGAACGCCATCATCCAAGCCTATGGCAGGAACGACGGCTCGGCGTGGCCCGGGCGTCTCGCCCGGGTGCGGACGGAAACCACGGGCGAAACGCCCAGGCCACTCCAACCATGAACACCATCATCCAAGCTGAAAGTGTCAGCCGGTTCTATGGGATGATTCTCGGGTTGAACAACGTCACGTTCACGATTCGCCCCGGCATCACCGGCATCGTCGGTCCCAACGGCGCGGGCAAGACCACGCTCTTCCGTCTCCTGCTCGGCCAAATCCGCCCGAGTTCCGGCCGGCTCACGGTGTTTGGCGAGGAGCCCTGGAATAACCCGAGCGTCCACGCGCGGATCGCTTACTGTCCCGAGAGCGAGACGGTGCCCGCCGGCCTGCGCCCATTGGAGTGGCTCACGGGCCTCGGCATGATCTCCGGGCTCTCGGCTTTTGACGCCGAGGCGCGTGCTCGTCTGGCGCTCGGGCGCGTGAAGCTTGGACCGGAGCACTGGAAAAAACGCGTGACGGCCTACTCGAAAGGCATGAAGCAGCGCGTGAAACTCGCGCAATGCCTGCTCCACGATCCGCGGTTGGTGATTCTCGATGAGCCGATGAACGGCCTCGATCCGATGGGGCGCGAGGATGTCGCCCAAGTCCTCCGCGAACTTGCCGCCGGCGGCGTGAGCATTCTCATCTCCAGCCACATTCTCCACGATCTGGAGGCGCTGTGCGCCGACTTTCTGCTGCTGCGCTGGGGACGCATTCCGCGTTCGCTCAACGAGGCGGCTTCCGCCGAGGCCCGCGCACGCTGGCCCGAGGCCGCGACGTTTCGCTGCGATGCACCGGAGCGGCTGGCGCGATTCTTTTTCGACCACGGACTCGTGCGCGGCTGCGACATCGTTTCGGCGGATGGCCTCCTGCATGTGCGCTGGAGCGATTCGGCGCGATTTTACGGCGAGGGAAATTTCCACGACCTCCTGCTCGAAAGTGGCGTGCGCGTGTTCGAGGTGCAGGCCACGGCATCGTTTCTCGAAAAAGCCGCCGATCCCGCGACGGCATCTTCGTGATGAATCCGCCGCCCCTGCTCTCCGCTCCGCCCGCCCCGGTGATCGTCGGCGCGAATTTGCGCCATGCGTTCGGCGGGGTCTGGCGGCTCACGTTTCGCCGCTTCTTGCTGCCCAGTCGTTGGCTGATGGTGGCGGTCGGACTCGCGGTGCTGACGCTGCTGTCCTTTGCTTTCTCTCGGAGTGCGAGCACCGGCCACTACGTGAATTGGCTGGGCACGTTCTATGTGGCGTTTCTCGTTCCCTCTCTGGCGTTCATTGCCGCGGCGGGTGCCATGCGCGAAGAGATGAAATCCGGCACGGTCGACTACGTGCTGACGCGGCCTTTGCCGCGATCGGCGTTTGTTGTTTTCAAATTCATCGCGCACACGGTCTGCGCGCAACTCGACTTTCTCCTCGCGCTCATCGTCGTGCTGGTGGTCGGCCATCTGCGCGGTCTCGCGGGTCTCGCCACCGCGGCGCCCCAACTTCTGCTCGGGCAGGTGCTGCTCGTGATGGCGGCCAGTGCGTTTGGCTTTTTGTGCGCGATTATTACGTCGCGCTCCATCGTGCTCGGTCTCGCCTATGCGGGGATTGTCGAAGCCGGGTTCGGCCAGATCCCCACGCAGTTGAGCCGGCTCTCCCTCACCCGCCAAATCCGTGATCTCCTCGATCCCGCCGGCGGGATTTTTTCCGCGGGTGCGACGTTGGGCACGGCAGGTTTTATCTTGGTTTTCACTGGGCTCGCGCTCGCCGCCGCCGCCGTGATTTTCCACGTGCGCGAGCTCGGTGCGCCCGCCGAATCCTAACCGACTGTAACTTCTTCCCGAATTTAGGGGTATCACTGGGCAGACCACTCCTTTCTCTCCTATGAACAATCTTATCCGTGCCGTCTGCTTCTCCGCCGCCGGCCTCGTCGCGGCCGTTTCTGTCCACGCCGCGCTCAACCCCGCCTACGTGGCCGCCGATGCACGCTGGATTGTGCATTTGGATTTTGACGCCCTGCGGGCCGGCACGGTCGGGCAGGAACTCGTTACCGCCCTCGAGAAAGCGCAAGCCGCGGGATTTGGTGACATGATCAAGATCGATGTCACGAAGACGCTCAAGACCGTCGGCACCGTGACCGCCTACGGCACCAACCTCGCGGCGGACCCGAAGGCGATTGATGGCGCACTCATTGTGCAGGGCACGGGCGAACTCCGCAAAATCGCCGAGAGCCTTTTGCTCCAGGGCACGATCGCGGAGCCCAAGGTATTTTCCGAGCTGACGGATCTGCCTTTTCCCGCCTACGCGATCAACGATCCCAAGGCCAAGTCGGACGATCGAACACATGTGATTGTCGCGTTTCCGCCCGAGCCGGTGATGATCGTGTGCAAGTCGAAGGACCAATTGTTGAAGGCGCGCGATGTGATTCGCGGCGCGGCACCGTCGCTCGCGAAGACTCCCGGCTCGCCGCTCGCTCGTTTCACGAGCCGCACGGAGGGAGCATATCTTTTTGCTGCGAGCGTCGTGCCCGCCGAAAATGTCTTTCCGCAAAATGCCCCGCAGACCCGTATGCTCCAGCTTGCGAGCGCCGGGTCGCTCGCACTCGGCGAGCGCGGCGAAAACACTTTCTTGCATGCGGAGCTGCTCGCGTCGTCGGGCCAGAACGCCGAGAAGCTCACCAAGATTCTCCAGGGCATGACGGCCGCGCTCTCGCTGGCGGAGACGACGGACAAGAACCTCGCCGAATTCATCAATGCCACCACTGTGGCGCGCTCGGGTGATGTTGTCGCCCTGGACCTCGCCTACTCGAGTGCCCGGCTGGCCGCGATGGCCAAGAGTCTACAGCAGTCCGCAGAAAAGCCCGCCGCGCCGAAGGCCGCTCCCATCGTCAGCGGGCGGACCGTTGCCGAATGGAATGCCGTGGCATCGGCCGAGCCGGATAGCGCGCCCGCCAACGCCAGCGCCTCCCGCACGATCGAAAACGTCGAACTCAAGAACGGCGCGACCATCACGCTCGGCTGGCGGCTCAACGGCGGCATGGGCGTGCGTTACCAACGCGTCGAGGTCGTGCCGGCGCAAGGTGGCGCGCCGCTTGTTTTCCGCTCGGACATGATGCAGGCGGGCGGCAACCGAGGAAATATGACCGCGCGGTTTCAGTTCCCCGGGGCCGATGGCACTTACACGCTTAAGGTCACCTACTCCAACGATCCGAGCGGCAAGGCGGTTTACGCCGTCAGCGTGCGCGATCCGCGGCCGGCTGCTGAATCGGATAAACGATGATTGTGCTCTCGCCCGTGCCGCTGACCACGACTGAGTCCGACGAGTCCGCCGCAGACCGGTCGGCCCGCGCGGACGAGTCGGCGGAGCTGCGCGCCGCGATTGCCGGCGATGACCGTGCACGCGAGGCCGTCGTGGGCCGGCACCACCGGCGAGTTTACGGCTACGTCTACCAGATGACGCGTCAGCGCGAGGACGCAGAGGACCTGACGCAGCAGACCTTCATCAAGGCGCTTCGTCATCTGGACCGCGTGGACCCTGAGCGCCCGATAATTAACTGGCTCCTCACGATCGCGCGGCGCACGGCACTCAACCATTTTCGCGACGGCCCGCGCTGGGCCGAGCTGCCCGAAGAAACCGCAAGTGAAGCCGCCTCGCCCGCGCGCACGGCGGAGGCGCGGGACGGCGTGCAGAATCTTTGGGAGCGGGCCCGCCGCATTCTTTCACCGCGCGAGTTTGAGGTATTGTGGCTGCGCTTCGCCGAGGAGCAGTCGACCGCGGACATTGCCCGCGTGATGAGTCTCACGCAAATTCACGTCAAGGTCATCGTCCATCGCGCCCGCCATCGTTTACTGGAAGGAGAATCCCGCCTATGAAAACCATCCCGTCGCCTCGTGTTCGTTTGGCCTGTCGTGTGGTTCGCCAGTGGAGCGGCATCGTCGCTGAGGGTGCCCCGCGGCACGCGGAGACGTGCTCGGATTGTCGGGCGTATTTCGCTGCCGGCGCGGTGCTGGATGGCGCGCTGCGGCGCGATGCGCGCCCGTGGGCACAGCGGACCCCGCTGCCCTCCGTCGGCTTTGAGCGCCGCTTGCTGAACGCTGCCGTGCGACCAACCGCCCCCGGCGCGGCGGAGCGGCGGCGACCATGGCTCGTGGGGCAGATCGCGGCTGCCGCGCTGGCCGTCGTGGCGGTGGCGGCATTTTTTCGCCCCGTCGGCGGACTGACGAATGCCGCAGTCGAGTCCGATGCAAAGATGTTGGCGAATGCCGTCGGAACCGTTTCGCGCGGATTGGTGGAAAACGTGATCCCCACTGCGGGTGAGTTTGCCGCCAACAACCCGCTGCAACGGGAATTCGATGCGATCTACTCCGACGCCCGATCGGTGGTAGGGTTTCTCGCCATGAATTTTTTGCCGAGCTCTGCGGGTAGCACGACACCAGCCACCACCCGGTCGTTGTAACCGGAGTCCGGGATTTTTTCTGCCCGCAAGGGTTGCGCGGAGTAGTGCCATTTCCGGATCGCCGCCTGGGCCGAAAACGCCTCCGCTTTGCCGCCGTGAATCCCCTCCACGACGTCCGGATGAAAGTGCGCAGCGAACTCGAAGCCACCGAGCCGATGCGCCAGTTCGGCAGCGGTTGGATCAGCGGCGTGCTCGGGCTGATGCTTGGCCTCGCGGGGCTGCTCCTCGTGCTGACCTTGCGTGCACCGGGCACATTTTCGATTACGGAGTTTCGGCCGTTGCACGAGAAGGGCTGGTTTCGCCTCGTGATCCACGGGATCTTGCTTGCGGGATTTTTGTTCTCGGCGCTCAGCCTGGCGCTGCGGAAGGAGCGCGTGCTCGGCACGCTCGGTATCGGCTTCACGCTGCTGGCTGCGCTGATCGGTGGTTCCGATGCGCAGGAACTCGTGCCCGATCCCACGCCGGTTTTCCTCGGGCTCGATTTCTTCGTGCTACGGATTCTGTTCACCGGATTTCTCTTCATCCCGGTGGAGCGGATTTTTCCCCGCCACGGCGCGCAGGCGGTTTTTCGCGCCGAGTGGCGCGAGGATCTTTTCTACTATCTGGTCAGCAGCATGCTCGTGCAGATGCTGACCTTCTTCACGTTCATCCCGGCGAAGGCGATTTTGGTGTTCGCGCCGCTCACCGGCTTGCGCGCTTGGGTGGGAGCGCTGCCTTTTTTGGTGCAGTTCATTGCCATCATGTTTCTCACCGACTTCGTGCAATACTGGGTGCACCGTTCGTTTCACCGCGTGCCGTGGCTATGGCGTTTCCACGCGGTGCATCATTCGGCGCAGAGCATGGATTGGATGGCGGGCGCGCGGATGAATTTCCTGGAAATCCTCGCGCTGCGCTGCACGACGGTGATTCCGATGTTCGTGCTCGGATTCAGTGCCTCGGCGATGAACGCCTACATCTTCCTCGTCTTTCTCTACTCGACTTTCATTCACGCCAACCTCGGCTGGCGGTTTCCCATCATCGAAAAATTTCTTGTGACGCCGCGCTTCCATCACTGGCACCACGGCATTGAGCGCGAGGCGATCGACGTGAACTTCTCGATCCACTTCCCCATTTTTGATCGGCTCTTCGGCACGCATCACCTGCCGAAAGATCAGTGGCCCGCAGGTTACGGCATCGGCGGTCACCCAGTGCCGAAGGGCTACATCGAACAATTCAAATACCCGTTTCGCCGCGACGAGAAATAGCGTGGCGAGGGCGGATCATTTCCGCACTTCGCTCATGAGCCCGACGAGATTGCGGTCGGGATCGCGCACGAATGACATCCACAGTTCGTGGTCCGGCATTTTGGCGATCAGACTGGGGCCCTGTTCGCTCTTGGCACCGCGGGCAACAATCGCCGCGTGGGTCGTCGCGAGGTCGGGGGTCTTGAAATAGATGAGGGAGTTTTTTCCCGTCGCGGTCCCACCCTCAGGTTGCGTGAGCATGATCCGCACGCTGCCCGCGGCGAGAAACGCGAGGTTGGGCCCGGCCGGGAAGAGAAATTTTAATCCGAGCACATCGCGATAAAACACCGTGGCCGCGCCAACATCGCTCACGACGATCGCGATCTGGCCGATTTCGGAGAGGGCGGGGGAGGGAGCATTCATGGTGGGGCGATTTCAGCGCAGCCATTGCCACAGAAAGTCGACCGCCTCGACGCCAAAGATCGCGATGGCGACGAAGAAGGCGATGGCGAGCAGAGAGGCAACATGGCCGGCGATAATAAACCCGCCGTCGCGTTCGAGCAGGCCGCCGGAAACCAACAGAATGCCCCAGGCGGGAATGGTATTGCTGAAGGGAATCGGCAGAGGCAGCAGTAGCAGCGCGGCACAAATCACGATGGGGATGGCGTGAAGCTGCCGGAGTCCCGGAGTCGCGGTCAGCCAAAGCAAACGCGGGCGCAGGAGGCGCTCGAACCCGAGGATGATTTTTTGCGTGAAGGAGAAAACCTTGGCGAACACGGCCGGGGGCAGGCGCTTGTCGAGCAAACGCGCCGGCAGCCACGGTTTTTGTCCCAGCGCCAGCCGCACGCCGATGATCCCGACAATGAGCCCAAGCGGTGTGGACAACCCCGGCAGCGGAATCGGCGTGCAGAAGGGCAGGGCGAGCAGCATCACGAGCAGCAGATAACCCCGCCCCTGCAACAGGCCGATCACTTCGCGTAGCGTTACGTTCTCCACCTCGAACTCACGCAGAATGAGCGCGAGCTCCTCGGAGAGCTTGCGCGCCTTTTCCGGATCGCCCGGGGTGATCACGCTCGCGCCTGCCGGCACGGGTGGCACCGACTCAGGTTCCGCGCCGGTTGCCATAAAGTTCGATGTGCAGCCGGTGGGCATAGCGGTAGCCGCGAGCCTTGCAAAGATCGCCGAGCCACGCGGCGCGGGTGCGCATTTTTTCGAGCGACGTGGCCTCGGGCATCAGGAGAATTTTGTGGCGGGGAATTTCCCGCTGCAACGCGGCGAGCATGTGCTCAAGCTCGTCCACATCCTCCGGTCGCGCCACCACGAACTTGAATTGATAGGGATAGTGGTCGACCCACTCGCGCACGACCGCGGGTTGCCAGCGCGTCGCCTCGTGTTTTTTCCGCCAGGTCGCGTGTTCAATCGGATCAGGGGCGGAGTTGAGGAGCTTGGGCGAAAGGGAAGCGAGGTCGCAGGCGATACCGTCGGGCGCGATGGTGGCGGCCGTCTCGATCGTGATATGGCGGCCGGTCGCGCGAATCGCGGCCGCAAGGGGCCGGATATCCTTGGCGATCATCGGTTCGCCGCCGGTGAGCACGACGTGCCGGGCGACAGGATGCGCTTCGACGGCGGAGACGATTTCCGCGACGGTTTCCTGGGTGCCCTCGGGATTCCACGAGGCGTAGGGCGTGTCGCACCAGGTGCAGCGGAGGTTGCAGCCACTGGTGCGCACGAAGACCGACGGCACTCCCGTCAGCTCGCCCTCGCCTTGGATCGAATAGAATATTTCGGAAATCAGCATGACCAATCCTTGAAACCACTAATACCCACTAATCGATGGGAATTTCTTGGAAGGCATTCCCAAACATTCCTCAACATTGGTCTGCATCAGTGGTTCACGGGTTTGGGCGGCAGAGCCGTGTTCGACTCATACGCCGTCGGATCGCTCAACCCCGCGTGCGCAAACGCCTCCCGGCGCTCGACGCATGTGCCGCATTTCCCGCAGTGGATGGCGCCGCCCTTGTAGCAAGACCAGGTGCGCGCAAAATCCACGCCGAGCCGCGCGCCTTCCGTCGCGATCTGCGCCTTGGACATCGCGATGAACGGCCGGAGCAGCTGGATGCCGGCGTAGGTGCCCAGCTGCATCGCCTGGCCCATGGCCTGCATGAAGTCCTCGCGGCAGTCGGGATAGATCGCGTGGTCGCCGCCGTGCGCGGCGATGACCAGCCCCTCCGCCCCGGCGCTTTCGGCGAAGCCC
>JANOAF010000199.1:0-2536 GCA_031411015.1 Opitutaceae bacterium | reverse complement strand
TTCATTCGGCGGACAAGTTGGGCCTTTTTCGCCCGCTTGTCCGCCTCATGGCATCTACAGCAGAAATTTTTCGGCCGAGACCATCGCCGCCCCGCCCGCCCTCACTTCGCCGCAATTGGACCGTAGCCCTTCACAGGCTTGCCCGCGGCATCGAGTTTATTGCAGGCCCAGAGGACGCCGCGGGTCACGAGGTCGAGGTAGCGGGCGTCGGACACCGTGTCGTTGTTGTGGCCGATGGTCGTGCTGAAGACGCGCGCCCCGCGATAGTCGTTGGTCCAGACCACGGCGTAATCGTTCGTCTTTTGATTCACGACCTGTTTGCCGCGGGCGAGCAGCTTTGCCGTCGGGTGCACGACGATGTTGTTGTAGAGTTCCTCGTTGCCAGTCGTCCACTCGGCGAAGCCGCGGACGATGGGGCTCTGGTCGCCGGCGAACGTGATCACGATGGGCAGTTTCGGGCCGTGGGCGCTAGACTGGATGCCGAGATATTCGAACCAAGCGGCGCGTTCGCTACCTTTTTCCGCCGGCGTCGCGGGCGGTCCGATGCGGTAGCTGTGCATCGCGCAGTGGAGGTTCACGCCAGGAAGGCCGGCACGGTGCGGTGCGAGCACGGCGGCGATAATGGCGGGGTCCTTGATGTCGGCGCTGCACTCGTCGTGGATCACGATATCGTAGCCCTTCGCGTAGGCGGCGTTGCCGAGGATGGGCAGCGCGGGCGTGGTGTTTTTGTCGGCGCTGAAGGCGATGTCGACCGTCAGGTTCGCCCGGGCTTCGAGCCCGGCCTTCAGGATGTCCTTCTGCGCCGCGTAGTCGTGGCAGCAGCCGCCGATGACGAGGAGGGCGCGGAGCGGTTTCGACGGCTCCGCCACAAATGCGCACGATGCGAGGAAGGCCAGGGTGAAGGCGCCGAGAACGGCGAGGGTGAGCGAGCGCATGGGTTTTGGCGGGGTTAAGTGACCACCGGTAAAGACGCACGCCCTCCCCAACGCGACCGAAATTTTTCAACCGGTGATTCTGCCGGCCCGACGCCGTTTTTCCTGTCGCTCGACCGCACTCCGTGTTCGATTCGCCCCCCACCGATGATTCGCCCCTTCATCGCCGCTGCTTTTCTTGCGGTCGTCGCCAGCGGTGCGGCGGCCGAATCTGCCGTTCCACCCGCCGCGGGATCGCACCGGGCGGACGACCTCGCCTTCTTTGAAGCCAAGGTTCGCCCGCTCCTCGTTGCGCGTTGCTACGAATGCCATAGCGACAAAAAGCAAAAGGGCGGCCTGCGCCTCGATTCGTTGCCGGGTTGGCAGGCCGGCGGCGATACCGGCCGCGTAATCGCGCCCGGCGATCCGAAAGCCAGCCTCCTCATCGAGGCCATCGGCTACAAAAACGAAGATCTCCAGATGCCGCCCAAGGAGAGACTGAGCGCCGCCGAAGTCGCCGTGCTCACCGAGTGGGTGCGCCGCGGCGCGCCTGATTCGCGGCTTACGGTCCCGGACGCGGCTGCGCCCAAAATCGTCGCGATGACGCTGGAGCAGGCGCGTTCCCATTGGGCGTTTCAACCGATCGTCGCACCGCCCCTTCCCAAGGAATCCAATCCCACCGCCAGCGCGCATCCGATCGACCGCTTCATCCGCGCCCGGCTCGCAGCGGAGAATCTCGCGTCCAATCCGCCCGCTGATTCGCGCACGCTCATGCGCCGCGCCTATTTCACGCTGCTCGGCTTTCCGCCGTCATTTGATCGCGTGGAGCAGTTCGCCGCCGATCCGAGCCCGACCAAGTTCGCGACGCTCATCGATCAGTTGCTCGGCCGGCCGGAATATGGCCAGCGCTGGGGCCGCCACTGGCTCGACGTCGCGCGCTATTCCGACACCACGGAAAAATCCACCGATGGCGAGCGCCGCATTCCCTTCGCCCACACTTACCGCGACTACGTGATCGAGGCGTTCAACTCCGACCGACCGTTCAACCGTTTCGTCCTCGAACAGATCGCCGCCGACCGCCTGCCCGCCGAGGAGAAACCCGATTTGCGCGCGCTCGGTTTCCTTACCGTCGGCCGCCGTTTCGAGGGCAATATCGAGGCGCCGCAGCTCATCATCGATGACCGCATCGACACCATCGGCCGCGGTGTGCTCGGCCTCACGCTCGCCTGCGCCCGCTGCCACGACCACAAATTCGACGCCATCCCCGCGGCCGACTATTATTCGCTCTACGGCATTCTCGCCAGCAGCGACGAACCGCTTGATCTCCCCGAAGTCGGCCACGCGCACGAAACCGATGTCGTCGCCAAATATCGCACCGACCGCGCGAAACTCTTCGCCGACTACGAAAAACAAATCGACGAAAGCATGGCCCGCGCCCGGCGGCTCGCCCGCGAGCTCGCGCCCGAATACCTCCGCTACCTCGTCGAGGAATCGCCCAACCACAGAACCGTGGAAGGGTTCATCCCGCTCGATACGCCCCGCGGCCTCCTCGTGCTGGGCGGCGCGCCCGTCTGGGCTCGGCTCATCGCCGAAAGCAACGCCCGGGGGGAAAACTATTTCCGCCT
>JANOAF010000198.1:0-1881 GCA_031411015.1 Opitutaceae bacterium | reverse complement strand
GCGAGGGAGGAAAGGGCGGACATCGTTGATCGGCCGCAAGCAGGCGCAGAAGACGCGGAAAAGGGAAACGGAAATTTGGGGCTGGTGGAGCAACAAGGTCGGGGTCTCCCGACCCCACCGGGTTGGCAACGCGTCCGAATCCTGCCGGAGGCGGGGTTCGGCGACCCCGCCCTACAACCGAGCCGGCTCAGGTTTTCGCCGGCGGCGCGTTGAACTTTAGTTTCTCGTCGTCGCGCTCGATGTAGGGAATGCCTTTTTCGAGCCACTCGGGCGCGGGCGCGCCTTTGAGGTGGTGATCGAAGAACTGCTGCATGCGTTTCGCCCAGTCCTCTTGGTTGGCCCGGCGGCGGAGGCCGTGGAATTCGCCGTTGTAGTTGAAGAGCCACGCGGGTTTGCCCTGCCGGCGCAGCGCGAGGAAGAGTTCGATGCCCTGATACCACGGCACGGCGTCGTCGTTGTCGTTGCTCAAAATGAGGAGCGGGGTCTGCACCTTGTGCGCGTGAAAGACCGGCGAGTTATCGAGGTAGGTGCGCGGAACCTCCGTTAGTTTTTTGCCGATGCGGCTCTGAGTCTGTTCGTATTGAAACTGCCGCGGCAGGCCGCTGCCCCACCGAATGCCGGAGTAGGCGCTCGTCATGTTACCCACGGGCGCGCCGGCCTCAGCGGCGCGAAACCGATTCGTCTGCGTGACCATGTAGGCGATTTGATAGCCGCCCCACGAGTGGCCCTGGATGCCAATAGCCTTCTCGTCGATGAAGCCCTGCGCCGCCACCGCATCGATCGCGGGGAGCACGCACCGGAGCGCGCTCTTTCCGGGTTCGCCCGTTTTGTAGACGATGTCGGGCATTAGCACGCAGTAGCCGTTGCTGACGTAGAACGGGACGTTGATGCTCGTGCCGGGCGCGGGGTTGCTGAAATTATTCACGTTCTGCGAGAGCCGCTCATAGATGTAGACGAGCAGCGGATATTTTTTCTTGGGATCGAAATTAGCGGGTTTGTAGAGCGAAGCCTTGAGCGGCACGCCGTCGTCATTGCGAAACGAAACCAACTCCGCCCGGCCCCACGTAAACGCCGCAAGCTGCGCGCCGCCGTCAGTCTGCTTCGCGAGCTTGGCGAACGACGCGTCGGTCACGTGCACATCGGGAAACTCGTCGAAGCGTGACGCGGTCACGAGCAGCGCATCGGCCTCGCGCGCGCGGCCGAGGTAGGTGAAACGTTTGTCGTCCCACAGCAGCCGCTGCGGCGCGGCGGTCGCCGTGAAGCTCGTGCGGAAAAATCCGGTCGCCCGCGTTTCTTCGCTTTCACCGCGGAGTGTGAGTGGCTTCGCCGGGTCGATGCCGCGCTCGTCGTCATCTTCGTCCACGGGCTCGATGCGCTGCACGCGGAGCTGGACCTTGGTCGCGCGGCCGTGGCCGGCGGTGAGATTTTTTGGCGCACGGCCATCGACGAACGTCTGCCACACATCAAACCGATCGTAGACGAGGAAGGAGCCGCTGTCCTTCGTCCAACCGGCGGCGCCATACGCCCCGGGCGGCGCGGGGTGATCATCGTCCTCGTTGTGGAAGGCGACGCGCAGTTTGGCGGTGAGCAGGCGCGTCTCGCCCGTCATGGTGTCGAGCGCGTGCCAGTGTTTGCCGGAGTAGTAGCTGGCCCACTTGCCGTCGGGCGACCAGAGGAGCGCCGGGCCGCCTTCACTGCGCTGCTGTTTCAGGGCGAGCTTCCGCTCGCCGGTGGCGGCATTGACCACGTAGATGTCGGCAAACCGCCCATCGAAATCCACGAGATGCCGATACGCGCGGTCGTCCGTGCCGAGGGCGCGCGTGCCGTCGTCGCTTAGCGTGACGGTGGCGAGCGCCTCGTCGGCGAGCTGCACGTAGTTTT
>JANOAF010000197.1:0-11071 GCA_031411015.1 Opitutaceae bacterium | reverse complement strand
GAGCCCGAGGCGCAGGGGCGCGCGCGCTCCCGCTGGCGGCTTCACGTAGGTCGTGAGCGACGGCATCTCGACCCGCAGCGTGCGCGCCACTCCCGACTGGAGCGCGATGCGCGGCGAGCTGGGGCCGCCGTGGCCCCAATGATCGTAGCGCAGGACGGCCGTGGTTTCATCGAGATATTCGACGACCAGCAGATCGCCTTCCCGGAACATGCCGGTGCAGACGAGTGGCTCGGTCTCTCCCGCGAGACCGCGAGGAAACGTGACTTCCAAAGTCAATGCCGCCGGCATCCGGGGATAGGAGTGCCGCGAGCCCTGGAGCACACTCAGCACCAGTGCGGCGAGGCCGATGAGCAGGCCGCAGAGCCGGGGGAGCGGCGAGGCGGCGGCTGACGTGGGCGCGGCGAGCGGCGCGGGCATCGTCACGATTTCCCGGCGGGCCACGGCATTGCCGACGATTTTTTATCGGAGTGGCGGCGGGTGTTGGCGAGCAGCGTGGTCAGCGTCGGCAGCGGGCGCACGACCATCAGCATCTGGTAGGCGAAGAGTCCGCGGGAGACGCGGATGAGCCCGCCCTGGGTTTTCATCAGCACTTTTTGCCAGAACGGACTCTTCACGACGAGCGGCGCCGGCGCGGGAATGCCAATCTCCTTTTCGATGACGAATCCGCTTTCCCGGAGCAAACGGCGCAGCGACGAAAACGTGAACAGCCGCGTGTGCGTGAGATCGAGAATGCCGCGGGTGTTGTAGTTGAACTGGCCGAAAAACAACATCAGGCGCGTGACGAAGAACGCGATGTTGCCCGTCGAGATGACAATCTTCACCTGCAGGTTCGACTGGGCGCACTGGCGCAGCGCGACGCAAAAGTTTTCCGGTGAGCCGAGGTGCTCGATGATGTCGAGCACGAGCACGACCTGCACATCGTCAAGCGGCCGGGGAAACGGATTCGTGTTGAGATCGGCGACGTGAAATTCGTCGAACGCGGAGTCCAAGCCGGGCCGGAATTGATCGACGCCGATGATGCGGCATTGGCGCGCGCGGAGTGCGGGGCTGAGGTGGCCGGGGCCACACCCGACGTCGAGCACGGTCGTGCCATTGGGCACTTCCTCAATGGCGGCGGAGTGCGTGCTGAGAAAACCGAGTTTCGCGAGATACTGCTGGTTGTCGGGTGCGGCGATGTCGAAGTTCCGCCGATAAACGAGGCCGTAGTTCTGGAGGCGCGCGACGGTGGAGGCGTTCACGACATCCATCGCATAGCGCAGGCCGTTGACGCGCGAGATCTCGTCGCCGTAGTGCGTGGGGATCGGGATTTCCAGGATGCGGGCGCGGGCGCGCAAAAACTGGATGATGATCTCGGTGTCGAAGTGGAAAACGTTGGAATTGAGATCAAACGGCAGACGGCGCAGCAGCGCGACGGAGCAGGCCTTGTAGCCGCTGTGAAATTCGCTGAGGTGCGTCTTTAGCACGCGGTTTTGATACCACGTGAGAATATGGTTTCCGATGAACTTGTAGAACGGCATGCCGCCCTTG
The DNA here is from genome assembly GCA_031411015.1 of Opitutaceae bacterium. Lineage (GTDB taxonomy): Bacteria > Verrucomicrobiota > Verrucomicrobiia > Opitutales > Opitutaceae > ER46. Next base: position 9,544 of record JANOAF010000197.1, on the reverse strand, counting down.
AGCGCGTTTTTCCGCACGAGCATCCGCGAGCCAAAGACCACATCGGCCTCGCGGCGCGCGAGGGGCGCGATCATGTCGGGCAGCATTTCGGGCGCGTATTGGCCGTCGCCGTGCACGAGCACGACGAAATCGAAACCGTGCTCGATGGCGTAGTGGTAGCCGAGCTTCTGGTTGCCGCCGTAGCCTTGGTTCACGGGATTCGCGAGCACGACGAGCGGATGGCGGTAGGTGCCGGCGAGCCGCAGTCGGTCGGCGAGCGCAAAGGTCGTGTCCGTGGAACCATCGTCGATGATCAACACCTCCGCCGAATAGCCGGGTAGCGCGGGGATGCGTTGGAGCACGCTGAGGATCGTCGCCTCCGCGTGGTAGGCGACGATGAAGATGAGCACGCGCGGCGGGCGGTCGGACGTCATGGGCGGGCAAAGCCAAGGGCAGAATCGACGGCGTGGCGAATTCCTTGGTAACGGCTTCTTGCCTCGGCCGGCACGCCCCAGGCGTCCTTGCCCTGGTGGTGGATCGTGATGGCGAAGGTGATGAGCACCGAGGCCAGCGTCGTCACGACGAATGCGGTGCGCGCGAGGGTGCGCCAAGGCGCGGCGAGGCTGGCGACGGCGGCGAGACCGAGGGCCGCGGCCATGATGAACAGCGGACAGAAATCCGCCGTATAGCGGTGCGTGATGGCAATGGCGGCGAACATCGCGAGCGACATCGGCGCGCCCGCGGCCCACGTGGCGGCGAGCGGCCAGCGGAGCGCGGGCCGGAAAAACCAGGCACTGAGACTGCCGAGGGTCGCGAGCGCGAACAGCGCCGGCATCGCATAGGGAAATCCCAGCGTCGGATCGTGGTAGTCGATTTTGGTTTTCAGCCACTCGCGGCCAGGCGTGGTGGCACCGATGAAAAGATAGGGGAAGGTCGGTTCGACGTGGAGATTCCACTGCACGAGGTAGGTGTCGACCGCGATGGGGACATTTACGAGGTGGAATTGTTTGCCGTCGATGCGCGCGAGGCGGGTGGCGTCATACTGGACGTTGTAGCGCAGCGGGCAGCCCTCGAAGGTTTGAAATTTCGCGTAGCTGACGACGTTAAAGGAAAACACGCCTGCCCCAGCGAGTGCAGCGATGAGCGCGGGCCGCCGCCACCCTGCAGCGCGGTGCCGATCGCGCAGCGCCGCGGCCAGCGCGAGGGTGGCGACGAGCGTGAGCGCGAAAAATCCCACCGGCGGTCGGGCATGCACGGCGAGCGTTCCGCATACGAGCGCCCCGATCCACCAGCGGCGCTCCGGCGCGGCGAAATGCCGCAGGGCGAACCAGCATGTCCAGAGGGTGAACATCGCGCCGCACAAGATGGCCTCGTGGTAAACGTTGCCGGTGCTGCCGAGATAGAAAAGCGTGCTGCCAAGCCCGACGCTGGCGGTAAAGCATACGGTTGCCCACGCGGGTGGCGGGTCCTCACCGCGCCCGGCGAGTCGAAACGCCTCGCGCAGCATCAGGTAACTCGCGCCGAGCGCACCCGTGAAGTAGAGTAGCATGAAGCCGCGACCGAACTCGGCAAAGGGCGCTTCGAAAATCACGAGGGGCAGGCGCAGCAGCGCCGGAGTGAGCCCGAAGTAGCCGTAGATTTTCCCCCCGAACACAAACGCTTCGCCACTCAGCGATTCCTCCGGCACGTCGAGGCGGCCCTGCAACAGGCTCACCGCCTGAAAATCGTAGAAAGAGTTGAACGTCTCCGGCGCGACAAATTTCAAGGTGCCGTAAGTCACGAGCCACGCAAACGGCGCAAGGCACAGCGCCGCCGTGGCGATGAACCAGCGGTGACGCGTGACAACACCAACGGCGGTGGTGAGCGAGCTCGACCAGTCGCAGGCGCCCAGCCGCGGCCAGACGGCGAATGTGGCCACGCCGAGCAGCAGTGCGACGACGGCCGGCCAGCGTGTCACCGTGAGCCAAGCGATGATCCGCTCGCGGAACCCATGGAGCGCAGTGGGCGCGCCGCGCAGTTCGCGACCGTCAATCAGCCGCAGCCGGCCCGTGAGCGTGGCGTCGCAGGTCGTGCCGCCGATGGTGTTTTCCCCGAACCGAATCTCGGGCGCGAGGCGCCAACGGAATGGCACCGTCAGGTCGAAAAGCTTCACGCCGGCGGCCGTGAGCCGCAGACGATCTGTCGGAGGCGTGAGCGCGCCGCGGATTTGCGTGAAGGCGGGCAGGGCGATTTCCAGCCGCAGTTTTCGATCAGGGGGCAGTAACACGGGCGCAGAGAGCAGCGACGCTGAGCCCCACGTTTCGTATCCGAACACCACCGTGCGTTCGTCGATGTGGCGGACAAAGAGGAAATCGCCGGCCTGGGTGCGGCCGGACGTCACGAGCGGCTCGGATTTTCCCGCGCCCGGATTTCCCAGTTCGAGGTCGAGCGTCAGGGTGGCGGGCAGCGGTGGCGAATAGCGCCACAGCGCGAGCGCCGCCACCGCGACGAACACCGCCAGCGCTACTAGCCAGCGCAGTGGGGAGCGGGCGGGATTCATGCGGGGCTCGGGCGCTTCAGCTGCGCCGCCGTCGCCGGCGGCCGACCCAATCACCGCTTAAAACCCTCGGCGCGATCGACGATGAATTTCGGGCGTGCGCGGACTTCCTCGTAGATGCGGCCGATGTATTCGCCCAGGATGCCGATGCTGATCAGCTGCACGCCGCCGAGGAAGGAGATGAGGATGACCTGCGTGGGATTGCCCCAGGAGATTTCGCGGCCCGTGATTTTATAGAAGAGGTAGATTGCCATCAGCAGAAACGAGCACCCGGAGACGACGAAGCCGAGCATCGTGCTCAGAGAAAGCGCGTAGGTGGAAAAGCAGAAGATGCCGTTGAACCCGATGCGCAGCGAACCGAGGAACCGGTTGTAGTTCGTCTCGCCCGCAAACCGCGCCGGCCGGTCAAACGGAATGATCGCCTGCTTGAAGCCGACGACCGCGACCATGCCGCGCAGGAAACCGTGGCTCTCCTTCAGCCGCACGACTTCGGCGACGACACGCCGCGACATCAGGCGGAAGTCGCCGGTGTTCGGCGGGATTTTCACGTCGGCGATTTTGTTGATCACCTTGTAGCCGGTGGCGGCGACAAATTTTTTGATCAACGGCTCGCCGGTCCGATGACGGCGCTGCGGTAGCACGACATCGTAGCCCTCGCGCCACTTCGCGATCATCTCGTGCAGCAGCTCCGGCGGATCTTGCAGATCGACGTCCATCGCGACGACGGCGTCGCCCGAGGAATATTCGAGCCCGGCGAGCGTCGCCATCGGCTGGCCGAAGCGGCGCGAGAATTTCAGGAGTTTGATCCGCGCATCGGTCGCGCGGTGTTCGAGAATGACGTCCTCCGTGCGGTCCGGCGAAGGATCGAGCGAGAAGATGATTTCGTAGTCCTCCGTGATCGCGGCCAGGATCGGCCGGATGCGCCGGAGAAACTCGGGGATGTTTTTCTCCTCCTTGTAAACGGGGACGACGACACTCAGGAGCATGGGTTCATGAGGACGACAGAAAGGGCGGGGCGGGCAACGCGGAAAAACGATGGAACTCCGGCGCGAAGCTGAACGAGTCCTAGCTGAATCGGACCGCTATTTTTGCGGTTCCTTCTCTCGGGGGACAATGATCACGTTTTCGCCGTCCGGCACATCTTTGAGCTGACGAAAGATGTCACCCCAACATCCAAAGTGCTCTCTGATCGGAAGCAGAGCCACGTTTTTTTCTGCGATTTCTCCGCCAAGTCCTAGTGGCGTTGTGAACGAGTAGCACCAATCAGGTTTCAATATCTTCCCAGATGCAACGAGACGGTCAACGAGTGGTGAGAGAAACCACTGGGTCATCTTGTCGGGATCCACGAGCCACTCTTCGAAATCCCGTTTGTTCCTTGCGACAACTTCGTATCGAAAGGCGCTGACTTGAAGCATTCCAATTTTTCCGTCCTTGTGCTCGAAGAAGAGTTCGCCGAATCGCGACATCATCCAACGTGAACTCGCGGCGGGGACGAGAGGAGTCCAAGCAGTAAGCAACTCGTTCCAGTCGTTGCGTTCGATCGACAGAGTGTAGGGTTTCAGACTCTCAAGTGTCAGTTGTATTGCTCTCAGCTGGATTGACTCGTCTTACCACCGAATCCCACCTCGTGCAGCCGCGCGGTGATCGCGCCCCAGAAGCGGGCGTGGCGGTGGATGGTGAGGGCGTCGTCCTGGCGTTCGCCGTGGGAGCGGGTGTGGATGCTGCGCATCGCGTCAGCACCAATTGCGAAACGTGGCAGTGGGTCCAAGGGTGGGCGGTTCATCCGTTGGGAAAAAGCACAGTTGCAAGGCAGGCGCGAGGCGAGCACGGTTTCGGCATGACCAAGCTCGCGGAGATTCAGGAGGCAATCCAGCAACTGCCGCCGCACGAGCGTCAGGAATTGCTCCACTGGCTGACCGATGAGGAGCCGGCGGAGATGCTGGCGGCAATCGACGAGGCGGACCGTTCGTTTGCAGCCGAGGGTGGGGTCGCGTCGGAAGACGTGCGGCGGAAATTGAAGACGTGGCTTACCGGCTGATCTACACGAAGCCGGCGGAGCGGGATTTGGAGAGCATCGTCCGCTACATCGCTAAGGACAATCCGCGGGCGGCGGAAACCGTCGGCTTGGAACTTGTCGCGCTGGCCGAATCCCTGACCCACCTGCCACATCGTGGCGCGCCCGTGCGGGATCGCGTCGGCGTGCGTAAGGTCATCTATACGCCCTACGTCGTGCTCTACCGCGTGGAAGAGGAGCGCCAGATGGTGCGCGTGCAACGTTTCTGGCACGCCCGGCGCAATCCGCGCACTCTGAGCACCGAATAGAAATCGGGAAGCAGTGCGTCGGCGTGACGCGTTTTTGGTATTCACCACCGAATCCCCACCTCGTGGAGTCGAGCGGTGATGGCACCCCAGAAGCGGGCGTGGCGGGCGTGACGGTGGATCGTGAGGGCGTCGTCCTGGCGTTCGCCGTGGAAGCGGGTGCGGATGCGCCGCATCTCGTCGGCACCGGTCGTGTGAATCGCCTGCGAGGTTTTTTGTTCGGCGTGGACGCGGAAGGCGCCGAGGAAATACGGGACGCGCACCATCCGGCAGCCGGCCTGCTGGAAACGCGCGAGCAGATCCCAGTCGAGCGCGAATTGGAAACTCGGGTCGATGCCGCCGGCGCGATCCCAGGCGCGTTTGCGCCAAAAGAGCGTCTCCTGCGGCACGTAGTCGATCCACTCGAGGGTTTTCGGATTGTGCGGCGGCATGATCCAGCGGCCGACGTCGCGGTCGTCGTCGTCGATGATGATGCGGTGGCCGTAGAGGACATCGACCTCGGGATGCGTGGCGAAATACTCGGCGACGAAACGCAGTGCGCCGGGCGCGAGCAGGTCGTCGGAGTTGAGCCACGCCATGATCGTGTCGGGTCCGAGCGCGGCGAAGGGGCTCATCTCGGTCGTCGGCAGATTCACGGGCGGGACGCCCGTGCCACGTGGCATGGGCGTCTCGTCTATGGCAGAAGACGCCGATGAATCTTGGGCGAAGAGGTGTGCGAAGCCGCGGCGGATGGCGTCGGCTTGGCCGTTGTCCTTGACGGATTCCCAGTGGCGCAGCGACGCGGCATGGCGCGCGATGATGGCCGCACTGCCGTCCTTTGAGCCGCCGTCCTGCACGACGTAGGCGAGCCGCGGGTATTTCTGGTCGAGCACGCTGCGGAGCGTGCGCTCGATGAATTTTTCCTGGCCGTAGCTCGGCGTGACAATGGCGAGCGGCGGCAGCGCTGCGTCGGCGAGCTGCGCACCCGGCAGCCGCTCATCCCAATGCAGCGGTCGCGGCTCGTAGTGCCGGAGCACGCCGATCTGCATCCAGTATTTCTCCACGACGCGGTGAAACAGCCACGTGTCGAAGGGCCGCCACACGCGCTCGCGCACGAGCGCGGCGAAACCGAGCCACAGCTTGCGCAGGGCGGCGGTGGGGCCCGTGGCTTCGGCGGCGAGGCGGCGGTTGTCAGCTTCGAGGGCGGCGAGCGATTCGCGCAGCCACTCGACAGCGGCGTCGCGCTCGGCGAGGAGGCGCGCGTAGTGCTTCGCGTTCTCCAAATCGTGCAGGCCGGCGGCGCGATTGGCGGTGGACGTTTTCAGCTCGGCGATTTCGTTTTCGCGGTGCTTGAGGAGCGACTCGATGTTGCGGTTATGAACGACGAGGTCGGCGATGGTTTTGGCGGCCTTCGCGGCGTCGGTTGGCATCGCGGCGAGCGTCTTCTCATGCACGGCGCGCTCGGCTTTGAGCGCGGCATTCTCGGCCTGAAAATTCCGCACGTGGCTATCGAGGATGAAAATCGTTTTCTCGCGCTCGTCGCACACGGCCTTGAGCGATGCGATCTCGGCGTCCTTCTCGCGGTCGAGGGCAGTGAGTTCCTCGAGCTTGTGCTGGCGGGCTAGGTGGCCGGCGCTGGATGCGCGATGCCGCTCGGCGACCTTGGCCATCATGGTGCGGGTCTCGGCGGAGAGCCGCTGCACCTCGATCACCTCGAAACAATCGCTGCCGAGCGCGCGGTCGACGGCGGCGATGGCATCGGGCACGGAGATTTCGCCGAGACACGGGGCGTCGCCGAACGCGCAATCCCAGCCGCAGCCGAAACAAGGCAGCGGATGCACGACCGCGACGCCGCGGCGTGCGGCGGGCACAAAGCGCGGCCACGTGCCGCCACCGAAAATGGCGACGACGGGCACATCGAGCGCGGCGGCGAGGTGCATTGCGCCCGTGTCGTTGCCGAGGAAGAGGGCGCTGCCGGCGATGAGTTCGGCGAGGAGCGGGAGTTCGCCATCGCGGCCGAGCCAGAGTCGGGGTCTAGGGTCTGGGATTTCGGGTCTAGGGTCTAGGGTCTGGGGTCTGGGGGTTTCCGAGACCCTAGTGCCTAGACCCGAGACCTTCTCCTGGAGCGATTCGAGATGGGCGCGCTCGCTCTCATGACCGATGAGAAGCGCGGGGAGGGCGTGTTTTTCGTGAAGGTGATCGAGGGTGGCGGCGAAGTGCGCGGCGGGCCACGTCTTGAGCTTTACGTTGGCGAAGCCCGCGGCGGCGCAGACAACGTAGCGACCGCGAGAGAGTCCGAGGGGCGCAAGGATTTTTTCTGCGCCAACGGCCGGCGCAGAGAGCGCGGGAGCGGCGCGCTCGACCGCGTAGCCGAGCAGCGCGTCGGCGAGCGCAAAGTTGGCGAGCCAGTCGGGTTCGCCCGTAGGCAGCGCGATTTGTTCTGCGAAGACGTGGGCGGCGTTTAGGCCGAGCGCGACGCGCAGGCGCGTGGCGAAAAATTCGTCGTCGGCGGTTTCGCCGAGCGCAACGCGACGAGCGCCGGGCGCAGCGGCACCGAGCGCGACCTCCAGCCAGTTACGGCGGGAGGTCGCCGCGGCGACGACTTCCGGGTTGAGCGCAGCGACCGCGTCGCGGAGCCGATTTACTTCGGCCGGATTGGCCTCCGGACCCTGCGCAAACGGATCGAGTGTGGTCGGCCACCACTCGATCCCGCGGGCGAGCAGTGGCGCGAGATCGAGGTAGGATTGACGGATGACGACGACGAGGCGAGTGCCGGTCCACGCGGCGCGCAGCGTGCGCAGCACCGGCGCGAAGACCACGAGATCACCGAGCGTGTCGATTTTGCAGAGCAGGGCGGCGCGGGGCGCCAAGAAAGCAGGCGCGCTCACGGTCGGGTGACGGGCTGCAATTCGATTTGCACAAGCCGACCGGCGCGGCGGCGCGGATCGGGGGCGGCGAGGGGGAAGTCGCCGGCGGATTCGAGCCGCAACGTGCGCGGGGTGGCGGATTGTGTGAGGCGCGCGCGCAGCGTGAGCGGCCCGCCGGGCACGAGGGTGATTTGCGCGGGTGTCGCCGCGCCGGGCCAGTGGGCGCGGAGAATCGATTCCTTGGCTTCGCTCCAGCCGGGATATTCCAACGTGAGCACGATGTCGTGCGCGGCCGCGAACGGCGGCAGCTGCACGGTGGCCTCACGCGCAAACCAGCCGTCCTGATCAATCCCCGTGCACGCGAGGCGCGCAGACGTGGGTTTGCCAAATTCGAAGGTGTGGGTGGGGAGCGTGGAAAAAACTTCGAGCCACTCGAGTTTTCCCCCGACGGGACGGTCGTCATGATTGGGCAACAGCGCGGTGGCCGAAAAATCCAAGCGAAGCCGAGCCAGTTGATCGGCGGAACCGACCGGGAGCAGCCAGTCGAAGGAACCGACGGACGCCGGAAGGTCGACGTCGCCCGTGGGGAGCGCGACCTTAAGGGTGCCACCGCCGAGCGGCGCGCCGGGCAGCTCGGGCACGAACCCGCGCAGTCGCACCCACGCGCCGGGGCCACCGCCGCCGAGCGTGAATTCGCTGGCAGGGGAGAGCCAACCATCCTCGTAAATGCCGGAGAATTCCAGCCCGCGCGCGAAGAGCAGGTCGTCGGGGAAGCGGGTGAGCTTGTTTGGGCGCGGGAGTGCCGCGAGCTGCGCGGCGGAGAGGGCGGAGATGTCGCGGCCATAGCCGACGAGCTTGCGCGAATCGAGCGGCACCTGGGTGTTGTAGAGGGATTGGAGGCCGGTGCGCTCGTAGTGGAACTGCACCGGCGTCTCTTGGAAATCGATCGCGATGTAGGCGGCGCCGTCGCGCAGGACCGGGCGGATGGGGCCGATGATGCGGTTGACCGCGCCGTTGCCCGCGAAGGTGAATGGCACATCGGTCGCACCGAGAATCTGCGAGCCGGGCGACCAGGCGGTGTGGTCGCGGCCCATGAACGTCTTCGAGGCCGAGATACGCAGGTAGAATTCCTCGTCGGGCCGCTCGACGCGCAGCATGAGAAAATTGCCGATGCCGGTCATGTCCTGCCGCGGGGTGTAGGGATCGGCCTCGGATTGGAAGAGCGCGATGCGGTTACGATCACCAAGATAGTAGTGGTGGCCGCGGTTGGTGTGCACGAACACGAGGTGGTTTTTCGTGTCGGCGGCGGCGCGAAATTTGAAAAACGATGGCGCGCGCGCGCCGGGCTCGATGTTGAGCTTGTTGAAGAGTCCGAGTGACTCATCGAGCATGAGGTAGCCATCGGTGTCGCCGGGGCGGGCGTTGTTGAGTTTAGGTGCGAGAAACGACGTCTCGAACAAGTGGTGCGTTTGCGTGACCAGGGCGTCGCGGTCGGCCAGCATCTTGCGCGTGCGCAGCAGATCGCCGATGCGTGGGTGAATGCTGACAAAGGAATCGCCGAGCTGCTCATACTCGATCGGCGCGATCTGCTGGTAGTAGTCGCGGGCGAGGAAGCGCAGGTCGGTGCCGCGCAGCTGGAGCGCGGCGACCTTGGCGGCGACGAGATTGTTGATGTCGGCGAGCAGGCGCGTGTGCGGCGGCACGGCGGGCGGCTGCGTGCCGAGGATGGAAGCGAGCTTGGCCTCCGTGATGCCGCCAGCCTTACGGCCGAGCGAGGCCTGCGTGTAGAAAAACGCGGTCGGGGCGCAGCAGGCGAGGGCGACGAGCACGCCGAGCGGCGCAGAGAGGCGCGGGCGCGGGAGTG
>JANOAF010000196.1:0-16167 GCA_031411015.1 Opitutaceae bacterium | reverse complement strand
GAAGGCCTCGATTTCAGCTACCGGCAGGCGCTCACGTTTCTGCCGCCGTGGGCGCGCGGTCTCACCGTGTTTGCCAATCTCACGATGCAGCATTTGGAGGGGAATCAGCTCGCCACCTTCAGCGGCTTTGTGGGGAAGACCATCAACTGGGGCGTGACCTATAGCCGGGCGCGCTTCACGGTGCGACTGGCCGTCAACCTGCGCGGCCGGGTGAAGCAGGGCCAAATCACGAACGCGGGTGTGGAGCCCGGCACGTTTGCCTATCTTATGCCGCGCAACAGCGCCGATCTGTCGGCGGAGTATCGTCTCACGCGCAAGCTCTCGGTCTATTTCTCCGGCCGCAATATCAACGAGGCGATTGACGACACCGTGCGCTACGGCCCGAGCACGCCGAGCGACCGCATCATTAACAACCGCGTCCACTACGGGCCGACGTGGTATGTCGGCCTCAAGGGGACTTTCTAGTCGACGCGTTTCTCTCCACCATGCTGCGTCGCGATTTCCTCACCCGCTCCACGGCGGCACTGACGCTAGCCTCGCTAGCCGCTCTCCGTCCGCTCCGCTCCGCTCCTGCCGCTGCGAGCGCGCCGCCCGAGGGTTTCATGCCGCGCTTTCCCGCCTGCACCGAGTTCGAGGCCAAGGTGCCGATCGCGCGCATCGCCACGGGCCGTATCATCCATCGCTTTTTCGACACCTCGCCGATCAGTCCGTCCGGCCGCTATGTCGGATTGTTCCGGCTGCCCAACGAAGTGCGCACGCCGCAGCCCGGCGAGGCGGGCGAAGTCGTCGTCGTCGATCTGCACAACGCCCAGGAGCGCATCGTCGCGCAGTCGCGCGGCTGGGAAACGCAGATGGGCGCCAACGTGCAGTGGGGAGCGACCGACGCCGATCTTTTCTTCAACGATGTCGATCCCGCCACGTGGACACCGTGCGCCGTTCAGTTCGATCCCGCCACGGGCAAATCGCGTCGCCTCGGCGGCACCGTCTTCACCGTTTCGCCTGACCACACGAAACTTACCACTTACAATCTCATCGCCTCGCGCCTCATTCAGGTTGGCTACGGCGTCGTGCTGCCGGAGGAACGCACGCGCCGCAACGTCGGCCCCGTCGCCGACGACGGCCTATTCGTGACGGACATCGCGAGCGGGAAGACGAAGATGCTCGCCTCGATCCGCGACATCGTCGAGCGCGCTGTGCCGAAGCTCGAGATTCCAAACGCCGACCGCTGCGAGTTCTACTGCTTCCAGATTCGTTGGAATCGCCAGGGCACGCGCGTGATGGCCTTTCTTCGCTGGCATGACCCCGCGGCCCCCCGGGGCGGGCCGCGGCTGCTCACGCTCGTCACCATGAAGGGCGACGGCTCCGATATCCGCCTCGCCGTCACCCCCGAGCGCTACGCCCGCGGCGGCCACCACCCGATGTGGGCGCCCGACGGCGAGCACATCACGATCAACCTCAACATCCGCGACGGCACCAAGGACCTCGACCTCGTGAGCGTGCGCTACGATGGCGCCAACCTCCGCTCGATCCACCCGGTCGGCTCCGGCCATCCGTCTATGCATCCGACGCTGCCGTTCATCGTCACCGATGCCTACACGCACGAACCCCTCGCCCGGGGCGACGGCACCGTGCCGCTCCGCCTCATCGATCTGCGTGACAAGAGCGAGGTCGCACTCGCCCACGTGCTCGCGCGCCGCAGTGACAGCGCGAGGCTCTCCACTGAATTCCGCATCGACCAGCACCCGGTGTGGGATGCCACCGGCCGCTACATCGTCTTCAACGGCGTGCATCAGGACACCCGCGCGGTTTACATTGCCGACGTGGGCGCCTGGCTCGCCAAGGCGATGGCCCGCATTTGAATCGTCCAGCTTTCCCATCTCCGAACCCCCACCTCCCATCTTCGAAAATGAAACGCCGCACCTTCCTCGCCACCTCCGCCGCCGCGCTCGCCACCGCCGCGCTTTCCCGCCCGCTGCGCGCCGCCGACTCGAAACGCCCGCCGCGCATCCTGCTCCGCTCCTCCTGGCAGAGCGTGAACATTGGCGATGTCGGCCACACGCCCGGCGCGCTCAACATCCTGGAGAAGCACTTCCCCGAGGCTGAGTTCATGCTCTGGCCCGGCTCGCTCGGACACGGTTCGCGCGACTTGCTCACGAAGGCCTTCCCCCGCCTGCGCATCGTCGAGGGCAGCGTCAACGCCGAGGGCCAGCCCACCACGCCTGCGCTCACTCAGGCATGGGCCGAGGCCGATCTCTACCTTAGCGGCTCCGGCTCCGGTTTCCCCGCGGCCAACCACGCCGTCGCTTTTCAGAAGGCCACCGGCAAGCCCGTCGGCGTCTTCGGCGTCTCGGCCGATCCGATCTCCGGCTTCGGCGCGGGCCGGGATCCCGAGGGCGGCACGCTCAAGAGCCTCCGCGAGCGCGCGCTCAAGCTTCCGGCCGGCACGCTCGGCGGCGACCAGCGCACGATCATGGACCGCGCGGCGTTCTTCTTCTGCCGCGACACCATCACGCGCGACTACCTCAAGGCCCAGGGCGTGAAGGCGCCCATCGTCGAGTTCGGCCCCGATGCGCAGCTCGGCATGAGCCTGCGTGACGAGGCGCGGGGCCTCGCCTACCTGCGCGAAAAGGGACTCGAGGAGGGAAAGTTCACGGCCTTCGTCCCGCGCATTCGCTACACGCCCTATCACCGCATGACGCCCCCGCGCAAGGCCGCGCCCGACGATGATGCAAAGGATGCCATCAACGATCGCACCACTGAGCGCGACCTCGCCAAGCTCCGCGATCTCATCGTCGCATACGTGCGCGCCACCGGCCACCGCGCCTTCGTGTGCCCGGAGATGACCTACCAGATCGAACTCGCCCGCGACTCCGTCATCGCGCCGCTCCCGGCCGACGTGAAGAAAAACGTCGTCTGGCGCGACACCTACTGGATGCCCGACGAGGCCGCCTCGATCTATGCTCGCGCCCTCGCCGTCGTGAGCATCGAGTGTCACTCGCCGCTCATCGCGCTGCACGTCGGCACGCCCACCTTCTACATCCGCCAGCCCACCGATACCTGCAAAGGACAAATGTATCGCGACATCGGAGCCGACGATTGGTTTTTCGAAATCGACGAGACGAACGGCGCGCAACTCTGGTCGCGCCTCGAAGCCATCCATAAAAATCCCACGACTGCGCGCGCGAAGGTGAAGAGCATCATGGCGGGCGTGGAGAAACGGCAAAAGCGGATGGTGGACGCCGTGCGCGACGCCTGTCGCGGGTGAAGTAGGGTAGGGGTAGGCCGGTAGGGGATTGGCTAGGTCCGTTTCGGCGCCGACAGGTTGGCGCCTGACCTCGGGCGCAATGCCCGCCTCCGTTCAGATACGGCTGGCGGTGGCGGCGGCAATCGACGTAGCGTCGGCGTTACCCCATGAGCACGCAAATCCCTCCGATTAGTTCGTCCTATCTCGCGCCAGACGTTCGTCTCCGCGGCAGTAGTTTTTCCAAGGATCACTTTCTCACGAAGCCGCGCGGGATGTTGACTGCGCTGGTCGTGGCGACGTTGGCGGTGTCTTGGTCGCCGGCGTCGGCGCAGCCCGTGGCGGCGCCGAAGGCCGCCCCCAAAGGCGAGCCAGTGCCGGCGCCTGGCACGCAAACGTTCAACACCGTCCTCACGAAGTTGAAGGCGGGGAAACAAATTTTCTGCAACACGATCGTTGAACCCGATCTTGAGGCCGCGAAAAAAGCGTGCGAAGGCCAGGATTACATCTGGATCGAAATGCAGCACAGCACGCTGACGTGGCGCGAAACGCAGAACCTGATCGAGGTGATCGCCGCGGCGGGTTGCATCCCGTTTGTGCGCGTGCCGTCCGCGAATGTCGGCGACATCCAGAAAGCCACCGACGCCGGCGCGCTGGGGATCATCGTCCCCATGGTCTCGACCGTGGAAGAGGCCCGCAATGCGGTCATGTTCGCCAAATTTCCGGTGGGGAATCGCGAGAGCCCGAACACCAAGCCGTGGGGCCACCGCAGCTCCGGCAACAACCGCGCGGCGAGCATCTGGGGTCGCGGCTACGCCACGAATGCCAACAACAACATCATGATCATGATCCAGATCGAGAATCCCGCAGGCGTGGGGATGATCGACACCATCCTCGATGAGGTCGAGGGCATCGACATCGTCATGGTCGCGAGCAACGATTTCGGCATTCAGGCCGGCGACCGCGATGGCTCGGCCAGCTACAACGCCCGCGAAAAACTCGTCCGCGACTCCGTGCTGGCGCATGGCAAGGTGCTTTCCGGTCCGTCGAGCTGGCAGAATCGACCCGGCTACACGCTGTTTCAGGGCCGCAAGGCAGCGACCGAGACAGGCTACGAGAAGCGGTAGGCGAAGCTTCCGATGCGACGGCGGGCGCTATGATCACGCCGGGCAGTGCGAGCTTGATCGCGGAGTGGGGGTAATCACGCTGACTCCTGCGTGCTTTTGAACCCCAGAGTTTTTGTTTCATTCGGCTGCGCCATGGCGTCGGCGCTCGCTGCTCCGGTGGATTTCGGGCGCGACGTGCGGCCGATTCTCTCGGATAAATGTTTTCACTGCCACGGTCCCGATGAAAGCGGGCGCAAGGCCAAGCTCCGCTTTGACACCCGCGAGGGTGCGCTGCGCAGCAAGAACGACGCGACCGTCATCATCCCCGGCAAGAGCGCCGAGAGCGAAATCATCTTCCGCATCACGAGCACCGACCCGGAGGAAATGATGCCGCCGCCCGAGGCTAAGCTCGCCCGGCTAACCGCCGAAGAGGTTGCGACGCTCAAGCGCTGGATCGATGAGGGCGCGAATTATCAAACGCACTGGGCCTTTGAGCCGCTCAAGAGCGTCGCGTCTCCACCCGAGCGAAAAGAGCCGCACCCAATCGACCGCTTCATCTTCGCGGGTCTCGCTGCCCAAAAAATCGCGCCCCAACCCGAAGCCGATCGCGAGACGCTCGTCCGCCGACTCTCATTCGACCTCACCGGCCTGCCGCCGACGCTCGCGGAGATCGATGCGTTCACGGCCGACTCAACCCGCAATCCCGAATCCGCCCTCAGCACCCTCGTCGATCGCTTGCTCGCCTCGCCGCGCTACGGCGAGCGGATGGCGACCGACTGGCTTGATGTGGCGCGCTACGCCGACAGCTACGGTTTCCAAGTCGATCGCGAGCGCGATATGTGGCCGTGGCGCGACTGGGTGATCAAGGCGTTCAACGAAAATCTTCCGTGGGACCAATTCGTGACGTGGCAGCTTGCCGGCGATTTGTTGCCCCGCGCTACGGACGAGCAGCGGCTCGCGACCGCCTTTAACCGCCTCCACGCGATGGAAAGCGAGGGCGGCTCCGTCGAGGAGGAATACCGCATTAACTACGTCAACGACCGCACCACGACCTTCGGCACCGCCTTCTTGGGCCTCACGCTGGAGTGCGCGCGCTGCCACGACCACAAATTCGATCCGATTGCACAGAAGGAGTTCTATTCGCTGGCGGCGTTTTTCCAAAACATCGACGAAGCCGGGCTCTACTCGTTCTTCACGCCGTCGGCGCCGACGCCCGCGATGTGGGTGCCGAACGCGGCGCACTCGGAAAAGTTCGCCGCTGCGACCGCAGCCGTGAAAGCAGCCGAAGCAGAACTCGCGGCGCTGCGCGGAGAGCGAGCCACGGTCTTTGACCGGTGGTTGCCGGAAAATTCAGCCAAGCCCTTGGCCGTCTTCGGCGAGATAGCGCATTTCAGTTTCGACGGGCGCGAAGCGCCGCCACCGCCTCCTGCTAAAAAATCCGACGCGAAATCGGCGGCCCCCGTGACTGCTCCCGCCGAGGAGACCGCGGTTGCCACCACCGAAAAACTTTCCGGTGCCGGCCGCTTCGCCAACGCCCTCAAGTCCGATGAGTTCGCCGCGACCCCGAAGGAAAACGAATCTGTGCCCGGCCGATTCGGGTCCGCGGTCAAGCTTACGGGCGATCACGCCATCAACACCAAGCTCGGTAATTTTCACCGGCACGATCCGTTTTCGATTTCGCTGTGGATTCAGACGCCCGATGTGAAGGAACGCGCCGTCGTGCTGCATCGCTCGCGCGCGTGGACCGACGCCGCGAGCCGCGGCTACGAGCTGCTCATTGAGGACGGCAAATTGAAGTGGTCGCTGATTCACTTCTGGCCCGGCGACGCGATTTCCATCCGCGCGAGCGAGCCGCTGACGGTGGGCGAGTGGATCCACGTGACCGTGACGAACGACGGCTCAAGCCGGGCCGCGGGATTGCAGGTGTTCGTCAACGGGCGCGCCGCGCGCACCGAAGTCATCCGCGACCATCTCACGAAGGACATCACCGGCGGCGGCGGCGACTTCATCGCGCTCGGCGAACGGTTTCGCGATCGCGGTTTCACCGGTGGGCTGGTGGATGAGCTGCGCGTCTTCGATCGCGCGCTCACGGCGCTGGAGGTGCGAGAGGTGTTTTCGCAAAACACGGGAGCCATGAATGCGGCGGCATCGCGCGAGGAGTTTTTCGATTTCTACCTCGCGAATCACGACGAGACTTACCGGGCGCAACTCGCGGCGCTCACCGGTGCGCGCGCCTCCCTGACGAAGCTCGCCGACGAGGCGAAGGAAATCATGGTCATGCGCGAGCTGCCGCAGCCGAAGCCGGCTTACGTCCTCAAACGCGGGGAATACAATCAACACGGCGTGGCCGTAACACCCGGCACGCCCGCCGCGCTGCCGGCATTTCCCGCCGACCAACCGCGCAACCGCCTCGGCCTCGCGCGCTGGCTCACCGATGCGCGGCATCCGCTGCTCGCGCGCGTGACCGTGAATCGCTTTTGGCAGGCGCTCTTTGGCCGCGGCCTTGTGAAAACCGTCGACGACTTCGGCAGCCAGGGCGACCGGGCCGAGTATCCCGCGCTGCTCGACTGGCTTGCCGGTGAATTCGTGCGCTCAGGTTGGGACGTGAAGGCGCTGCACAAAATGATCGTGCTCTCGCAAACCTATCGGCAGCGCAGTTTCGCTGCGCCTGCCACGATGGCCGATGATCCGGAAAATATCTGGCTCGCGCGCGGTCCGCGGCATCGGTTGCCCGCGGAGATGATCCGCGACCATGCGCTCGCCGTGAGCGGACTGCTCGTGGAGAAGATCGGCGGTCCCCCGGTTTTTACCTATGACATCCCCGAGTCGTTCAAGCCGGCACCGGCGGGGAAGGGTGACGCGCTTTATCGCCGCAGCGTTTACACGTTCTGGCGGCGCACCGGACCCGCGCCCGTGCTCGAGGCCTTCGATGTGCCGAAGCGTGTGGTGTGCGTCGCGCGCCGGGATACGACAAACACGCCGCTCCACGCGTTCGTGCTGCTCAACGGTCCGCAGTTCGTCGAAGCCGCCCGGCTCCTCGCGGAGAAGCTTTATCGCGAAGCGAATGGCGCTCGCGAGGCAATCGTCGCGCAGGCCTTTCGCCAGCTCACGGGCCGCGCGCCTGACCCCGTGGAGCGTGGTATTGTCGGGAAAATGTATGACGAACAGCTCGCGTGGTTTCGCGCGCATCCGGAAGACGCCGCCATGCACCTCGGGATCGGCGCCACGTCGCGCGATGCTGCGCTCCCCGCGCCCGAAATCGCCGCCGCCGCCACGGTCGTCAATACGCTCATGAACCACGACGCCTTCGTGGTGAAACGCTGATGATATGATGAACCGGATTGTTTTCGCACGGAACACACGCGAGATACCGGAAACGGAGGTCGGAGTTCCGTGTCTTCTGTGTGTTCCGTGGGCAACTCTCCGTGGCCTTGGATGAAATCTCTCGAATGAATCCCGCTTCCAATCCACCGCTATGCACTGGCCACGCTCCGTGGCACGCCATGAGCCGGCGTGAGTGTCTCAACCGTTTCGCGCTCGGTCTCGGTGGGGTTGCGCTCGCGCAGTTGCTCGGCCGGGACGGCCGCGCGGCTGAGACGCCGGCCGAACCGCGGTTCCATTTTGCTCCGAAGGCGAAGCGGATCATTTATCTCTTCCAGTCCGGCGGCCCGTCGCAGCTCGACCTTTTCGACTATAAGCCGCTGCTCAATCAAAAGCATGGCGAGCAGTTGCCCGATGCGGTGCGCGGGGGCCAGCGACTCACGGGAATGTCGGGCAATCAAAGCTCGATTCCAATCGCCGGCTCGCCCTTCAAATTCGCGCAACACGGGCAGAGTGGCACGTGGCTGAGCGAGCTGTTGCCGCACACCGCGAAAATAGCGGACGAGCTTTGCGTCATCCGCTCGATGCACACCGAGTCGATCAACCACGGGCCGGGCGTGACGTTTATGCAGACGGGGTCGCAGATTCCAGGGCGACCGAGCTTTGGCTCGTGGCTCGACTACGGGCTCGGCAGCGCCAACGAAAATCTCCCCTCGTTCGTCGTGCTCATCACGAAGGACAAAAAGGGCCAGCCGCTGATGTCGCACCTCTGGGGTGCGGGTTTTCTGCCCGCAAAACACCAGGGCGTGCGCTTCCGTTCCGGTGCCGATCCCGTGCTCTACTTGAACAACCCGGCAGGCGTCTCACCGGAGAACCGCCGGCTCGCGCTCGATCGGTTGCGCGAATTGCACGAGCACCAGTTTGCCGGCACGCCCGACGTCGAGATCTCGGCCCGCATCGCGAACTACGAGATGGCGTTTGCGATGCAGACGAGCGTGCCCGAGGTTACCGATTTCAAGGATGAGCCGGAGCACGTCGTCGCGGACTATGGTCCCGACGCGCGCACGCCGGGCAGCTTCGCGGCGAATTGTTTGCTCGCGCGCCGGCTCGCGGAGCGCGGCGTGAAGTTTATTCAACTCTACCATCAGGACTGGGACCACCACGGCGGCCTACCCGGCGGCATCAAACGCGAGTGCCAACAAACCGATCAACCGGCCGCCGCACTCGTCGCCGACCTCAAGCGCCGCGGGATGCTCGACGAGACGCTCGTCGTGTGGGGCGGCGAATTTGGCCGCACGAATTATTGTCAGGGCCAGCTCACTGCGGGGAATTTTGGCCGCGATCACCACCCGCGCTGCTTCTCAATGTGGATGGCCGGCGGCGGCGTGAAGCCGGGCCTCACCTTCGGCGAGACCGACGACTACGGCTACAACATCACGCGCGATCCCGTTCACATCCACGACCTGCACGCGACCATTCTCCACCTCTTCGGCCTCGATCACGAGCGGCTCACCTACAAATTTCAGGGCCGCCGCTATCGGCTCACCGACGTGCATGGGCGGGTGATGAAAGAAATTTTGGTGTAGTGGCCGCGGCGACTCCGCACGCATCGAGGCACGCGGGGTTTGATCCGCACACAGGCCAGCGATGCCGTCGGAGGTTTTCTTCCAACGGGAGACTTATCACTGGAAACTACCGAACAGGCTCGTTCACAACCGCCACCCGCAGACAGGCGGCTTCTTGGTCGGTGCGGACGAGCAGGAGGTCGCCGGCGAGAGCGATGGGATTCCAGGATTTCGCGGAGAAGACCCGGAAGCGGTGGAGCTCGTTGGGGCCGGTCGGAGTGGGGCGAAGGAGGATCAACTCGCCGTTTTCCGCCATGAGGAGAAAAAGGTCGCCGATCAGCAGGCCCTGGCCGTGGCCATGGCGGCCGGCCTTCCAGATTTGGGTTCCGTCCTTGAGGTCGAGACACACCAGCATGCCGTCGTCGAGACCGTAGAGGAAGCCATCGCGTGCGACGGGATTGGCGAACTTGGCTTTGAGTTTCAACGTGCGCCACACCTCCGTGACGGCGAGGCCGTGGTTCGCCTCGGGCTTCACCTCCAGCATCACGGCACCGACGCCGTAGCCGGCGGAGAACACAACGCGGTCCGGCCCGGCGATCACGGGCACGGCGACGTGCGGGTAGCCGATGCCCCAGGGAAATTCCCAGAGCACCGCGCCGTTCGCAGCGTCGTGCGCCGAGATGCGGCGGTGGTTGTAGGCCAGAATCTGGCGGCGGCCGCCGAGCGTCGCGACGAAGGGTGAACCGTAACCGGCCTCGGCATCACCTGCTGCCCAGATGAGCGCGCCGGTCTCGGCGTCGTAGGCGAGAAGAGATTTCTGCGCCGTGCCGCCGGCGCTGACGATGATGCGACCGTTGAGAAACAGCGGCGAGCCGGCGTAGCCCCAGTCGGGAATCTTGGCTCCGGTCTCGGCGACCAGGTCGTGGGTCCAGCGTAGTTTTCCCGTGGCGAGGTCGAGAGCGTTGAGTCGGCCGGTCGAGCCGAGCGTGAAAACGCGATCGCCGACGACAGTCGGGGTGGCGCGTGGCCCAACGCCGCCGACGGGATTGTCGTAGAGCGCGGCGTCACTATGGGCCCATAGCAGCCGCCCGCTCGCGAGATCGTAGCAGGTGACGCGCTCCTGCGGACCGTCCTGTTCCTGCGTGAGAGCGCGACGGCCGACGACTGCGAAGCCCGACCAACCGGGACCGACTTTCATGCGCCACAAAACCTCCGGCGGATGCGCGGTCCAATCCGGATTGAGGGTCGGCCCGGCGATGATCGCGTTGCGATCCGGGTCGAGGAACTGCGGGAAATCGGCGCGGGCGACCAGTGGGGCCGCGTCCAGCGCGTGGGGTGGAAAGGCGGTGATAGTGGCTGAAGCGGTCGCGGGTGGGCGCGCCGAGTTTGTCCAGCGCGGCACGATGATGGGGACGAAGTCACCCGTGACGCCGCGGATGCGGAACAGCGCAGCACCCATTGCGAGAACCGCGACCCCGCCGAGCGCGACACCAATACGCAGGCGCGCCCGTGCGCGGGAGAGAAAAACCCACCACAGCGACAACAGCAGCGCCGCCCCGAGGGCGATGCCGCCGGTCGTCATGTTACGCTGCTGAAACGCGAGGTCGCTGCGGAACCGCACGATGGCGACGGCGGTGACCGCGACGCCAACGATCAGCCAAGCCGGCCACCAGCGGATTGGGCGGCGAGCACGGGAGGCGGGCGGGGAGGTTTCAGCGGTCATCAATCCAGCAAAGACGCAACCTCTCGCCTCAGCCAAAGGAAATCACGACGCCGCGAGCGCTTCGCCGCCGAGGAGTTTGTCGCCGTCGCGCCGCCAGCGGTAAATAAGAGGGGCTTTCGTGCGGTCGAGTTCCTTGAAGAGCGCGGGGTCGGCGCGCTTGGGGAGTTCGAGTTCGGCGAGACCGGTCGCATCGCAGTTGAGCAGGCGGGCGTAGGGTTTGAAGTGTTCGACGCGGCCGATCACGCGCGAGAGTCCTTCGGGCGCGGCGGTGTTCGTCCGGCGGTCCAGCGCAACGAAGCAGTAGGGCAGGCTGCGCAGATCGATGCCGGCGCGCTGGCCGAACTTTACCCAGTCGGGATTCGCAAAAATTTCGGAGGGCGGCGGCGCGAAGAAATGGCACCAGTCCCGCTCGTTACCCGCGGTGAGGATCGGGCAGGTGTTGGCGTGGGTGCAGGGGGCGACGAGGCGAAATGAGCCGGAGAGTTCATCGCGGAGGGCGCCGAGTTGACGGCTCACGACGTGCGTGCCGGGTTCGCACCACAGCACCGCATCGGCGCGGGCGATGAGCGCGCGGAGTTGCGCGAGCGCGGCGGGCGGTAGCTCGTTGAGCACGTGGCTCACGACCAGCAGACCGATGGGCGAGTCGGCCGCGAACAGGCCCGGTGTGGCTTGGTCCACGCGGAGCGTGGGAAATAGATTTTGCGCTGCCTCCGCGGCAAAATCACACGCGAGCGGCGAGTGGTCCCAGACGGTCAGCGCATCGAAATGCTCCGCGCCGAAAAACGAAATCACGCGGCGCGCGGCGACGCCGCTGCCGCAGCCCCAGTCAAACATGGTGCGCGCGGGCGGATTCCAGTTACGCAGTCGCAACTCGCGGAGCACGTGATCCCACTTCCACCCGATCCGCTCGCCATAGGTAAGATCGTAGCTGGCGAGGTCGGCCGGCGTTTCCCAATAGGGGCCGGAAGCGGCGGTGCCGCTGAGGAATTTTTGCCGCAGGCGGTCGAGCGCGGGCCAGTCGAGATCAGTCCAGGTCATGGGTTGGCCGTAAAGAGGCACAAGAAGGCGCGAGAACGGAAGCCTGCGTTCGAGCAATCGCGAAAGAAGGCAGACGGATTGCGCACGCGGAGGGCGCGGCGAGCGCGGAGGAGATCTATCTCCGTGTTCTCCGCGTGTTGAGATAGGTGTGTGCGCGCTTGGGAAAAATTTACCCGAGCGGCAGAGCGAGATGTTCAGCCAGGCGCTGGCGGCGAATGCCGTAGAACGCGGCGAACTCGCGCACGCGCGCGGCGCGGGCGGGATCACCGGGTGGGTGCGATTTGACCGCGGCGATCATGAGATTCTTCGCGGTGTGCTCGGTGGAGATGAACTCAAAGACTTTCGTGCGGTAGCCGGCCCACTCGAGCAGCTGCGCGCGCAGCGCATCGGTGACGAATTCGGACTGGCGCTCTTGGAAGATTCCGTGCCGCAGCGCGTCGGTGAGCACGAGCGGCGCGGTGAGTTGTGGGCGGAGTTCTTTCTGACAACACGGCGCGACGACGAGGAGTTGGGCGCCGGCGGCGATCCCGCGAGCGAGGGCGTCGTCGGTGGCGGTGTCGCAGGCGTGAAGGGCGATGAGCACGTCGGATGAATGGGCGATTTTCGATTCCGAATGTGCGAGCGCGGCTTCGGCAATTTGGCTGGCCGTGAAGGTGAGGTGGGGAAAGTTGTTTTCCCGGGCGACGCGATTGCAGAGCGCGACGAGCTCGGGGCGGGCCTCGATGCCGTGGACGTGCGCGCGTTCGCCGAGCAGGTGAGCGATGGCGAAGGTGAGGTAGCCCTTGCCGCTGCCCATGTCCGCTACGTAGAGTTCAGAGTCGAGAGCTGAGAGCTGAGAGGCGGGAACGGGAAACGCCTCCGCGATCAGGTGTGAGAGCAGCTCGGCGAATTTCTGAATCTGCCGAAACTTGTCCGCCATGCCTTCGCGGGGCTGGCCGCGATCGTTGGTGACGCCGAGGGCGCGGAGCCACGGAGCGTCGGCCGGGATAAGGTGGGATTTCGGACGGTCGTGTGAGGCGGCCACGAGCGCGGTGGAGGACGGTGCAGAGCCCCGCCCTACTTTCAGGCGAGCGGTGCCGTCGGGCTGGCACTCAAGTTGGGCGTTCTGCGCCGCGGTAAAGAGATGGGCGTCGAGAAAATCGCCGCCGATGAGTGACTCGAGTTGCCCGAGCGCGTCGGAAGGGGCGTGGTTTTTCGTGATGTCGCGCGTGGCGTGGCGCCAGAGAAACGCCAGTTGCGGGCCGCCCTTGAGCGCGACGGGGCGCACAAAAATGTTCTTCAGCGTGGGGTCGGCTCCGCGGTATTTGCCGAGGGTGAGCTTGACCAGCAGGCCGTCGCCGATCGCCACACGCAGCAGGGCAAGAAATCGATCGCGGGCGGGAAGTGGGGTGGGCTGGGTCATCCGCGCATCGTCACTTCGGCAGGAACTCCGTCGTCATCGCGGTCGCCGTCGTGACCTTGCCTTTGCCGAGCAGGCCGAGTTCTTCGAGCGTGGAAATTTGCTTGGTAAAGCGAACCGGATCGAGACGACCGATTTGGGCGGGACCGCCGGTGGCGTCACGACCGGTGACGAGTTTTTCGTCGATGATCATTTTGCGCGAGAAGGCCATGAACTCGTCGGTGTTGTTGGCGTTGGCCTTCTTCATTGCCTCATGGGCGGGCGTGGGATCGCCCTCAAGGTAGTCGCGCCAGCCGCGAATGTAGGCGCGGGTAAAGGCGCGCAACTCGGCGGGATGTTCGCGGGCAAATTTCTTGTTGGTCACGAGCACGGCGTAACCGCGGAAGCCCGCGTCCCACGTGGAGAGAAAGCGCGGCATTTTCCCGCCGGCTTTGGTGATATGGTAGGGCTCGGCGATGTTGTAGCCCTGCTGGAGCGCCTCTTTATTGCTGAGGAAGGCGGCGCTGGAAAAATTTTGGGCGATGACGTTTACCTTGAGCCCGTATTTTTTCTTGAGGAAATCCAGAAACACCCAGCCCGGCCGCGCGATGATGGTCTTGCCCTGAAGATCCTCGAATTTCCGCACGCTGCTGTCGGCGTGCACCAAAATGCCCGCGGGATCATCCTGAAAAACGGCGGCGAACTGGATGACGGGCAGGCCCTCGGCCTGCTTCTGGATCGTCTCGATATCGCCGGCTTGGCCGATGTCGGCCTTGCCGGTGGCGACGCTCGGCATCACATGCGCACCCGGCCCGCCGGGGATAATCGTGACGTCGAGGCCTTCTTCCCGGAAGTAGCCGCGCGCCGCCGCCTGATAAAAACCGCCGTGCTCCGGCTCCGCGACCCAGTCCAGCTGCACGGTGAGTTTGGCCAGTGGTTTCTCGGCCGCGCAGACGGATGAGATTAGTAGTGAGGCGAGCGATAGGAGGCGGAAATTCATGGGAGAAAATTTATCTGGGACTCAGGAAATCAGAAGCAAGGCGCCAATGGCTTTGGGAAGGAGTGACGGGTGGTGGAGGAGGGCGGGGCTCGGATCCGCCCTCCTTGCTTTATTTGTCGGTGCGTTCGTAGGAATCGTGCCAGTGATGGAGCGCGCACCAGGCGAGAGCCAGCACGACGGCGTTGAAGATAAAACCCAAGATGCACGTGACGGCCGCGGTGGCGAACAGCGCGGCGTATTTCGCCTGGCTTGCAAAGATCACCGCCTGAAAGCCGAGGCCGCCGCCATCGCCGGCGGAGGAGCCGGCATTCATGTCGGCGACGACCGCGCCAATCGGCGCGAGCGTCGCGGCGATGCGCAGGCCGGTGAAAAAATAGGGCAACGCCGCGGGCACGCGCAGCTGCCTGAATTGATCCCAGCGGCTGGTGCGGTAGAGTGCGAAGAGTTCGACGAGGTTCCGGTCGGTGGAGATGAGGCCCTGCGTGGTGTTCACGACGAGCGGAAAGAAGGCGATGACGAAGGTGAGCAGCGCCACGCTCTTCAGGCCCGCGCCGACCCAAATCACGCAGATGGGCGCGAGAATCGGGAGCGGCGTCATCTGCAGCGCCATCAGAACCGGGTAGAGACTGGAGCGCACCAACGGTGACAACGACAGCAGGTAGGAAGCGAACGCACTCACCGCGATGGCGAGAGCGAAGCCAAGCAGCGCGCCTTGACTGGTGTTCCATGCGGCGCGCGCGAGGGTTTCGTGATGCTCGGAAAATGCTCCGAGCACCGCGGCCGGACTCGGCAGCAAGAAACGCATGTCCGAGGAAAGGCTCAGGTGGATGCCGAACCAAATCGCGATCACGACTGCGCTCGTGAGGGCGGGCAGGAATATTTTTAGAAACAGGCGCATCGTCGGGGTCAGGCGGTGCCGCTTTCAACGGAACGGAGCAGCCGGGAAGTGCGAGCCACGAGTTCGTGAAAGCCCGGCGAGAGCCGGGTCTCAAGCGTGCGCGGGTAGGGCAGCGGCACGGCGATCTCGGTGTGCAGGCGACCGGGATTGGCGGACAGCACGAAGACACGATTCGACAGAAACACCGCCTCGGCGACCGAGTGGGTGACGAAGAAGGCGGTCCACGCTTCCTGCTGGCGGATGGCGAGCAACTCTTCGTTGAGTCGCTCGCGCGTCATCTCGTCGAGCGAGCCAAACGGTTCGTCGAGCAGCAGAATCTTGGGCGCGAGCGCGAGGGCGCGCGCGATCGAGACGCGCATTTTCTGGCCGCCGGAAAGCTGGCGCGGATAAGCGCGGGCTTTGTCGCCGAGGCCTACGAGATCGAGCACGCGACGGCTGGTCGTGCTGCGCTCGGTGGCGGGCACGCCGCGGAGTTTTTGGGGAATCTCGACGTTGTGGGCGACGTTGAGCCACGGCAGCAGCGTCGGCTCCTGAAAGACAAACGCGATATCCGTCGCCGCCGCTTCGGGCGTGCGGCCCTCGACGAGCAATTCACCCGCGGTGATCGGGCTCAGACCGGCGAGCAAACGCAGGAGCGTGGATTTTCCGCAACCGCTCGGGCCGATGATTGAAATGAAATCGCCGCGCTGCGCCGTGAACGAGATGGCGTCGAGCACGGGGGGGCCATCGCCAAAACGTTTGGCGATTGACCGAAATTCGACGATGGGCGCGGCCGACATACGCCTAGGAGTGGTGTGCCCGCCGGGGGAGAGTCGAGTGGGAAAGTGGGGAGGATGAATCGTGTTGTAGGGCGGGGTCGCCGAACCCCGCCGAGTTTGGGAACGTGTCCGCCTTCGA
>JANOAF010000195.1:0-4596 GCA_031411015.1 Opitutaceae bacterium | reverse complement strand
CGCGGGCGTGATTGCGACCTGGACCGCGGCGATGCAGGCGCACGCCTCGCAGATGAAAACGCGCAACTACGCCGAGCTGCAGCTCACGCGCGCGCGGCTCAATGGCCTGCGCGCCGGCGTGGGGCACGCCATTCCACTTTTTCCGAGCGATGCGTTGGTGATCGATTCGCTTGCTACTCTCGGCCGCGCCGCGCGCCGGTTTTGATCATGCCGGCTCCGCGTGCGCTGCGAATCGGCATCACTTGCTACCCGTCCGTCGGCGGCAGCGGGATTCTCGCGACGGCGCTCGGTGAGGAGCTGGCGCAGCGCGGGCACGAGGTGCACTTCATTAGCTACGAGCGGCCGTTTCGGTTGTCGGCGGGCGCGCCGCGGCTGCACTTCCACCCAGTCGTGATCAACGACTATGACCTGTTTAAGTATCCTGACTACACGCTGCCGCTCTCGGTGAAGATGGCGGAGGTCGCGCGCGATCACGCGCTCGATGTGCTGCACGTCCACTACGCGGTGCCGCACGCGACGGCGGCGATTCTCGCGCGGTCGATGCTGCCCGAGGGAAACCGCCCGCGCGTCGTGACGACGCTCCACGGCACCGACACGACGCTGCTCGGCCGCGACGCCGGCTACGGTCCGGCGATCCGCCACGCGTTGATGCAGTCCGACGCGGTGACGGCGGTCTCGGCTTGGCTGCGGGACGAAACGCACCGCCTCCTCGCGGTCGATCGGCCCATCGACGTCATTCATAATTTCTACGCGCCCAGGGCGCCGCAGCGTTCGCGCGAGGACGTGCGCCGCGAACTCGGCCTGCGCGAGAGCGAGGCGATGATCGTGCACCTCTCGAACCTGCGGCCGGTGAAACGCATCGACCTGCTCCTCGAGGCGGTCGCGCGAGTGCAGCCGCGCACGGCGTTCAAGCTTGTGATTCTAGCCGGCGGGGATTTCGCGCCGTTTGCCGAACAGGTGCGACAGCTCGGGATCGAGGATCGCGTGATCGTGCGGGAAAGGGTTTTCGAGGTCGAAGATTACCTGCAGGCGGCGGACCTCGGACTCTTCAGTTCCGAGTCGGAAAGTTTTTGCCTCGGGATTTTGGAGGCGATGTGGTTTGGCTGCCCAAGCGTCTCGACGGCAGTGGGTGGAATTCCCGAAGTGATCGTGTCGGGCGAAAGCGGGGTGCTCGTGCCGCCGGGTGATGCCGCCGCACTGGCGCGGGGCGTGGAGGCAATGTTGGCGGACGCAGTCGGAAGAAAAAAAGCGGGTGCAGCTGCGGGGCGGCGCGCCCGCGAATTATTTTCGGCGTCGGTGATCGTTCCGCGTTACGAGGCGCTCTATCGACGGGTGGTCGCGGCCTAACGTCGAACTACGGCCGGGGCCGAAACTGATCCCGGTAGGCTTTACCGCGTTCCATCCGGGCGGCGACTTCGATGTAGTCGCGATTGGAGAGGGCGATTTGGAATTGATGCAGCTCCTCCTCAAATTCGCGCAGGGCGCGGAGCACTTCGTCGCGGTTCTGTTCGAGGATGGCGCGCCAGAGATGCGGGTCGCTGCCGGCGATGCGCGTCGTGTCGCGGAGGCCGCCACCGGCGTAATTGCGCCAAGCGGGATTCTTCTGCGCGAGAAACGCGCACAGGCTCGAAGCGACGACCTGCGGGAGATGGCTGATGTGCGCGACGATCTCATCGTGCTGATCCGCGTTCACGGTCACGACTTCGGATCCGAGCGCGCGCCAGAACGCGGCGACCGCTGCCGTGGCGGTGGGATCGTTGTCGGGCGTCGGCGTAACGAAACAGGTGCGATGTTCAAACAGCGTGGCGGTGCCGTGCTGCCAGCCGGTTTTTTCCGAGCCGGCCATGGGGTGCGCGCCGATAAAATGCGCGCGCGGCGCCAGCGCCGCGCCGCCGAGCCGCGCGATCTCGCCCTTCACACTGCCGACATCGGTCACGAGCGCGCCTGCGGGGAGCGCCGGCGCGATGCGTTGCACGAGCGGCACGATCTGATCGACGGGAGCGGCGATGACGACGAGGCTGGCGCTGCGCACGGCCTCCTCGGGCGTGTCGGCGACGGCGTCGCACCACGGTTGTCCCTTCAATTCCAAACGCGTCTCCGGCCGGCGCGCCCAGATGACGATGCGCTGGGCCACGCCGCGCGCTCGGGCGGCGCGGGCCACGGAGCCGCCGAGCAGGCCGGGTGCGAGGATTGTGAGTTGGGGCAGGGAGGACATCAGCGGCCCATTTTCAGGATGTGGTCGAACTCCGCGCGCAGCACCGGTTGCACGGACAGGCGCGAGATGCGCAGCAGCGTCATCTTCGCCAGCCTCGGCTCGGCTTTGATCGCGGCGAGCGTCACGGGTTGCGCGAGCGCGGTGCCGACTTTCATGTCGACGGCGACCCAGCCGGGCTCGTCAGCCGTGGTGTCGGGAAAAGCTGCGCGCGTGACCTCGGCGGTGCCGACGACGGCCTTGGTCGTCATGCTCTCGTAGAAAAGCACGCGGTCGCCGGGGCGCATGGTGTTGAGATGAATGCGGGCGGCGTAGTTGCGGACGCCAGTCCACGCCGTCTTGCCGTCGCGGACGAGGTCGGTCCACGCGTAGGCGTCGGGTTCAGATTTCACGAGCCAGTATTGCGTTGTCATGCGGCGGGCGGTTTGGTGCGCTGCACCGAAATGGAACCGTCCGAGGCTGAAAAGCTAAAAGCCCGTCGTGTGCAGCGATTGCTGTATTGGCTGACGGCAGTAATGATCGGCGTGCCCACGGTGATCTTCATTTTGCAAACGTTCCGCTAACTTCGGCCGCCTTCGATTTCATGGATAAAACCCTTCTGCCGATTCGCCTGGTATTCGTCGCGTTGTGCGCGGCCGCCGGCTGGCTCGTGTGCTACTCGATTACGGACTGGGATCGCTATCGCGCGGTCGCGGTTGCGGTCGGGCTGTGCATCGGGCTGCTCGTGGTGCTCGTGGACGTGATGCTGAAGGGCTTCTCGCTGCGTGGGCTCTCGGCCGTCACCCTCGGAATTGGAGTGGGTCTCGTCGTGGCCTATATGATCGGGTCGTCGCCCCTGCTGGAGCAGGGCGATCGGAGCATGATTTACCTTGTGCGTCTCGGGCTCTTTCTCGTGTGCCCGTATCTCGCGATCGTGATCGCGCTGCGCGGGAAGGATGAATTCAACCTCATCATCCCCTACGTGCGGTTCGTCTCGCAGGAGGTCGATGTCTCGCTCGTCGTCCTCGACACCAGTGCGTTGATCGATGGGCGCATCGCGCGCGTGTATGAGGCGGGCTTTCTGAGCGCGGCACTCGTGATCCCGCGTTTCGTGCTGGATGATCTGCGCCACGTGGCGGATTCGTCCGATCCGCAAAAACAAGCGCGTGGTCGTCGCGGGCTCGAAGTGCTGAACGATCTGCGCAAGCTCAAGCACGTTGAGATTCGCGTGCCTGAAAGCGATGTGACCAAGCGCGAAGACATGGATGCGAAATTGGTGTTTCTCGCGCAGTCGATGCGCGCCAAGCTGCTCACCACGGACTACAATCTTGCGAAGCTCGCGGAGTTCCACGGCGTCGCCTGGCTGAACCTGAACGCTCTCGGGAAATCGCTGCGCCCCGAGTTGATGCTCGGCGAACGCCTTGAGGTGGATCTGATGAAGCCCGGGAAAGAGGAGGGGCAGGCCGTCGGTTTCCTGGAGGATGGCTCAATGGTCGTCGTCACCGGAGCCCGCGCCCACATCGGGCACCGCGTGCAGGCCGAGATCACGAGCGTGCTGCCGACGGCGGGCGGAAAGATGATCTTCGCGCGGCAGGTTGGGCATGTGGAGTAGGGTGGCGAACCGATGCGGATTGGAGTCGGCGTTTCACAGCCTTTCCCACAGGGCCGGCGGGTTGATACGTGCGGCTGCCGAGGCCGGCAAAAATTGGTGTTTACTTGGCTCCCTTCATTTCTCAATACCTCACGTTCCTTTGGGGGCCGGTAGCTCAGTTGATAGAGCGCGTCGTTCGCAACGACGAGGTCAGCGGTTTGATCCCGCTCCGGTCCACCATTCGACAACGCGTGTTTCGCGAAATCACCTACGGGCTTTAGAAAATTGCTGATTCTCATAGGAGAAACCGTCGATAAGAAGGCTCGCCATCGTGATGCTGTGTGCCGCATTGTGTTTGATTATGCGACCATCATTCGCCACCAAGACCGCTACCGGGTAGCGGGTTCGACCGCCACCGCGGGTCCACCCATGATTAAAGTCCGAAAATTCTACCGTGACGACCGGCCAAACGCGCCGTGGGTCGCCACGTGGTATGTCTATGGCAAGCGCAAGGCGAAGTTCTTCGCGACGAAAGATGAACGCGATGAACACGCCGAAAAAGTGAAATCAACGGCGAAGGAGCGCGGACAATCCTACCTTCGCATCGACCCTGCTCGGCACATGGTATGGCTGCGAGCTGAGGAGATCTTATCAGGAGCTGACCCGGTAGCCGCGGCAGAGTATTACATCAAACACCACCGGCCGCTCACGGATAAGACTTTTGAGGACGCGAAGGCGGCATTCCTCAAAGAGCGCGAGGGCCGCGGCTACCGGAAAATGTATGTCGCGCACTTGCGCCACCACCTTGAGGCAT
>JANOAF010000194.1:0-8594 GCA_031411015.1 Opitutaceae bacterium | reverse complement strand
GCCGGGAGCTGCGCTAGGGTTTCGGCGCGGAGCGGGCACTTGTTGGTCAGGACGATCGCCGCATCGCGCGCGCGGGCGACGATGTCGGCCGCAGCGGTGCGTTCGTGGAGGGTGCACGGGCCGAACGCGCGCAGCGCATCCCAATTCAAGTCGCCGGGGTTGAGAGCGTGGCCATCGAGGACGACGATATTCATGCGGGTGGGGAAGGGCAGCGTGCCCGCCAGAAGAGGCGGCGGGCGATGCAAAAAGCGGATTTTTTTTCGGCCCATCCGGGTGCGGCACTCCACGGTGCGTTCACCGTTTGTTCGTCGCCCGCGAACGCGTCCCAACTGGCGCGCCTTGCGCCGCCCGGGCCGGCGCAAGTCGGGCGTTTGCTTGTTCGGGGACAGATTCTTTGTCCAAAATCAGGTCCAGCGGTAGTTACAGTTTATCCCCTCGCACCACCCCATGCCTGCCCCGAACCAACCGGCCGATCCTGCCGCTGCGGCCTATGAGGAATTCGTCCGCCTGCTCGTCGCCCATGAGGCGCACCTGCGCGGCTTCCTGCGCGCGCTGCTGCCCGCGTGGGACGATGTCGATGAGGTGATGCAGCAGACGAGCCTCGTCGCGTGGCGGAAATTTTCGCAGTTCGAACGCGGCACGAACTTCATGGCGTGGGCCGCCGCCATCGCACGCTTCGAGGCGTTGAAACATCGGCGCGCGCGCAGCCGCGACCGGCTCGTGTTTTCCCCGGAGGTGCTCGACCTGATCGCCGACGAGGCCGCCCATGAACCCGAAGCGTTCGTCCGCGAACGCGTCGCGCTCGAAGGTTGCCTTGGCAAACTCGACGCCGCGTCGCGCGAACTCCTCCGGCTCTCCTACCAACCGGGCGCCAAATTCCACGAGGTCGCCGCGCGCGCCAGCAAGAGCGTGCAGGGCTACTACAAAACCATCCAGCGCCTGCGCGCCCGCCTGCTTGACTGCATCCGCGCCGAACTCCGGGAGGACCTGGCATGAGTCAACCGTCGCCCGACGAACTCGCCCGGCTGATCGAGGCCCAGCTCCACGGCACGCCCGCGCCCGCCGAGACCGCTGCGCTGGAATCCGCGTTGCGCACGGATCGCGGCGCCCGCCGCGCGTGGCGCCGCGCCGCCAACCTCGACTCCGCATTGCGCGACTGGGCTGAGCGCGACGACATCTCCGCTGCTTGGGCCAGTGTGACTCCGCACCCGAGGATTGCTCCCTCGCGCCGCCGCTGGTGGTGGCCCCTGGGTCTGGCCGCGGCCGCGGGGTTGAGCATCGCGATGTATCAATTCGGGACGCTGTCGGCGCCGCGACCGCTCGCCCCCCGCACACAGGTGCTGGCAGATCGCACGGTGGTCGAACTCAACGGCCCCGCCTTAATCGTGTCCGACTACAGCGTCAGCGAACGCCACGTGCGACTCGAGCGCGGCGAGGCGCACTTCACGGTGACGAAGGACGCGGTGCGCCCCTTCACCGTCACCGCTGCCGGCGTGACCGTGCAGGCGGTGGGCACCGCGTTCAACGTGCGGCTGGTTGGCACGGTGGTCGAAGTCCTCGTGACCGAGGGCCAAGTTCGGCTGCTCCCGACGGTCATCACCGCCCCAGTGAAGGCGGACGACTCCGCACCGACCACAATGCCGCCTCCGCCCGAACGCGTCCTAACCGCGCGTCAACGCGCTGTGGTCGCCGCGCCGCTGACTTCCGCTGCCGCCCCGGACATCGCCACGCTCACCCCCGGCGAGATCGAGCGGGTGCTCGCGTGGCAACACCGGCTGCTCGATTTCACCTCGACCCCGTTGGGGGAGGTCGTGGCCGAATTCAACCGCCGCAACGCCACCCAGCTTGTGCTGGTCGATGCGGAGCTCGCCACCCTGCGGGTGAGCGCCTCACTGCGTTCGGATAACGTGCTCGGTTTCGCGAAGATGCTCGAAACTGGTTTTGGCGTGCGCGCCGAGCGCCGCGGCGAGTCCGAAATTTTGCTCCGTCGCCCGCTCTAACACCCCTGATCACCCCTTGCCCGACGTCCACCCCCACGTCTCCCCGGCACCTGCGCAGCGCGCTCGCCTTGCTCGCTGGCTTGGCTGGCTGCTGCCGTTCACGCTCGCATGGGCGAGTCCTGACCACACCGCCCGCCCGTTTCGCGTGCCCGCCGGCCCGGCCAGCGAGACGCTGAAGCAATTCGCCGAGCAGGCGCACCGCGAGATCCTCTTTCCCTCCGAATCAGTGGCCGACGTGCGCACCCACCGCGTCGCCGGCGACTACCCTCCGGCGGTGGCGCTCGATCTGATGCTCGCCCACACCCGCCTGCGTGCCGCCGAAACGCCCGACACCGGCGGCTTCGTTATCGTCCCCGCCGGGCCCACGCCTGCCGGGACCGATCCCCTTACCCCCGCGACCAT
Organism: Opitutaceae bacterium; assembly: GCA_031411015.1. Classification (GTDB taxonomy): domain Bacteria; phylum Verrucomicrobiota; class Verrucomicrobiia; order Opitutales; family Opitutaceae; genus ER46. The sequence continues at coordinate 6,192 of JANOAF010000194.1, read as the reverse complement.
GAAACCCAAATCACCCCTCACGACCATCGCTAGCTGGCTGGCCCTCACCGTTGCCACAATGGTTCCCGCCCAAACTCCCGCGACCACCCTTGCCACCGGCGCCGTCGAGGGCCGCGTGTTCAACCCCGACATCGGCGAATACGTCGAGCGCGCGCGTGTGACCATCGAGGGCACGGCGCTCGAGACTTTCACCGACGCCGAGGGCAACTTCCGCCTCGCCGCCGTCCCCGCGGGCCCGGTGCGGCTGCGAGTATTTCGCACTGGCGCGCCGCCGGTCGTGCGCTCGGTCGTGCTGGGCGCGGGCCAGACCGCAGTGGAAATCATCAACCTGCCCTCCGTCCTGGCCGCCGGCGAGCGCGACGGCCCGGTCAAGCTCGCCGAGTTCGTCGTCGGCACGTCACGCGAGATGAGCGGCGCGGCCATCGCGATCAACACGCAGCGCTTCGCGCCCAACGTCATGAACGTCGTCGCGGCCGACGAATTCGGCCCCGTGGCCAGCGGTAACATCGGCGAGGTGATGAAGTCCGTGCCCGGCGTGACCATCGGCCTCGGCGGCCTCGGCGCACCCTACACGATCTCGCTCAACGGGGTGCCGGCCGACTATGTGCCGGTGACGATCGGTGGCTTCGCGATCGCCGACTCCTCGCCGGGCACGGGCCGCACGTCCGGCATCCACCAGCTCTCGATCAACAACATGGCGCGCATCGAAACCGTCTACACGCCCACGCCCGAGACGACCGGCTCCGCGCTCGCCGGCTCGGTGAACCTCGTGCCGCGCAGTGCCCTCGAGCGATCGAAGCCGATCTACAACTTCAGCGCCGCCCTGATCATGCGCGACCGTGAGCGTAGCCTGCGCCGCACCGCCGGCCCGCGCCGCGAGGATACGCGGAAGATCGCGCCCGAGCTCAATTTTTCCGCCGTGGTGCCGCTCACGCCCCGCGTGGGCTTCACGCTCTCCGCGAGCACCTCGCGCACCTATGCGCCCTATCCGCTGCTGCAAAATACGCGCCGCGGCGGCAACGCCGCCACCAACGGCGGCACTCTGCCCGACACCACTCCCGACCGACCCTATCTCAGCGACTTCGCACTCCGCGATCGCGTGGCCTTCATCGGGCGCTCGACCGCGGCGGGCACGATCGATCTGCGGCTCTCGCCCCACGACCGGCTTTCGCTCTCGCTCCAGTATGGCGTCTTCCGTTCGCCGCAGGAGAACCACACGCTGAACTTCGTCGTCAACCGCGTGGCCGCCGGAGATTTTTCGCCCACGTTCACGCGCGGTTTCGCCGGTGCCGGCGAGATCCGGCTCAACTCGCAGTCGAACAATCAAGACGACCAATTCTGGATGCCCGCGATCAACTACTGGCACGACGGCCCCGTGTGGCGGGCCGAGGCGGGCGCGGGTTTCTCCAGCTCGATCCGTTGGACGAACGATATCCAGAACAGCCACTGGGGCACCTCCGTCGCGCGCCGGCAAAACGTCACGGTTTCCTTAGCCGACGTGGGCGAACTCGGGCCCCGGGGCATCACCGTCACCGACGGCACGACCGGCGCGCCCGTCGATCCCTATTCGCTCAACAGCTACTCAATCGTGAGTGCCGGCGCCAACACCGGCCGGCGCGCCACGCTGCAATCGAAGATTTTCGGCAGCGCGCGACGTGACTTCACCGGCTCCGTGCCCCTCACGGTCAAGCTCGGGGTGGATGTCACGCAGTCGATGCGCGACGTCCGCGTCTATGCGCCCACCTTCACGTTTGTCGGGGCCGACGGCCGCGCCGGCACGGCGGACGACGCCGCCGCGCCGTATCGCAACGCCGGGCTCTCGGCGCGCGAGGGCGTCTTCGGTTTTCCGAGCACGGATCGACTCAATGTCGATGCGCTCCACGATCTCTACCGGCGGCAACCGAACCAATTTCAGGTGAGCGAGGCCACGGTCCACACCGGTCTCGTCGCGCAGTCGAAACACGCCGAGGAGCGGATTGCAGCGGCGTATTTTCGCGGCGACACGCATTTTTTTAGCGGGCGCCTCAAGCTGGTCGGCGGCCTGCGCGTCGAGCAGACCGACGCCGACGGCCAGGGCCAGCTCGTCGATCCCACCCGCAATTTCCGTCGCGATGCGAGCGGTCGGGTCGTGACCGACGCCCAGAACCGCCCGTTGCTCATCGCGACGGCCGGTAGCCTGGACGCCGTGCGGCTCACCAACCTCGACCGGGGCCTGCACGCGGAAAAACAATACCTGCGTTGGTTTCCGAGCCTCAACGGCAGCTTCACTCTCCGCGAAAATTTCGTCGCGCGGGCCGGCTATTATTGGTCTGTCGGCCGGCCCGACCTCGTGCAATACGCGGGCAGCCTCACGCTCCCCGACACCGAGCAGCCGGCCGGACCCGGCAACCGCACCATCGTCAACAACGCCGGCATCAAGGCGTGGAGCGCGCAGACTTGGAAGGCGACGCTCGAGTATTATTTCGCCGACGTCGGCCTGTTTTCCGTCGGTGGCTTCACGCGCGAGATCGAGAATTTCTTCGGCGCGACGGTGTTCACGCCGGGCGCGGATTTCCTTTCGCTCTACGGCCTCGATCCGGCGATTTACGGCCGCTTCGATGTGCAGACCCAATCCAACCTGCCCGGAAAAGTCCGCATGTCCGGCGTGGATTTTAATTACAAGCAGGCGCTCACGTTTCTGCCCGCCTGGGCGCGTGGCTTTCAGGTGTTTGCCAACGGCACCGCGCAGCGCGCGACGGGCGAGGCCGCCGATAATTTCTCCGGCTACATCCCGCGCAGCCTCAACTGGGGCGCGAGCTATCAGCGCGCGGGCGGCGTGCTGCGGGTGAGATGGAACTACGCGGGCGGCGCGCGCCGCGGCCTCATCGCCACCGGTCGCAGCATCCAGACCTCGACCTACAACTGGGGTGCCTCCCGCCTGCTCTTCGACCTGAGCGGCGAGTATCCGCTGCGCCGCGGCGTGGTCGCATATTTCAATCTCAGCAATCTCAACGATGCGCCGATCGACGTGCAGGCCTATGGCCCGCTCACGCCCGCCGGCTCGCGCCTCACGCAGCGCCTCACGCAGGGCAGCCTGTGGACCATCGGCGTGAAGGGCTCGTTTTGATCATCCGAAAAATTTCCATGCCTTCCCTGCGTTTAATTTTCTCCGCCCTCGCGCTTCTCGTTGGCACCGCCGCCGCTGCGCCGCTCAACGTCATCCTCGTCACCGCCGACGATCTCGGCCTCCAGGTCGGTGCCTACGGCGATCCGATTTCGCCGACGCCGAACCTCGACGCCTTCGCGGCGCGCGGCGTGAAATTCCGCGATGCGTGGGTCGTGCAGTCCTCGTGCAGCCCGTCGCGCAGCGCGCTCCTCACGGGACTCTGGCCGCACCAGAACGGGCAGGTCGGCCTCGTCAACGGCGGCTTCGCCATGCGGCCGGGCATGACGACGCTTCCGGCGCGCCTCAAGGCCGCCGGCTTCGCGACCGGGATCATCGGTAAGCTCCACGTCGATCCGCCGAAGGCGTTTCCCTTCGATGTGGCGCACTCTGAGCGCGGCGTCTCGCGCCACGTGCCCAACGTCGCGCAGTGGGCCGGTGAGTTTTTCGCCGCGAACCGGGAGAAGCCATTTTTCCTGATGGTAAACTGTTTCGATCCGCACCGGCCCTTCGTGCCCGAGGTGGCCGGCTACCCGAAACGGAGATTCACCGCCGCCGACGTGGCGAAGAGTTCGCTCTTCGATCTCGTCGCGAAACCCGACGCCGCCGAGGTCGCGGCGTTCTACCAATGCATCGCGCGCTTCGACGACGGCCTCGGGCTGCTCCTCGCCGCAGTCGAGCGCGCCGGGCTCGCGTCGCGCACGGTGATTCTCGTCATGAGTGACAACGGTCCGCCGTTTCCCGGCGCGAAATCCACCTGCTACGAACCCGGCCTGCGCACGCCGCTCGTCATCGCGTGGCCGGGAGTCGCGCCGCGCGAAATCGCCGCGCCCGTCTCGCTCATCGACATCGTGCCCACCGTGCTCGACGCCGCGGGCCTGGCCGCCGTCGCGACCCTGCCCGGCCGCTCGCTGCGGCGCTACTTCGACAGTTCCGCCGCACCGAAGGAGACTCCGATTTTCGCCGAGTTTACGAGCCACACGCGGGAAAATTTCTTTCCGATGCGCACGGTGAAAGACGGCCGCTACCAACTCATCCGTAACCTCGGCTCGCTCCGCTCCATCGACGGCGCCGGCGGCTCGGGCGATGGCCCGAAGGCCATGGCCAACTCGCCTGACATTCGCCCCGACGCGGCTTGGCGGCATCCGCCCTACGAGGAACTCTTCGATCTCGCCGCCGATCCGACAGGCCGAAAAAACGTCGCCGCCGATCCCGCGCACGCCGGTGCGCTCGTGCGGCTGCGCGCCGAACTGCTCGCATGGCAGGAACGCACCGCTGATCCGTTGCGCGACGCGTTTCCCCGGGCGGCCTCCGGCAAAAAATCTTCCCCCGATGACCTCTGAACTCCTCCTTCCCTTCCTCACGCTCGCGCTGCTCGCGGCGCTTACCCCCGCCCGCGCTGAGACCATATTCGTCGGCACCCGGGATCTCCAGCAAGTGATCGACGCCGCGCCCCCGCACGCGCTCGTCCAGTGCGATCCCAACCAAACGCTCGTCGTCTCAGCGCCGATCATCATCCGCCGGCCGCTCACCCTCGTGGGCTTGCACGCGCGGCTGCCCGCAAAACTGGGCCGCACCAAACTCCTCGTCATCGAATCGCCCGGCGTGACCGTGCTCGACTTCGATCTCACGGGCAATGCTGGCACCGTGCCGCAGGATCAGCGGGCGCCGCTGATGGCGATCTATGCCGGCGATTTTCGCATCGAGCGGGGGCGGTTTTCCAACAGCTCGAAAGACGGCGTCATGATCACGAGCGGCCCGGACAAGCAGGACGTGGTCGGCGGCGTGGTGCGCGACATCGTCGGCCGCAACGTCAAGCGCGACACCGTGTCGATCGGCGGTGGCGACGACGGCGCGCGGATCCGAAACGTCCTCGTCGACAACGTCCGCGCCTACGGCAGCGAGCTGCGCGGTGCCGTTGAGGTGAGCGACGGCTCGGACAACATTACCGTCCGCAAAGTTTACGCCGAGGGCTGCTCCTACGCGATCGACGTGCAGGACCACAAGAAGCCCGGCCAGATCAACCGCAACATTGTGATCGAGGATGTTTACGCCGTGCGCTGCAAGCAGGGCATCGTCACGAACAACCGCCGCCTCGGCCACCTGAACCTCACGATCCGCGACGTGACCGTGCAGGATTGCGCCGTGGCCCTGCGCCTTTCGCACACTGACAATCTCCAGTTGAGCAACATCCGCATCCTCGGTGAGGGCGGTCAGGGCGGCTTCGCCCTCACACGCGAGCAGCAGGACGCATCGCTCCTCCACCTGCTCGACTGCCGCGGCGTCACCGTGCGCGATGTCGTCGTGGAGAACACCACGCGCCGCGCGCCCGCGTTGCTGCTCGAGGATTGCAACGAAGTCCTCGTCGATGGCGTGCGCGTGCAGGGCGCGAAGACCCAACTCGCCCACGCCGTGAGCTACCGTGTCACCACGCCCGAGACATTTTCCGGCCTCCGCATCGCCAACGTCGTCGCCCGCAATCTCGCCGGCGCCGGAATCGCGCTCGAACGCGTCGGCAAGAAGCCGGGCGCGCTCACCGACTACCGCATTGTCGGCAACCTCGCGACCGTCGAGGACAACATCAAGGGTGCCCGCGCCGTCGTCGCCGACAACCTGGCCACTCCCTAACGCTGACAGCTCTTCCTCCCTGTGAAATCACTCGCCCTCAGCTTCGCGCTACTCGTCGGCCCGCTCTCCTCCCTTACTCGCGCCGCCGAGCCGCCGCCGAATTTCGTTATCATCCTCGCCGACGATCTCGGTTACGGCGACCTCGGCTGCTACGGGTCGAAAACCGTTGCGACGCCCCGCCTCGACCGCATGGCCAAGGAAGGCCTGCGGTTCACCGATGCCTACGCGGCTTCGCCGTTTTGCAGTCCGTCGCGCGCGGGGCTGCTTACCGGGCGCCTGCCGGCGCGTTGCGGGTTGCCCTACGTGTTGTTTCCGCCCGAGCACCACGGCCTGCCGACGGCCGAGATCACGCTCGCGGAATTGTTAAAGCCGCGCGGCTATGCGACGGCGTGCATCGGCAAATGGCACCTCGGTTGGGACGC
>JANOAF010000193.1:0-9828 GCA_031411015.1 Opitutaceae bacterium | reverse complement strand
CACAGTATTTCTCAAGCCCGACCGTGAAAGAGTTATTGCCAGACCGTCCCGATCAGTCGCCGCCGCGCGCTTGCCTGCATGCCCGCGCCGGGTTGTCGTCACGGCCATGCGCCGACTGCTCCTGACTTGGCTGTTTTTGGCAGGAGCGCCGCCTCACGCATCCAGCGGCGAGCGCACGCCGAGCCCCGGCCGCCGCATCACGTGGGTGTAGATCTGCGTCGTCTCGACACTCTCGTGGCCGAGCAACTCCTGCACGGTGCGGATGTCGGCCCCGCCTTCCAAGAGGTGCGTCGCAAACGAGTGCCGCAGCACGTGGGGCGTCACGCGCTTGTCGAGCTTGGCCCGCTCCGCCGCCCAGCGGATGTTGTTTTGAAACGTGCTGTCGATCACGTGATGCCGCCGCCGCACCTTTGTCACGGGATCCACGCTCGTCTCGCGCGAAGGGAAAAGCCACTGCCAGTTCCAGCGCTCGCCGGCCTTCGGATATTTCCGGGCGAGGCCCTCGGGCAGCCACACGCCGGGCAGACCCGCCGCCCGGTCCGCGGCGTGCAGTTCCCGCAGTCGCTCCAGTTGCGCCCGCAACCGCTCCGCGAGTTTCGCTGGCAGCACCGTCACGCGATCCTTGTCGCCCTTGCCGCCGCTCACCCGGATCTGCCCTTGCTCGAAATCCACGTGCTGCACGCGCAGACGCAGCAGCTCCATCAGCCGCAGGCCGGAGCCATACATGAGTTCCGCCATCAGGCGCACCGTCCCCTCCAGCTCGGCAAATAGCCGCGCACATTCCGCCCGACCCAACACCACGGGCATCCGCACCCGCGGTGCCGCGCGTCGGAAACGGATTTCCCCCAACTGCCGGTGCAGCGCCTCCTGCATGAGAAACACCAGTGCGTTGAGCGCCTGCTTCTGCGTGGAGGGGCTCGCCCGCTGCTCCACGGCCAGCGCCGACAAAAACGCCGCCACTTCCTCCGCCCCGGCCGCATACGGCGACCGCGGCGCGAGGAACTGCGCGAACCGCGCGCCCCACATCCGATACGTCTCCTCCGTCCGCCACAAAAATCCCCGCTCCCGCGCCGCCGCGATCAGATCGCGCTCCCAGTCGGCCCCGCCTCGATCCCCCGCCGCCAGCGGCGGGGTGGGCGGGCGCGGCCCTGCGCCCGCATTCCTCCGCTCTGCTCCACCCCTCGACCCACGGGCCTCGCCGGTCTCCATCGGCGCTCCGGCTTCTTCCCTCCGGCCCGCCGCCCCCTTCCCCGCCGCCGCCAAATAAAACCAGCGCAGCGCCTCCCGCGCCGTCGGATCGGGCGATGCCGCGAGATGCTCCCGGATCAGAGCCACCGACACCGGCGCGCGCCGGTCCTTGCACCGCTTGAGCAACGTGAGGATCGCGCGCCGATACCGCTCGCGCACTGCCGGCGCGAGCGCGGCGCGGCCCAGCGCCTCCTTCCAACCCGGAAAGCTGACCGGAAGAAAATCTTCACGCGGGTTCGTTGGCATCGCAGCCAGTTGGAGCCAGTCCGCGCCAGCCCGCAACCCGGAAAGCCTTACCGGCCGGAGTTCGGCCTTGCCCTGCCGCATCTTCCGCCGTTCGCTCCGCTCATGTCACCCGATCCAGTAAGGCAATCGGGTAAGGGCGAATAACACTGATCGGCAGAAGAATATGTCTCCGCTCGAAGAAAGATACGATCAAGTCCGACGCCAGGCGCTGGATATTCTCACACGCTTCACCGAGGGAAAGCTCACCGCATTGGTTGCGGCGAGAAAGCTTATGTCGACTCGGGACGTATTGACCGACGGCGCGAGTGTCGGTGCGCTCGACGACGACTGGCGGACATTTATTGGTATCGATTCCGAGACGGACGATTTGCCGACAGGCGAAGAAAGAAAGCATTGGGCCACCGATGCGTTGGCCGCAAAAGACGTCGAGATTCAGCGTGCTGAAGATCTCTATCGTGCACCTGCGCTGACCGCTGCACGTAACCTGATTCGCCTCTATCAAGAGCCGATCCAGCCACCACAGACAACGACCGGGAGCTCCGCTCCCAGTCGTGTCTGAGTTCAATCGTTAGGCAAAAAATGAAGATTCCGATTGGAGTCGTGGGTAAAATTCAGAATGGCGAGCACGCCGACATGCGCGTGCGTGTCGAAGATGACACGACGAACACTGGAGGCTATCTCGTCTATCAGTGGTGGAAGAATTCAGAAGGTCCGAATGCCGACGGCGCGTTCGATGACTGGGTCGAATCCAAGAAGCAGCTCGAGGATTATTTCGTGTCGACGGGTTGGTGGATTGATTGGGAGCCTCCCGGAGCCGATGAAAAAAGAGCCTAACTCGGAAGGTCGTGTGACGCAGCAGCCGGCACACAACCCTGGTTGAACAAGCCCGGGTGAGTCGGGCGCAGCGCCGAAGCGCTTATGCGGATTGTGTGCGGCGGTGCGGTGCGCCCGGGGGCGCGAGATCGTCGGCGGACGCGTGCGCCACGCCGATCCATCGGTGGTGGACCGCGCCAACGCGCAGACCCGATACAGGATGGCCGCCGCCGGGAGCACCATCCGATGCGCTCCGCCGCGCCGAGCCAAAGCCGTGGCTGCCGTTGGGTCGGACGAAGGATGAGCGGGCGAAGATCATGCGGCGGCGCAAAGCGGCGGGGCGCGGGCCTGGCGCGGCAGCGCGCCGGTGCGCACCAGCGCAAACGCGCCGCAGTGCGGACAGCGCAGGTGCCATTGGGGCGGCGGCGGCGGTGGCGGTGGCGCGGTCACGACGATCAGCTTCGCCAGCAGCGTCTCGACCAACATCCGCCGCAGCTTGGCCGCCGGATGCAGCCAGCCGAAGTAGCGCACGCGGTGCTGGCCCGGCGGCAGGACGTGCTGTAGATACCGGCGCAGGAACTCTACGGCCGCGAGCTGGCACGTTTTCTTTTCCTGCGTGGTGGAGTCGGTGTAACGAAACGTCACCGTCTGATCGTCGGCCGTCACGATGCGCTCGTCGCTGATCGCCGTTCGCCCCACATAACGGGCGAGATAGCGCACCACGTTCGCGCCCGATCCGGCCGGCTGGGCGTGCACGACCCACGGGCGGCGCCACGTTCCGGCCGGCACCGTCGCGTGCAGCGCCGGAGCGCTCGCGCGCAACGCGCCCTCGAAGCGTTGCCGGAACGCCGCCGCCACCTTCGCGACGGGCAACAGCCAGTCCGGCTGCCGGGTGGGGATCCATCGGTCGCCGCGCAGTCCGCCGCCGGGCACGACAAAATGCACATGGGGATGATGCTGGAGTTGTCGGCCCCAGGTGTGCAGCACGCCGACGAAACCCAACTCCGCGCCGAGTAAGCGCGGCTGCGCGGCGAGTTGCTGCAACGCGGCCGCGCTCTCACGGAAGAGCAGATCATGGAGCAGTTCCGCGCGGGCCTGCACCGCGGGGCGCAGCTCCGCCGGCAGCGTGAAGGTCACCAGAAAATACGCCACCGGCAGCAGCCGCGCCTCCTGCCGCGCGGTCCACGCGGCGGTGCCCGCGCCGCCGCACCGCGGACCCGCGCGATGATTGCAACTGTGATACGCGAAGTCCGTCGCGGCGCACGCGCCACAGCGATACACGTGCCCGCCCAACTCGGGCGTGCGGCAGCGCCGGATCGCCGCGAGGGCGCGCCGCTGGGCCGGAGTGCCGTGCTCCGGGATCGGCTGGCGGGCCAGCCAGTCGGCCAAAACGGGCACGGCTTAGCGCGGCACGAGCTGCTCGATCGCTGCGCGGGCCTTCGCCTCGCTGACGGCGGTCAGGTGCGTGTAGATGACGGTCGTGTCGAGCGAGCTGTGCCCGAGGTAGGCGCCGATTTGCCGCAGCGACACGCCGGCCTCCAGGAGATGCGTCGCATACGAATGCCGCAGCGTGTGGACCGTGGCGGACCCGTGGGGAAAACCTGCGCCCGCCAGCGCCAGCCGGAAACAATGCTGCACCGAACTCACCGACATCGGCTCGTCGTTGAGCGGTTGCGCGCCGTGCTCCCGCCAGCCCCGGCCCACCGCGGGGAACAACAGCCGCGGATGCCGGTGTTGCTTCCACCACTGGCGCAACGCGGAGAGCAACGCCGCCGGCAGCGGCACGAGCCGGTCCTTGCCGCCCTTCGCCTCGCGGAGGAACAGCACCGTGCCGTCGCGCTGGATGTCGCGCACCTCGAGCTTGACCGCCTCGCCGATCCGCAGCCCGCACCCGTAGATGAGCCGCAGGATCATCGCGAAGCGCGGCTCGCGCACCGCGCCGAGGAGGCGTTGCACCTCCGCGCGCGTCAGCACCGCCGGCAGCTGCTGTCGGTCGGGACAGCGCACCAGGTCGAACAGTTTCCAGTCGCGACCCACGACGTGGTGAAAGAAAAACTGCAGCGCCGCGCACGCCGAGCGCATCGACGAGGCCGAGTAGCGCTGGACTTCTTTTAGATGCAGAAGGTGGGCGCGCACCTGCGGCTCGTCGAGCGCGACCGGGTCGCCCTGCGCGCGCTCGCCCAGCTTGCGCACGTAGCGGTGATACTCTTCGCGCGTCGTCGCGGCGAGGCTGCGCAAGGTGAGGGCTTCGTCGAGCCGCCGCAGCGAATCGTGAGGATAAACGCGCGGCGCCGGAGCGCCCGCGGACTGACGGGTGGTTTTATTTTTGGAGGGCATCGCCCCCGGAGTCTTGCCCTGCACCGCCGCTCACTCCACGCTCCCACCATTCCCGAACTTACCCGTGCGAGCCCCGCATCACACCGCCGCGCCAGCGGCTTTGTTCAACCAGGCGCCAGAGCCAACGAGCGGGACGGGGCCGTAATTCGCATGTGCCTTCTCCGCTCAACATCGCGAGTAGTTCGAAAGGGTTCACCGCACGCACTCCCGCTCGCGGCTCACCTGTGACGTTCGGCAAAAATCTCCCAACCTCCACTTTATGCCCCAAGAAAAGACGATCGGGTGCTTATCCAAGCTCACCGCGGCCCTATTCCTGAGCGCCGGCCTTCGCGATATGTTCGCTCCGGGATTCATGTCGATATCGCCTCGCACTCCAGACTCCGGCGAGTCGGCAGCCTATATCATCATCGGCCTGATGTTTTTGAGCGCCCCGGTTGTTTTGCGCGAGAAGAAGAAGAAGACATCGGCAAGTCGAGAGTAGTGCGAGCGTCTCACGGCAAATGAAAAGCGAGCCGAACCAGAGCGATACAGACAACGAGCGGACTGGCCCTTTTTTGCGATTCATCGTCCGTCCTCCGCTCGTGTCTGATCGCTGACGTTTGGCAAAGAAGATTCCCGATGACGAAATGCCCACACTGCAGAAAGTCCGCCAATCCGCTCCGTTTTTTGCTCTACACAAAGTGGACGCCGTATCGCTGCCCCACGTGCAGCAAGAAGAGCCGGTTTGGTCTTGGTGCGATGCGCTGGGTTGCAGGTGCCGGCGTCCTTTCCGCGCTTGCCGCGAAGAGTTTGTTTAAGATTTACGGTGTGGCCGTCTGGTTGATGTATGTGGCGACTGCGACTATTGTCATGTTGGCGGCTATGTGGGTTTTCCTGCGTCTTCACCCAGTCGAAGAAGAGCCGAACCCGCCAGAGCCAACTCGGCCCAGCGGGCCGAGTGGCTCATCTTAAACGTTCGACGTAGTCGAACCGCGGCGATCCAAGAAAAGAGGCTGTGACCGAAAGCGCGTCGTGCCTCGACTGGACTTGAGCACCCCGCTCCCCGCGTCGCGGCCGATCAAAGGCCAAGACGCAGGGGACTTCCACTCAAACGGGCCCGATGGGCAAATCACCCGGCCCCCTCCGAGGCGTCAGCCCGGGCGCCCACCGCCGCTCCGCTCCGGCTTCTGTTTCCACCCGCGCAGCGCGTAATATTTCTCCCGCGGCTCACCGGTCCAGCCGTTGATGCCGTGCTTCGGCAGCCACCACGCGTGCACAAACACCACTAGCCCGCTCATCACGCCGAGCAGGACAAAAAACCACGCTCGCCCCGCGGTGGCCGACACGGTGACGGCCACCGCGCCGATCAAAACCGTCTTCAGGACTTTCCGCCACCGTGGGGTCCGCTCCTCGAAATGACCGAAGAAGAATCCGCCGAACGCCGTGATCCCAAAAATCACCGCGAGTTCAAACCAGTAGGGTGAGTTCATGAGAAAAGCCGCGGGGCGGTGGCCGGATGCTAGTAAACGCGAAACGCCAGCGACAGGAGCCCGAGGCCCGCGACGCAGAGCACCCCATCGATGCGCCGTCGCCCCGCCGCATCGGTGACCGCACGCAGCCCACGATCACGATGGCGGTCCCATCGGGCGAGGCTAGCCACCGCCAGTCCCAGGCCGGCGCTCAGGATTGCGGTGATGACCCAGCCCCCACGCACGTAATGGAAAGCCGTCGCATACCAAGCGACCACGGCCAAAGCCGCGAGCATCACCGGCGCGGCCCGCACCGGTCCGGGCACGCTCGTCGCCGAATAATGCACCAGCCGCCACGCATAAAATCGCTCTGGCGCCACCAGTCCCAAGACCGCTTTGGCCAGGACAGGAATCGCGACCACCATCGTCAGAGTTTTGAACCACATGGCATCCTTACGGCAGAACGGGGCCACCGGTGTCCGCGCGCCGCCGCCGCGCGGCGAGCAAGCCGTGTTTCGGCGCCAAAAAGAGCGCCATGACAAACAGCGCCGCCTGCAAGAGCACAATGCATGCGCCCGTCGAGGCGTTGAGGAAAAAGCTGAGATATACCCCGAAGAAACTCGAGCCCACCGCACTCGCCGCGGCGATGAGCAGCATCCGGTTAAATCGATCCGTGAACAGATAGGCGATGCAGCCCGGCGTCACGAGCATCGCGATCACGAGGATGATGCCCACGGCCTTGAGCGACACGACGATGGTCACCGCCAGCAACGACAGCAGCAGATAATAGAGCACGCGCGTGCGCAGCCCGATCGTGTGCGCATGCCCGGGGTCGAAGCAGTAGAGCAGCAGGTCGCGCCGCAGCGCGAGAATCACCGCCAGGGTCACGCCGGCGACGATCAACGTATCGCGCAGGTCGCCCGGCGCGAGGCCGAGGATGTTGCCAAACAGGATGTGGTCGAGGTGCAGGTCGCTCTTCACCTTGGTGAACAGCACGAGTCCAAACGCAAAGAGTCCGGTAAATACCACGCCCATGACCGTGTCCTCCTTCACGCGGCTGTTGGCCTTGATGTAGCCCGTCAGCACCGCACAGAGCAGGCCGGAGCCAAACGCTCCGATCGCCAGCGGGATTCCCACGGCATACGCAATGACGATGCCCGGCAGCACCGCATGCGAGATCGCGTCGCCCATCAGCGACCAGCCTTTGAGCACGAGATAACACGAGAGCACCGAACACACCGCCCCGACCGCGACGCCGACGATCATCGCGTCGACCATGAACGGAAACTGAAACGGTTCGAGCAGCGCGCTCATGCTTTCGCCTCCGCCATGCCCACCGCCCGCCGCCGCGCCCGCTGCGCGATCAACCCGTGCTTGGGCCCGAGCACCAACGCCGCCACAAAGAGCGCACTCTGCAGTGTCACGATGCAGCCGCCCGTCGAACCATCGAAAAAGTAGCTCGCATACGCGCCGATGATCGAGGTGCCGACGCCCATCGCCGTCGCGATCCCGATCATTTTCCCGAACCGGTCCGTCAGCAGATACGCCGTCGCCCCCGGCGTGACGAGCATCGCCACCACGAGGCACGCGCCGACGGTCTGGAGCGCCGCCACCGCCGTCGCCGAGAGCAGCGTGAGCAGCGTGAAATGCAGCACCGTGGTGTTGAGCCCGAGCGCGCGCGCCTGGTTCGGATCGAAACAAAACAGGAGCAGATCGCGCCACTTGAAGCCGAGAATCACGAGCGTCACCGCCGAAATGATGAGCACCTGCAGGACGTCGGGATTCGAGATGCCGAGGATGTTGCCGAAGACGATCGAGCGCAGGTCCACCTGGCTCGGGTAGAGCGAAATCAACAGCAGCCCGAGGGCAAAGAACGCCGTGAACACCACGCCGATCACCGCGTCCTCGCGCAGGCGCGTTTTCGTTTTCACGAAACCCATCCCCACCGCCGCGAGCAGTCCCGTCACAAACGCCCCCGCCGCAAACGGCCAGCCCGCGTAATACGCCACCGCCACCCCCGGCACGACGGAGTGCGAGAGCGCATCGCCCATCAGCGACCAGCCTTTGAGCGTGATGAAGCAGGAGAGAAACGCGCACACGCCGCCGATCACGGCGCTCACGAAGATCGCCTTCAGCATGTAGTCGTAATGCAGCGGTGTGAGGAGCGTCTCGATCATGGCCAAGTAGGGCGGGTCTTTGCCCCGCCCTTTCGCACCGCAACTCCCCGATGGGCGGGTCGACGACCCGCCCTACCCCTGAACCATGCGCAGTGACAGCAGTCTTTCACGCTCACACGTCCCCCTCGCCTTCGGCGCGCTTCTTCACGACATCCTCGCGGCCCTCGCGTTTGCTGTATTCCACGTGCCCGCCCTTGCCGAAGACGAGCGGCCGCTCGTCGTCCGTGAGCAGCGTGACCGCGCGACCGTCGTGCTTTTGCACGGTCGATTCGTCGAATCGGAAATGCCGCAGCACGCCCCCGAAGGTGCGCTGGAGATTCTCCTCGGTGAACACTTCCGCAATCGGCCCCGAGGCGAGCACCGTGCGGTTGATGAGCACGACGCTGTCGCAGAATTCCGGGACCGATCCGAGATTGTGCGTCGAGACGAGCATGATGTGCCCGGCCGCCCGCAGCTCGCGCAGCAGCGCGATGATCGCCGTCTCCGTATTCACGTCCACCCCCGTGAATGGTTCGTCCAACAGGATCACGCGCCCGCGCTGCGCCAGCGCCCGCGCGAGAAACACGCGCTTCCGCTGCCTGCCCGAAAGCTCGCCAATCTGCCGCTCCCGAAACTCCAGCATCCCGACGCGCGCGAGGCTCTCCTCCGCGATGCGCCGGTCCTCCGCGCGCGGCGTGCGCATGAAATTCATATAGCCGTAGCGCCCCATCAGCACCACGTCCCACACGCTCACGGGAAAACTCCAATCCACTTCCTCGGCCTGCGGCACGTAGGCGACGAGATTCTGCTTCAGCGCCGCCCGGACCGCCTGACCCGCGATCAGCACGGTGCCGGTGGCAGGCTTCAGCAATCCCATCATCGCCTTGAAGAGCGTGGATTTGCCGCTGCCGTTGACGCCGACAAGCGCGCAGATCGAGCCACCTTCGAGGGAGAACGACGCGTCGCGCAAGGCCACGTTGCCGTTCGGGTAGCTCACCGTGACGGCGTTCACCCGCACGCTCATCGCCCCTGCGGCGGGAACAACTGGAACCGCGCGCTCACTCATGTCCGAGAAACCCCTTCACGATCGTGCGCGCATTGTAGTCCATCAACTTCAGGTAGCTCGGGGCCGGACCCTTCGCATCCGTGAGCGAATCGACATACAGCACGCCGCCGTAGCGCGCGCCCGTTTCGCGGGCCACTTCCCGCGCCGGCTTATCGCTCACGGTGCTCTCGCTGAACACGACGGGAATCTTATTTTTCCGCACCCCATCGATCACTTTCCGCACCTGCTGCGGCGTGCCCTGCTGGTCCGCATTGACGGCCCAGAGAAACAGCTCCCGCAGCTCGAAGTTGCGCGCGAGGTAGGGAAACGCGCCCTCGCTCGTGACGAGCCAGCGCTGGCCGGCGGGAATCTTCGCGAGCTCGGTGCGCACCGTGGTCTCAAGCGCGGCGAACTTGGCGGCGTAGGCCGCGGCGTTGGCATCGTAGGTCGCGGCGTTCGCCGGATCGAGTTTCACGAGGGCCCGGCGGATGTTCTCCACGTAGATCACGGCGTTGCGCGGCGACATCCACGCGTG
>JANOAF010000192.1:0-10003 GCA_031411015.1 Opitutaceae bacterium | reverse complement strand
ATGCAGTCGCCGAAAGTTTACGCGACGCTGCTGCTCTGGATGCTTTCCGAATTATTCGAGCGCCTGCCCGAGGCGGGCGACCTGCCAAAGCCGAAGCTGGTGTTTTTCTTCGACGAGGCGCACCTGCTCTTCAACGACATCGCGCCCGCGCTGCTGGAAAAAATCGAGCAGGTCGTGCGGCTCGTGCGCTCGAAGGGCGTCGGCATTTATTTCGTCACCCAGAACCCGCGCGATCTGCCGGACAACGTGCTCGGCCAGCTCGGCAACCGCGTGCAGCACGCGCTGCGCGCCTTCACGCCGCGCGATCAAAAGGCGGTGCAGGCGGCGGCGGAGACGTTTCGCCAAAATCCCAAAATCGAAACCGCCACCGCGCTCACCGAGTTGGGCGTCGGCGAGGCGCTCGTCTCGCTCCTCGACGAAAAAGGCCAACCGAGCGTCGTCGAACGTGCGCTCATCTGCCCGCCGCGCAGCCAAGTCGGCCCGATTCTCCCCCAGCAACGGCAGCAACTCATCCAAGGTTCGACCGTGTATGGTGCCTACGAAACAATCATCGATCGCGAGTCGGCCTACGAGCGGCTCACGCAGGCACACGCTGCGCCGATGCAAACTCCTGCGCGCGCGTCCATCCCGAGTGGAGGTAACATCGGTGGTGGCGCGCAACCCGCGCCCGCACCCGCGCCCGCAGAGGAGAAACCCGGATTTTGGGGTTCGATCTTCGGCGGTGGAGGAGGGGCGGCCTCGTCATTGCCACCGCTGCCGACGCGCACGCGCAGCGTGGGCCGCCAACCCGACAGCATGGCGACCATCTTTGCGAAAAGCGCGGTCCGCACCGTTGGCAGCAGCATCGGCCGCGAAATTATCCGCGGCGTGCTCGGCTCGATTTTCTCCGGCCGGCGGCGGTGAGGCGGGCGCAGGGTTGATCGGGTTTCGAGAAACAGGCTCGCATTGTTGCCGCGGTGGCGCGGAGCTTTAGGTAGTGTTTTTGAAATGGCGGTCAGTATTTGAGCCAGATGAGGAGGCAGGCGAGCGTGACCATGGCTGCGAAAGTAGAGCGGAGTTTTTCGTAGCGAGTGGCGATCCGGCGGAAGGCTTTGAGTCTGGCGAAGAGATTTTCGATGCGATGGCGTTCGCGATAGAGGTGCTCGTCAAAGGCGGGTTTTTGCGCTCGGCTGGCGTTCACGGCTATGACGGCGACGCCGCCGAGTTGGTTCACATAAGCGCGGATGGCGTCGCTGTCGTAGCCCTTGTCCATGAGGGCAAAGCTATGGGGCTTTAGATGGGACTTGAGGAGCGGCTGGCACTGATCGAAGTCCGAGACATTGGCCCCGGTGAGGATGAAGCCCAAGGGATAACCCAGGGCGTCGCAGGCGAGGTGAATTTTGGTCGAGAGACTGGCTTTGGAGCGCCCCATGGCGTGGGCGAGTTGGCCGCCGACCGGCCCGGCGGCGTGCTGATGAACGCGCGAGCTGGTGCTATCGATCATCAGATACTCGTCGTCGCGGTGCCGCGCACTCAGCTGGACCAGCAGCGTCGGCCAGAGATTATTGCCGCTCCAGCGGCGGAAGGCCGAATAGACACTCTGCCAGGGGCCAAAGCCGGCCGGCAGATCCCGCCAGGGTGCCCCGGTGCGCATGATCCAGAGGATCGCTTCAATCCTGAGCCGCTGCTTCGGACATTTGCGCCCACGCCGGTGCGGACCGCTCAGGCTCGCCCGATGGTCGTTAATTTTTTTAGCTCGTCCCAGTGCCGGTCACTCAGAACGAACCTTATTTGTTGGTTCACAGATGAATATGGACCGGCCACCGGCGGTGCAGCAAGCAACAAGTAGTCATTATATTGATACACACGGCAGGATTATTTCAAAAACACTGCCTAACGCGGGAAGTTATTTCCGGTCGCCATCCAAATACCCCGCCGTCGCCCGCTCCGGAAACGGTGCGCGGCTGCCTTTCATCGCGCGCCACGGGATGCGGCTGAGTTGATCCTCGGGCGCTTGGGATACCTCGCAGAAATTCATCCGGGCCGAGGCACTCGCATCGCGGCGCAGCACGGCGATCCGCGGGTGCTCGCGCTGGCGGGCGTGGCGACGGGCGCTTTGCCACGCAAGACGTAGGCGGTGGGCCAAATCATTTCAGGCCCGGCTTTGCGGGCGTGGTGCGGCCGATGCGGATCCGCCACCCGTCTACGATGACATGCCACGCTAGGCCGACACAGAGTTTCTCTCGCACCGCTTTGTCGCTCTTGGGCTTTGCCGTTTCCAATTTGGCATGACGCGCCTTGAGAACGGATGCTAGTGGAGATCCTTTCGACGTAATCAGCCTCGTCCATACCGATGCCTATCGCCGTCGGTGCGGCGGGCTGAGCGTCATCGCCAATGCCCCCAAGCCGGCAGGCCATTCCATCCCGCAGCGTTATATCCCGCACGAAGTTTAGCCGCTGGGTTTCACCCTTGGTTCACTCGTTCCCACCGTCCTAACGGTGTCGTGCTTTCCTCGCCTCTGATTCTGGGCGAATCTTTGCCATGATCGCGCATAGCCGTCGAGAATCGTGTGTATAAGCCGTCAAGACGTCCGCTCATCCTTCCCCCCGTTTCGCGTCGAGCGTTATTCTCTATTGTTGTATACAGTATCGCCGGTGCCGACGTCAGGGCACCGGCGAATTTCGAATCAACCCGAGTTATCTCAACTGGACTGTCGCGAGCCCCTGCGGGCGTGTCCCCACAGGGAGGTTCAGGATCACGGGAGAAGCACCGGTTTCGTTCAGCTCCAATGTATTCGGTTTAATCTTCAACGCGTGGAGCGTGTTGCCCTGACCCAACGGCGTCGAAGGATCGGCGCGTTGCGTGACTACGTATAAATAGTCCTCCTGTGGATCCAAATCCATTTGGAATGAACTCCCCGTTCCACGCAGCTTCAATTTCTGAATTTGAATCGGCGTGAGGGGCGCGGTGATATCATAGACTGAAATGCTAGAGTCGCCTGTGTTGGAAACGTAAGCCCGGCTTCCCAGGCCGTTGACCTTTACCCAGCAGGGAGCGGCACCCGAATCAGCGACGGTCCGCGCAAACGTGAGATGACCAGCGCCGTCATAAGAATAAACGCCAAGCCGATCTATTGTAACGAATCCAACATACAGCACCGGTTGTTTCGGATGCAGCGCGATTCCAAGGGGGAAGTGCGGCGCCGCTGAGCCGACAAACGCCGAATCCGGCAGGGGTTGCGTCTCCACTGGCGTGAGTTGGCCCGAACCTTCAACCATGAGTGACCGCAACGCTCCTCCCATGAACTGGGCATCAAAGGCCAGTCGCATTCCGGGGCTTATTGCTGCCTGCGAAGGCGAACTCCCGATCGGAGCTGTAATCGTCGAGATCGGTCCGCTCAGCACACCGCTCGGTGAGACATGAAAGCTCGCGTGATTCGGTTGATTCAGTCCGGGCTGATTGGGGTCCATGGCCTTGTTGACGACCACGAGCGTATCCTTCGCCAACCCAACGCTGACTGGATTGATACCGCCCGACGGGAATGGAGATCCGGCAACCGGTTGCAGCGAACCATTCGCACCGATCTGGAAAACTGCGATGGTGTTTGAGCCTGCGTTGACAGCGAACAGCAACGTATGCTCGGCATTGACAGTGATGTTTTGATCCGAGTCGAACGGCCCCAGTGCGAGCGAAGCATCGAAAATCCCTTTTCCTCCCGTGGGATATTCCTGCACGAGCTGTAGTTTCCCGTTGGGATCGCGTTCGTATGCTAGAATCGAATTGTCGACCGCACGATTGCTTTCGACGAACACGATCGCGGACGTCGGTTTGTTGTCTGCGAAGGAAGCGCTCGGCGCGCCGATGAATCCGACAACGGCAAAGCAGGCTGCAATGCCGCGAGAGGTGAATGGAGATTTTTTCATTTTGTGAGTTCGATAGTGCGATTGTTTTCCAACACTGGATATAATGGGAGGGGGCGCTCGTGCCCTTTATTCCGTCCCGACGTAGATTCGCTCGCTTCGAATTTTGCAGCCGCCTCACGGCGGCTTCGATGGCAGCTCGGCGCTCACCGCTTGGCCCTCCTTGATGGGAGCTCCTTGGTTGTCGAATCCCCTCACCTAAACCAACAAACCCCGGAGATCTGAGTGCGACAGCAGAGCGCCGCCGGGGTGAACGCATCGCACCGGAAGCAGCTCAAGGTCGGCCGCGTTTCTGCGCCGATTCACCGCGCGAAAGGACGCGAAGCAGGTGATTCTTAACCGGCGCGTAAGCCAGCCGCAGCGCGGCTAATTACTCTCATAGGGATTCGTGCGACCGCTCCACAGCTAGAGCCAGTCTCCTTGCGGTCAGTGGGACGGCAGAAAATTCAGAAGCGCGTTGCGTGTAAACCTGGAGGAGGAAGGCCGCACGATCATCGCCAACCCCGCGACGAGCGTTGCGACCTCGACGGCGGTCACCCGAAAAACATTCGAGCTTTCGCATCCGTCGTGTCTCACGCGGTGAAGCGAGCGCGCCGCATGGAGCTTGCGGCGGGCGTGGTGCGGGCGCGTAGTCGGGCGCGCCCATGAATCACTCCGAAACTACCAGCCGCGGCAGCGTCGTGCACGAAGTGGGCGTGCGGTTGCGGGCGCTCTGGGCGGTCAAAACGGTGGGCCTGACGTTGGGCATCTCGCTTTTCTTCGCTGCCTATTTTTACCTGCTGAGGCATCCGCAGTTTCCGGTCAAGGTGATGCCGCTCACGTGGATGGACGGACTGGTGACGATTCGGGCGGAGGCACTGCCGATTTATTTTTCGCTGTGGGTCTATGTGCCGCTCGCGTTTGTGTTGTTGAAGGAGCGCGCCGAACTGTGGGCGCAGGCGCTCGCGGCGATCGCGATGAGTGTCGTCGGGCTCACGATTTTCTTCTTTTGGCCCACGGCGGTGCCGCCAATGGACGTCGATAGCTCGGCCCATCCTTCGCTGGCGTATCTGAAAACGGTGGATGCGGCGGGTAACGCGTGTCCCTCGCTGCACGTGGCGTTCGCGGTGTTTGCGGCCGGGTGCATCCGGCGGGTGCTGCGCGTGATCGGGGCCGGTGTGGCGGTGCGCGCGGGCAATGTTCTCTGGGCCCTCGGCATCGCCTACTCGACGCTCGCGACCGGGCAGCACGTCGCGCTCGATGTCTGGGCGGGCGGTGGCCTGGGGGCGCTCGCGGCCTGGCCATTGGCGCGGCGACCGGTGGCTCAGCCGCGCAGTTGAGCGGGCGTCGGAATCACGCAGAAGTGATGCCGCCAATCCCAAACCGGTGTTCGGGCCAGCGGGCGCGCTCAGGCCTTACCGTCTGCTGACTCGGCGTAGAGGCCGACGCACCCGAGTGGAATTTCACCTCGTCGGTTGACGGCAAGTGGGCCGGAGGTTTGAGTCAGATCGTGAAAGTCTGGAACGAAATGTCCCTCCGCTTGGTAAGTTCGGCCGCGAATCTGGCCGGTCTCAGCTGAGGATGCGGACTTGCTGGGATGGGCGACGGCGACTGCGCCTAATTTCCCGGTGAGGACCAAGGTTCGGAACAGCCTTTATGACTTTTGACCCGCCGCTAAACCCCTCTAAGCTCAAGGCCAGAACATCCATTTTCCCTCCAGTCAAACGTGACGACATGGCATCTCCTTGGCTTACTCCACTGCGCCCGATCAGCCGTTTCGGTGAGACCTTGCTCGACCGTGTGCTCTGTGTGGCGGGCGCGGTGGGCTTGTCGCAGGCGCCGGAGTTTTATCAGCAATACTTGCAGCGGTTGGGCGGGCATTTGGACGAGGCGATCATGCAGCTCGCGCGGTTTCAGGCGGTGGCGCACGAAAGTGGCATCACGTTGGCTGAGCTGATCGCGACGACGCGGGCGCAGGCCGCGGAGCCCGTGGCAAGACTTGGCGCCGTAATCGTGGAGACCGAGGCTCGCGTGCAGGAGCTACGGCTGGCCTCGGACGCGCTGAAAGGAGCGACGTTTTGGGAGCGGCCTTGGGCTTTCCTCCGACATGCCGATCCGGATATTATGGCCGGGACTTGGACGGCATTTAAGCCGGCGGTGCCAGTGACGCTGGAGGGCCTTTTCTACGCAGGCGCGGGAATGGTCCTTGCGCTGGTGATTTATCAGGGCGCGGTGGTGTGGCCGGTTCGGGTGGCCGCGAGGAAATGGCGGATACGCCGCGCACGGGTGGATTTGACAAAAGCGAGCACGACATACCCCACCCGGCCCGCCCCCTGAAGGATCGGTTTCCTTGCCGTCGCGACTCGCAGAATCTCCTGAGCCGAGCTTTGGGAGATTTTCGAACAACGTGAACAGGTCCCCCCCCCCCGCGTTCGAAGCCATTCTCGGGACCGAGGTATTTTTCCATAGCGTAGCGTTCGAGTTCCCTTCTCGACCGGACTTCCTCGGGTGGAGGGAGCTTCGGCTCACGCACGAGGTAGTCGGGCAAGCGCGCGATACCATTCCAATTTGACAGCGAACAGACCCATGGCCTGTGTCGCGCAATGACGGTCACGAAAACATTTCAACCCGTCGGAATCCGGCGCCGTCCAACCTACGGAAAGACCGGCGTAAGTTAAAACGGTCGTCGTCGCGACTCCTTGCTTGTCCGTCCGCATTCGGACCCGGATGCGCCCCCAACCACCCGCCTAGTTTGGCATGATCTTTCGACCCTGTGACCTCGGAATCCAAAGGCGGCGATGTCTCGGCTTCTCCCGGTGTGAACCGGGTATCGTTTTACGAGGAGCAAGCACGGCGGCGCAAACAGGCTATGTTGTGGGCCATCCCCACCGGGACCGTGGGCCTCGCGATGTGTTGGAGTTTTGCTTTTCTGCTGATTCTTGCGGTTAACTTCTACGCGATTCTCTTGAGTGGGCTGCTGCCGCGCCGGCTCGAACGCGCGTTCGATCACGCCGTCCAAAACGCCGGCGGAGTCACTACGGTGTCCATCGTCGCGGCATTGTTTACGGCCGCGCTGTGGCTTTTCGTGCGGCGCATTTTTGCGCGCGACCCGTCCGTCGGTCTCATCACGCGCCTCGGCGCGCGTGCGCCCAATCTCCTGGACCCGGAGGAAAAACAGCTCGTCAACATCGCGGAAGAAATGGCCATCGCGGCGACCGCGCCCGTGCCCACGGTAATGTTGTTCGACGGGCCCGAGATCAATGCGGCGGCGGTCGGAGTGAAACCCGAAGGCGCGCACGTGCTGGTGTCGCGCGAGATGTTGAACCAGCTCAATCGCGACGAAACGCAGGGCGTCGTCGGGCACCTGTTGGCCAGCGTCATCAATGGGGACCTGCGCCTCATGGCCGCGATGCTGCGCACGTTTTACCTGATGGGGCTGGCGGTCACGCTGCTGGATTTGCCGTTCAGCGCTCGCTCGCGCCACGCCATTGCCCTCCTCATCCGCTACGCGCTGCGCCCTGCCACCGACAACACGGCCGAAAACGGCGACGAAGTCGGTGACGCCCTGACCGCGAGTCTGCAACCGGAAGGTGTCGTCGCGCTGACCGTCTTCATGCAGAAGTTCATTGGCGACGAGAAGAGTGTCCGGAGTGTGTTGGGGGCCCTGCTTCTTTTTCCGCTCCTGCCATTGATCATGCTGCGGCTCGCGGCGGGAATCGTCTATGGCTTGGCGTCAATCTTCATCCTCGGGCCGCTCGTCGCCTTGGTCTTGCGCTCACGGCGCCGGCTGGCGGATGCGACGGCGGTGCAGCTGACCCGAAATCCCGATGGGCTCGGCTCGGCGTTGATTCATTTGTATGCCCTCGCTCACACCGTTCCGAATGCCGGCTGGTCCGAGTTGGCTTTCATCGTCGGCAACGAAGCGGCCGGGGCCCGCCAACTCGACCGGTTTCACGCGCGGGTGACGGACATCAAGGCCGCATCCCAGGATTTCAAGGAACGTGTCCGCCAAACGGCTGCCGCCACTGCGGTTTTGGCACAGCCGGCGGACAACGCAAAAGGTGCGGCCACGCGCCACAACTTCATCTTCGGATTTCATCCGTCGCTGGGCAGCCGGATCGTGCAGTTGCAGCGCATGGGGGCGACCTCGCTGCAATGGACGGAACGCCGGGACTACAGCGGCTGGATCATCGCCGCCATCGTCGCCGTCGTCGTTGGATTCGTCGCGCTCCTCATCGTCGGCTCGCAGCGCGGCGGCCATTAGTCGGCCGCGTTCGACTTCCGCAGTCTTGGCGCAATCGCTCCCAAGCTCCCGGACAAAGCCACCGTCGCGGGAAGGCGACACATGGGA
Source organism: Opitutaceae bacterium (assembly GCA_031411015.1). GTDB lineage: Bacteria > Verrucomicrobiota > Verrucomicrobiia > Opitutales > Opitutaceae > ER46. Next base: position 1,773 of record JANOAF010000192.1, on the reverse strand, counting down.
CGTGAGAGTGCCGAGTTCACGCGCGACCGAGCAACTAATAGAGGTCGACGCGACGCGCCCGCTCGCATCAGCCTGTGGCTCGATGAAGAACCTCCGTCGAAATCTTCTGGTGGTTTCCGCCCTGCTCCTCCCCGTCCCAATAGTTGGCCAGGGATTTACCGTTGAAAGTGTCGTCGACACCCGCATCGAGGGCGCGCTCGGCTCCGTGGCGGGCTTCGCCGCCCGTATGACCGGCACCAGCCTGCGCGACATCGCCACCACCAACTATCTCCAAGGGCACCGACTCCGAACCGACAGCGCCCGGTTAGGCACGATCTACGACTTGGACGCGGGGCGCGTCATCGACATCGATCACAAGGAGAAGACCTATTCATCGATGACGTTTGCCGAAATGGCGGCGGCGATGGAACAGGCTCGCGTCTCGGCGGAAAAGTCACGGGCGAAGGACGTGGCAAAGGCCGACCCCGCGTCGGCCGGGAAAAAAGATGACGTCAAGTTGAAGTATCGGGTTGAGGTGGACCGGACCGGCCAGCGCGAGAAAGTGGTTGGTTACGACGCGGAGCGCCTCTTCATCACCATCACACTCGAGGCCGAGGCCACGCCGGCGGGAGAGAAGACCGAGCCGGTCGGGAGCATGGTGCTCCTGCTCGACCAATGGATCGCGAAAAATGCGCCGCAGGCGCCGGCCTTCACCGCGTTCTATCAGTTGCTCTCGCAGAAACTCGGCCGCGAGTTCCGCTCGCAAGCGCGGGGCTTGCAGGCCGTGTTCGCGTCGGACCCGCGCTTCAAAGACGGCTTTGAAGCAGCGGGGAAAGAAATGCAGAAGGTGCCAGGCACGCCCTTGCGCAGTGCGACCCATGCGATCCTCGTTCCCATCAACATGACCTTTGATCGCCAGTTGGCGCTCAAGGGCGCCGCGGCGTCGGCCGCAGCGAAATCAGTGGAGGCCGCGCCGGCGGAGAAGCCGCCGTCGGGATTCGGCGGATTCATGCGCGCGCTCAAAAACGCCGCAGAGGATGTGAGCAAGCGCGTGGACAGTATCGATCAGAATAAGAACGCGCCGCCGCGTCAGATGACACTGCTCGTGCTGACCGATGAAGTGAAAAGCATTTCGCGGGGTGACGTGCCGCCGGCGATGTTCGCGGTGCCCGCCGGCTATCGCGAAGTGAAGCCAAGGACCCCTTAACCGCGACTCTCGTCCGGGACCGCCGCGGGGCTTCCGGTTTCCTGCCACTGCGAGGGTGCGCTTCCCCGCGGCGCCTTTTGATCATCCGTTCCACTGGAGTTCGACGACTTCGGTCCGCCCCTCTGAAAAGTCTCCACCGCCGGCCGCCTCACCAACCTCTCGATCAGCACCAACGCCGGCACGGGTGCGCAGACCCTCATCGTCAGCTTCGTCATCGGCGGTGCGAACACCTCGGGTCCAAAACCGCTGCTCATTCGCGGGGCCGGCCCGACGCTCGCGGTCTTCGGCGTGCCGGGATTTCTCGTCGATCCGGCGTTGAGCGTTTTCTCCGGCACCACCGTGGTCGCGTCGAACGACAACCGGAATGGCGACGCCCAAGTTACCGCGATCGGCTCCGAGGTGGGGGCGTTCGCTTTTGGCGCGGCCGCTGGTCGCGATGCGGCGCTTTACAGCCCCGCGCTAAACGCCGGGGCCTACACCGTGCAAATCGCAGGCGTCGGCGGCACCACTGGCATCACGCTCGCGGAAATTTACGATGCCACGCCCGGCAACACCTTTCTCGTTTCAACGCCGCGGCTGATCAACGT
>JANOAF010000191.1:0-2392 GCA_031411015.1 Opitutaceae bacterium | reverse complement strand
CGACGACGGTCTGTGCATGATTGGCGAGCTCCGCCTTGCCAGAGTCGGACAGGATGACCTTGTCACCCGCTTTGAGCACAAACCCGCCCGCGACTTGCGGGAGCATCTCATTTCGCCGTTCGACGGTCACGCCACGGCTGTCAGCGGAGAGCACCATCGCGATCGGGTCGGGCCGCAGAACCAGCCAGGCCGCCACGGCTACCACGGCAATTGCCAACGCTGCGCGCAGCGCGAAGCTTCGGAAGAAGCTGAGGATGAACTCGGGCCATCGGAACTCCCGGATTCCGATGCCCGGCTCTTTCAATTCAATCGTCGAAAAGGCATCTGCCGAGGCGTGCGCGTCCGCCTCCGCCGACTGTTGCCGCAGTGTTTCGCGGGCGAGCAGATCGAATTGAAACTCCTTCGCCAGCCGCGCACGCGCCTCGGGCGCGGCCAGGAGCGCGTTGAACTCGCGGCGTTCAGCGTCGGACAACGGGGCGTCGCCCCACTTCACGATGAGTTCGTCGAGGCGGTTCACAGGCCGAGTTCCTGAAGCTTGAGTTTCTTTTCCACGCAGGTCGCGAGCGCCTGCCGCAGCCGCACGAGCGCCTTGATGACTGCGTCGGCGGACTGACCGACGGCGGCGGCGATGTCCTTGAGCTAAAGCGCCCGCTCGTATTTCAGCGCGATGAGCTGGCGTGATTTTTCGGGAAGTGCGCGCATGCACTCGGACAGCGCGGCGCGGCGTTCGGGGCCAGTCTCGTTCACGGTTTCATTCTCTGCAAACGCCTGCTCCACGAAGTCGAGGAATTCGATGAGCGAGCTGTCCACGACGACCTTCGAGTTCTTCTGCGATCGCCAGTGCATGAGGATGAGATTGCGCGCCACGGTGCGGCACCACGCGGGCGGGTTTTGAATCTCCGTGCCCTTTTCAAGTTCAGTGGAAAGTTTCAGCCACACTTCCTGAAAGACATCCTCCGCGGTCTGCGGATCGCGGAGCAGGCCGTGGATGAACGCCATCAGCCGATGGCGGTCCGCAAGAAACTGCGCGGTGATTCGCTGGGTCTGCTCGCTCATCTTCATGTGCCGCCGCGGACTGTAGCCGGCCCTCGCGCGGCCGGCTACAGCGCTGCGATTCGCTTCCGCCTACTTCCCCTTGCCCTTTCCTCCGCGTTTGCCGTGATGGCCGAGCTTGGCCTTGTCTTCTTCGCTCACGGCGGCGCGCTCCTGCTCGTCGAGCTTGCCGTCGTTGTTCTTGTCATACTTCTGCAGCAGTTCAGCAGGGACTTGTCCGCGCTGTCCGCGCTTGCCTTTGCCTTTTCCGCCGGGGGCTGCGTTTGCCGTGATGGTGAGAGCGCTCGCGAGAACGAGCACCGTGAGTGTTTTGATCATTTTGTGTGTTTGTGTTTTTCTTGGCCGGCACCGGTCCGCGGTCACTTGCCGCGACTTCGTGCTGGCTTCGATAATGCGATGCAGCCGCGGCGCGGATGCGGACAAAAAAGTTTTTTTGTCCACGCCGGCGGCTCGTGCGCATCTGCAAGGGTGACATGAATCGTCTGCTCGTCACCGCGCTTGCAGCCGCCTCCATCGCGCAGGCGGCGGATGCCGACCGTGAAGGCATCGCTTTCTTCGAGTCGCGCGTGCGGCCGGCGCTGGCGAAGTATTGCTACGAATGCCACTCCGCCGAGTCGGGCAAGACCAAGGGCGGGCTGCGGGTGGACTCGCGTGAGGCGCTGCTCAAGGGCGGCGAATCGGGGCCAGCGGTGGTGCCGCGCTCGCTGGAAAAAAGCGCGCTCTTTCAAGCCATCACCTCGAAAGACAAAGACGTGCAAATGCCCCCGAAAGGACGGCTGCCGGATGCGGTGATTGCAGACTTGCGCCGGTGGATCGAGATGGGCGCGCCCGATCCGCGCTCGGCAAAGACCGTCGCCTCTGTGCCGGTGAAGACAGCGGTGGATGTCGAGAAGGGCCGCGCATTTTGGTCCTACCAGCCGCTCACAAAACCGAAGCCGCCTGTCGTCAGTGGCGCGGGTTGGGCGCGCACCGACATCGATCGTTTCGTGCAAGCCGGGCTCGAAGCGAAGCGCCTCAAACCCGTCGGCGACGCCGACGCGGCGGTGCTCGTGCGGCGGTTGTTTTTCGTGCTGCTCGGTCTGCCGCCGTCGCCCGAAGCGGTCGAGCATTGGACGAAGTTGATCAACCCTGCGCCGGGCGCGCTGGACCAAAAGGCCGTCGCCAGCCTCGTGGACGCGCTGCTCCGCACGCCGCACTTCGGCGAGCACTGGGGACGGCACTGGCTCGATGTGGCGAGGTTCGCCGAATCCACCGGCGGCGACCGCAACAACATCACCATGCACGCGTGGCGCTATCGCGACTACGTGATTGACGCGTTCAACGCCGACAAGCCGTTCGA
>JANOAF010000190.1:0-2791 GCA_031411015.1 Opitutaceae bacterium | reverse complement strand
TCGTCCCACCGAACTCGATCTCGGCGAGCCCGCGCGCGTCGCCGACGCCGTGGCGAAGATGAATCTCAAGCACTGCGTCATCACGAGTGTCGCCCGCGACGAACTCGCCGACGGCGGCGCGAGCGTCTGGGCCGCCACCATTCGCGCCATCCGCCACCTCAACCCGCACACCGCGATCGAGGTGCTCACGCCCGACTTCAAGGGCAACACCGCGCACGTCGACCTCGTGCTCGATGCGAAGCCTGACATTTTTAACCACAACCTCGAGACCGTCGAGCGCCTCCAGAAACCCGTGCGCGTGCAGGCCCGCTACGACCGCTCGCGCTCTGTGCTCCGCCATGCCAAGGCCCGCGGGTTCACCACCAAGACTGGCATCATGCTCGGCGTCGGCGAAGAGCAGCCCGAGGTCGAGCAGACGCTCCGCGACATCGCCGCCGACCGCACCGACATCCTCACCATCGGCCAGTATCTCCAGCCGAGCCCGAAGCATCTACCCATTTCACGTTGGGCCCCGCCGGAGGAATTTATCCACTGGAAAAATTTCGGCCTCAGCCTCGGCATCGGCGTCGTCGAAAGCGGCCCCCTCGTCCGCTCCAGCTATCACGCCGACGAGCAATCGCAGAAATACACCGGCGTCGAACACCTGAACACAGCGAACGCGCTGGCGGGTGCGTGAGGTTGGCTGTCGCGCAGCCGCTTGACTACAGGCTCAACCAACTGCGCAAGCGCTGGTCGAGGGCAGCCTGATCCCGCTTCGAGAGCCGGCCCACGGCCTTGAGCACGAGTGATTCCGACACGGTGGCGAGTTGCGCCTTGATGCCACATGGCACGTTCAGACCGGCGCTTTGCCAATCGAGCAGAGGAATATCCATGTTCACTCCTTGTGAGGTGATGGGCACGATGAACAAATCGCCATACCGCGCCTCACGGCCGATCACGACGGCCGGCCGCACCTTGCGGCTGCTCAAATCGCTGAACGGCACCGGCAGCAAAACGACTTCATTTCTTGAGCAAGGCATTGAAGACATCGTCCGCCGGATTGCCCCATGTCTTCACCAGTGCGGCCTCCGACTCCCTTAACCACGCCTGCCGCTCCGCATCAATATCCGGCGTCTGCACCGTGACCGTCACACGCGCATGATTGGGCAGCGGCAGTGGACTCGCCAAGCGCAGATGCCCGTCCTCGTAAACTGCCTCAAGCGTGGTTGACATGGGTCAGACGATGGCTGCCGCACCCAAAGGTGCAAGCCCGGCCTCGGATGCAATGTCACCACGAACCGCACTTTCGTTAGCGGCAGCTACCGAGCCAGCGACCACGCACGGATATTGATCGAATTTTTCTGCCTGCAGCAGCGCGGCTGACTACGGCCACCGGCCTTTTCCGTTGACCGCACCACGCACCGGCTGAGAACGTCCGACCCTTATGCTCAAAGCTGGCATCGTCGGTCTGCCCAATGTGGGCAAGTCCACTCTCTTCAACGCCCTCACTCGTTCGCGCAAGGCGGAGGCGGCGAACTATCCGTTCTGCACGATCGATCCCAATGTCGGCGTCGTCGTGGTGCCCGACGAGCGCGCTTACGTTCTCCAAGCCATCGCGAAAACAAAGGTCGTCGTGCCCGCCGCGATTGAATTTGTGGACATCGCGGGGCTCGTCGCCGGCGCGAGCAAGGGCGAGGGCCTCGGCAATCAGTTTCTCGCCACGATCCGCGAGGTCGACGCCATCGTGCAGGTCGTCCGCTGCTTCGTGGACGACGACATCGTTCACACCATGGGTGGCGTCGATCCGATCCGCGATATCGAGGTGATCACGACGGAACTCGTCCTCGCGGATCTCGATGCCGTCTCGAAGCGCATCATCAAGACCCAGAAAAACGCCAAGGCCGGCGACAAGGAAGCGATCATCGAGCTCGCGCTGCTCCACAAACTCGAGCCGCACCTCAACGCCAGCAAGACCGCGAACACGCTCGTCGCCACGCCCGAGGAAAAGGCGTTGATGAAACTCTTCCAACTTCTCACCGCGAAGCCCGTGCTCTTTGCCTGCAACGTCGCCGAGAGCGATCTCGCGACCGCGGAGCAGAATCCCTACGTCCAGAAAGTCGCAGAATTCGTGCGCACGCACCACGACGCCGCCTACGTCCCAATCAGTGCGAAGATCGAAAGCGAGCTCATCGATCTCCCGGCCGACGAGGCGAAGGCGTTTCTCAAGGATCTCGGCGTCGATGACTCCGGTGTGTCTTCGCTCATCAAGGGCACCTACGCGCTGCTCGGGCTGATGACCTACTTCACCGCGGGGGAAAAGGAAGTCCGCGCCTGGACGATTAAGAAAGGCTGGAAAGCCCCGCAGGCCGCGGGCGTCATCCACACCGATTTCGAAAAGGGTTTCATCAAAGCCGAGGTCGTCTCCTACAAAGATCTCACCACCCTCGGCAGTGTGGCGGCCGCGCGCGATGCGGGGAAATACCGGCTCGAGGGGAAGGAATACGTCTTCGCCGACGGCGATGTGGCGTTGTTCCGATTCAATACCTGAACCGCGCGAAACGTAACGTTTTCGCGACCGTCATGCGTGGCGTTGCCCCCATGATGTGTTTTCGTTCAAGTCGGCGCGTGCGTCATCTCATGCTCGCCCTAATGCTCACCGGCCTCTCCGACCTGAGCACGCGCGCGCACCCGGAGATCGAAGACGCCCTCGCTCGGCTGAACTCCGCGATCGCCGCCTCTCCGGGTGAGGCCGCGCTCTACCTTGACCGCGGCGAACTTTACGCACGCCACGAAGACTGGGTCGCCGCCGAGG
>JANOAF010000189.1:0-12250 GCA_031411015.1 Opitutaceae bacterium | reverse complement strand
CGCACGCGTAGGATGTAGTCGCCGGGGCTCATCCCAAACAGCCGCTGGAACTCGCGTTGGAGCTGGCTCACCGACAAATGCGCCCGCGCGGCGAGGTCCTTGATCGCGATCGGTTGGGCGTAGTTCGCGAGAACAAATTCGCAGGCCCGCGTGAGCCGCCGATATTCTCCTGGCGCCTGGCCGGCGTGGTCGTAGAGCCGCATCACACCCGCGATGCCAATGACCGCACCGCGCGATCCGAACACGGGGAACTTGCTCGAAACATACCAACGCGGCATGCCGTCCGCGCTCTGCACGAGCCACACCTGATCGATCAGTGGCTGGCGCGTTTCCATCACGCGGCGATCCTCCTCTACATACTGCGCGGCGAGGGCGGGTGGATTGAAGTCGAAGTCGGTCCGGCCGATCATCTCGGCCTCCGCCGTGCAGCCGTGCATCGCAAAAAGACTCCGGCTGACTTTCTGGTAGCGGTGCGCGTGGTCCTTCACGAACAGATAAATTTGCGGGAGCACGTCGAAGAGTTCGGCGAGGACGATCGGATTCGCGGCCCGGCGGAGCAGGTCGTTTCCCGGAGAGGTGGCGAGGGAGGAGCGCGGCGGCACGGTGCGCGTTAATTACAAAAACTCGCGGCTGCGGTCAAAGCCTGCTTCTTGCCTCTCTGCCATACTTCGCCTGTCATGCCCCGGTTGAACGCCACCCTTCGTTTTTCGCTTTGGCTTCCCTTGGCCGCCGCCGCCGCGGTCGCGGTCGCGGCGCCGTTGGAGTTCAATCGCGACATCCGCCCGATCCTTTCGGAAAACTGTTTTCAGTGCCACGGGCAGGATGCGACGAAGCGCGAGGCCAAGCTCCGGCTCGACGAGCGCGAGAGCGCCACGCTCGCGCGCGACGGCATCGCCGCCATCGTGCCGGGCAAGCCCAACGAAAGCGAAATGCTGCGCCGCATCGCGTCGACGGACGCCAGCGAGCACATGCCACCCGCCGAGTCGCACAAGGCGGTCACGCCCGCGCAAGCCGCGCTGCTCCGGCAATGGATCGCCGAGGGTGCGAATTATCAGAAGCACTGGGCCTTTGAGCCGGCGCGCCGGCCGGGCCTGCCCGTCGTGCGCGACGCGCGCTGGACGCGTGGTCCGATCGATCGGTTCATCCTCGCGCGGCTGGAACGCGAAGGTCTGAAACCGGCGGCGGAATGCACTCCCGAAGCGTGGTTGCGTCGCGCTAGTTTGGACTTGGTTGGGCTGCCGCCGACACCGACGGAACTCGACGCCTTTGCCGCCGATGTCGCAAAGCGCGGCGAGCGCGCTTACGTCGCCGCGGCCGACCGGCTGATCGCGTCACCGCACTACGGTGAGCGCCTTGCGATCGACTGGCTTGATGCGGCGCGGTATGCGGACACGCACGGTTTCAACAACGACTCGACGCGCACGATGTGGCGCTGGCGCGACTGGGCGATCGAGGCGTTCAACGCGAATCTGCCCTATGATCGCTTCATCACGGAACAACTCGCGGGCGATCTCTTGCCCAAACCCACGCTCGACCAGCGCATCGCGACGGGTTTCGGGCGCAACCACGTGATTAGCTCGGAGGGCGGCATCATCGAGGAGGAATACCGCGTCGAGTATGTCGCTGACCGCGTGCGGACGCTGAGCACGGTGTGGCTCGGGCTCACGATGGAGTGCGCGCGCTGCCACGATCACAAATTCGATCCCGTCACGCAGCGCGACTACTACCGGTTGTTCGCGTTTTTCAACAACGTGCCCGAGCACGGCGAAGACGGCCGCGTCGCCAACGCCGTGCCGATGATTCCCGCGCCGACGCGGGAACAGCAGGCCGCGCTCGCGACGCAGGAGCGTGAACTTGCGGCGCTCGACGCGAAGCTCCGCGCACCGCGGGCGGCGTGGCGGCTCACCGCGGACCTGAGTGCCCGCGCCGAGGCGCTCATCGCGGAGGCGCGCGCCGCCCGCGAGATCGCAGAGGCCGCCGCGAAGGGAGCCCCGTTGCTCACTCCTTACGAAACTCCGCCCACCGATCGCGCAACGCAGACCATCCCCTCTGCGAAGCTCGACCTCGGGGGGAAAGCGGGCGCGACCGTTTCATTCTGGCTGCGGCCCGACGCCGAAAACCCGCGCGATGTCGCGCTCCTCTCCGCGATCGACTACAAGGGTTCCGCGGCCGACGCGCAGTATGCCAAGGGCAGCGAAGTCCGCCTGATCGACGGCGAGATCGAGGTGCGGCTCAGCTCGCGCTATCCCGCCTACGCGCTCGTGGTGCGCTCGGAGGCCGCCGCGCTTCACGCGGGATCGTGGCGGCACGTCGCCGTCAGCTATTCGGGCGGGCGGAATCTCGCGGCGCTGCGGATTTTCGTGGATGGGACTGAGGTCGCGACGCGGGCGCTCTACGACGGCTTGCAGGCCGAGCCACCGCGACGCGACTTCCTCGTCGGCCGCGACAACGCGAAGGACAGTGCGCCCTGGCGCGGCGAGCTGCGCGCGCTGCGCGGCTTCACCGGCGCGATCTCACGCGCGGCCATCCGCACGGAACTGCTCACGACCGTTGATCTGGCAGAGCAGGGCGGTGCGTTGCGCGAACTCCTGCTCGCCGACAGTGGCGCGGGCCGCGAACAGTTTTCCCGGCGAAACGAAATTTGGGAGGCGCACCTCGCGCTCGGCCGCAGCCTGCCGACCGCGATGGTGATGCAAGAGCTGCCGGAACCGCGCGCGGCGTTTGTCCTGTCCCGCGGCCGCTATGATGCGCCCGCTGATCCCGTGGAGCCGGGCGCGCCGGAGACGCTGCTCGCGCCGTGGCCGCTGGGCGCGCCGCGCAATCGTCTCGGGCTCGCGCGCTGGCTCACCCAGCCCCAGCACCCGCTCACCGCGCGCGTGGTCGTGAACCGTTTTTGGGCGCAGCTCTTCGGCACCGGCATCGTGAAAACGCTGGAGGATTTCGGTTCGCAGAGCGAATGGCCGAGTCATCCCGAGTTGCTGGATTTTCTCGCGCGCGATTTCGTCGACGGCGGCTGGAACGTGAAGGCGCTCTTCAAATCCCTCGTGCTCTCGGCGACGTATCGCCAAAGCAGCGCCGTCACCCCCGCGCTCCTCGTGCGCGATCCGGACAACCGCCTGCTCGCGCGCGGCCCGCGCGTCCGCCTCCCCGCTGAGCTGATCCGCGATCAGGCGCTCGCGGTGGCGGGCCTGCTCGACGCACGCATCGGCGGGCCCAGTGTGTTTCCCTATCAGCCGGAGAAACTCTACGAGGGGATCGTCGTCGGCGCCGACTATCCCGGCGCCAAGTGGCTCCTCAGCACCGGCGGCGATCTTCATCGGCGGAGCCTCTACACGTTCTGGAAACGCACGATCACGCACCCGGCGATGACGACCTTCGACGCGCCTGACCGCGAGTTTTGCACCGTGCGCCGCTCGCGCACCAACACGCCGCTCCAAGCGCTCACGCTCTGGAATGAACCCGGCAACGTCGAGGCCGCACGCCATCTCGGCGCACGGATGTTGCGCGAGCCCGGCGACGACGCCGCGCGCGTGGGTTTCGCGTTTCGCTGCGCCACTGGTCGCCGCGCCACGGCCGCCGAGACGCGCGTGCTCACCACCGCGTTCGCGAAGTTGCGCGCGGAGTTTGCCGCAAATCCAGACGATGCCGGGACGCTGCTGAAAGTGGGGGCCACTGTTGCCGATGCTTCACTCAACCCCGCCGAACTCGCCGCCGCGACCAGTGTGGCGAGCATGATCCTAAGTCTCGACGAAACGATCACGAAGAACTGAATGAACCCAACCGCTGGAACGCTAATCCTCGCTAATCTTCGCTGATGAAATTCTACGAATCACTGCTCCGCGCCGCGCCGATTTGGCGGGGCCGCACGGCTCCGAATGCTCCCGCGCCCTGCTGATGATCGGAGATTAGCGTTCACTCCTACCCGTTTATGTCCTGCCACCGCTACGAAGCCATTCACACGCGCCGCGATTTTCTCGCGCAGACCGGACTCGGTCTCGGCGCGGCCGCGCTGGCACAGGTCTTCGGCGGAAACGCTTTCGGCGCGCCTGCCGTCAGTTCTTCCTCGTCCACCGGCTTGCCGGGCCTGCCTCATTTCCCCGCGAAGGCGAAGCGCGTTATCTGCCTCTTCCAATCCGGCGGCCCCTCGCATCTCGATCTTCTCGATGAAAAGCCGCTGCTCAGCGCGCGGTTCAACGAGGACCTGCCCGACTCCGTCCGCCGCGGCCAGCGCATCACGGGCATGGTGGCATCGCAGGCGCGGCTCGCGGTGCAGCCGAGCAAGTTTGCCTTTCAACCGGGCGGCAAATGCGGCACGCGCATCAGCGATCTGTTGCCGCACACGCGCGAGATCGCCGACGACATCTGCGTCATCCGCTCGCTCCACACCGAGGCCATCAACCACGACCCGGCGATTACGTTTTTCCAGAGCGGCAGTCAGCTCCCTGGCCGGCCAAGCATGGGCGCGTGGATCGACTACGGACTGGGGCGGCTCAACGACAACCTGCCATCTTTCGTCGTGCTCGTGTCGGTGAACTCGAAGCGCGCCGGTCAGGGTTTGCTCGCGCGGCTCTGGGGCAGTGGCTTCCTTCCGAGCGGACACCAAGGCGTGCAGTTTCGCAGTGCGGGCGAGCCCGTGCTCTATCTTAACGACGCGCCCGGCATCACGCGCGAGCGTCGCCGCACGATGCTCGACGGCATCACCGATCTCAACCGCCTCCAGCACGCGCAGAGCGGCGACCCGGAAATCGAGACCCGCATCAGCCAGTTCGAGATGGCGTATCGGATGCAGGCGAGCGTGCCGGAGCTGATGGCGCTCGACGGCGAGCCCGCGCACGTGCGCGAGAGTTACGGGCCCGATGTCACGACGCCTGGATCGTTTGCGCGCAACTGCCTCCTTGCGCGCCGGCTCGCCGAGCGCGGCGTGCGCTTCATCCAGCTCTACCACCGCGACTGGGATCACCACGGCGGTTTGCATGACAGCCTGCCCAACATCGCGAAGGACGTCGACCAACCCAGCGCCGCGCTCATCCGCGATCTTAAGCAGCGCGGTCTGCTCGACGACACGCTCGTGATCTGGGGCGGAGAGTTTGGCCGCACGCCCTACGCCCAGGGCGACGCCAACCGGGAAAAATACGGCCGCGATCACCACGGCAAGGCCTTCTCGCTCTGGATGGCCGGAGCGGGCATCAAACCCGGCACGACCTACGGCGCGAGCGACGATTTCGGTTTCAACGTCACCGAGAATCCCGTCCACATCCACGACCTGCAGGCGACGATCCTCCACCAGCTCGGCATCGACCACGAGCGGCTCACCTACAAATTCCAAGGCCGCCAATACCGTCTGACCGACGTGCATGGCAAAGTCGTGAAAGGTATTCTCACATGAGGACGGATTTTCATCCCTGTCATTCTGCGCGCCGCGAAGAATCCACTTGGACACTCGCTCCACTGCGGCGTATCGAATCTCCTGCGGGATTCTTCGCTACGCTCAGAATGACAAGCTCACCCCAATTCGTCCTCACTCTACTCGCGGTCGCGGGCTCGTGCGCCGTCCACGCGGCCGAGCCGATCGATTTCAACCGGCACATCCAGCCGATTCTCTCCGACGCGTGCTTCCGCTGTCACGGTCCGGACGCCGGTTCCCGCAAAGCCAAGCTGCGGCTCGACCAGCGGGACGGAGTGTTTCGCACGCGGGAAGATGTGACGGTCGTCGTGCCGGGCAAACCGGACGCGAGCGAACTCTACCTGCGGATCTCGAGCAAGGAAGAGGACGAGGTGATGCCGCCGCGCGAGTCGAGCCGGCAGCTCAAGCCCGCCGAGATCGATTTGTTGAAACGATGGATCGCGGCCGGTGCGCCGTGGGGCACGCACTGGGCCTTTTCGGCACCGGCCCGGCCGCCAGTTCCGGCAATCGAAAAACGAGATTCCAAAAGCGAAAATCCGATCGACGCCTTTGTCCGCGCTCGGCTCGCACGTGAAAAACTCACTCCCGCGCCCGAGGCGGAGCGCGCGGCGTTGCTCCGCCGCGTCTCGCGCGATCTCACGGGTGTGCCGCCGACGGCGGCGGAACTCGATGCGTTTATCGCCGATGTCGCGCCCGATGCCTACGACCGCGCCGTCGATCGGTTGCTGGCGTCGCCGCGCTACGGCGAGCGCTGGGCGTGGGACTGGCTCGACCTCGCGCGCTATGCCGACACGAACGGTTTCCAGGGCGACCCTGAACGCACGATGTGGCCATGGCGCGACTGGGTCGTGAACGCGCTCAACGCGAACATGCCCTACGACCAGTTCACCGTCGAACAACTCGCCGGCGATCTGCTGCCCGAGGCAACCCGCGACCAGAAGCTCGCGAGCGGTTTTCACCGCAACAACATGTTCAACGGCGAGGGCGGCCGCATCGCGGAGGAGACCCGCGTCGAAAATGTTTTCGACCGCGTGGACACGACCTCGACCGTCTGGCTTGGGCTCACCTTCACCTGCGCGCGCTGCCACGATCACAAGTTCGATCCGATCAAGCAGACCGACTATTTTTCCCTCTACGATATCTTCAACCAGATGTCCGAGACCGGCAGTGCGAGCGGCGGCGGCGGACGCAGCGGCGCGATTGTGCCCGTGCTCGACATGTCGACCGATGCGGAGCGCGAAGCAGTGTCGAAGGCGCAGGCGGCGATCGATGCCGTCGCGAAGGAGATTGAGACTTTTGAGTTGATCAAATTCCCGCGCCCCGAGGGCAAGGCCGTGGTCGATTCGCCCGCCGCCCAGAAGCTCCCCGGCAATCTGGTCGCCACGCACGCGCGGCCCGCCGTCAATCGCCGCGATCTCAACGGTCTGCTCGAGGCGCTGCCCTTCTTCCGCGATACCGAACCCGACGCGCCCTACGTCGCACTGCTCAACAAACACATCTCCGCGATCCGCAAGCGTGACAACGCGAGCAACAATATCACCAAGGTGATGATCATGGACGAGCTGCCGAAAAAGCGGGATACGTTCGTGCTCAACAAGGGCAACTACGAGAGCAGGACTGACGTGAAGGTGCTGGGTGCGATTCCATCGCTATTCGCGAAGACTAGTCTGGGTGAGGGCACCCCGCCTACCTCGGATACTCCCGCGCGCCTCAACCGCCTCGATCTCGCGCGCTGGCTCGTCTCACCCGAGAATCCGCTCGGCGCGCGCACCGCGGTGAATCGCGCGTGGCAGGCCTTTTTCGGGACGGGCATTGTGAAGACCGCCGAAGACTTCGGCGCGCAAAGCGAACCGCCCTCACACCCGGAGTTGCTCGACTGGCTCGCCACGGAGTTCGTCGCCAGCGGATGGGACGTGAAGAAACTCCACCGCACGATCGTCACGAGCGCGACCTATCGGCAGTCGTCCCGCGTCACGCCCGCGCTACACGAGCGCGATCCGGAGAATCGCCTACTCGCGCGCGGCCCCCGGCACCGCATGCCGTCGTGGATGCTGCGTGATCAGGCGCTCGCCGCGGCGGGGCTGCTCAACGAAACGCGGGGCGGTCCGTCCGTGAAACCTTACCAACCTGCGGGCATCTGGGAGGAGGCGACGTTTGGAAAAAAATCTTACCAGCAAGATCATGGTGACGCGCTCTACCGGCGCAGCCTCTACGTTTTCTGGCGTCGCATCGTTGGGCCGACCTCGTTTTTTGACGCCGGCGCGCGGCAGGTTTGCACGGTGAAGGTCGCGCACACCAATACCCCGCTGCACGCGCTCGTGACACTCAACGACCCCGCATTCGTCGAAGCCGCGCGCGTCATGGCGCAACGCGCCCTCACGAGTGCGGTGCGCACTGACTCCGCCCGGCTCGACGCCGTGTTTCGCGCCGCGACCGCGCGGTTGCCCGCCGCGACCGAAAAATCCGTTCTCCTTGGCCGGCTCGCCAAACTGCGCGGGCAATTCGGTGCCGCGCCCGCTGAGGCCCACCAGCTCGCCGGTGCCGGTGAGTTCGAGCGCCCCGAGTCGATCCCGGTCGTCGAGCACGCCGCCTGGACGGCGCTCTGCTCGCTGATCCTCAATCTCGATGAAGCGCTTTCGAAAGAGTGAAGTGGGGCGGGTCTTTGACCCGCCCTCGAATCTTCTACCACGAGCCAGGGCGGGTCACAGACCCGCCCTACCTACCCACTCATGAACCCTCTCCACGAAGCCAGCGCCCACTACACCCGCCGGCAGTTCTTCGGCCGATCCGTCATGGGCGTCGGCACCGCGGCGCTCGCCTCGCTCCTCGGTCGCAACGCGTTCGGCGCATCGCATCCGCTCATGCCGGCGCGCGGGGTGCCGGGCCTGCCCGACCTCCCGCATTTCGCGCCGAAGGCAAAGCGCGTGATCTATCTTTTCCAAAACGGCGCGCCCTCGCACGTCGATCTTTTCGACTACAAGCCAATGCTCCGCGAGTGGCACGGGAAGCAAATCCCCGATGAGATCGCGAAGGGGAAGCGCTTCTCGACGATGACGGGCAACCAGACCGCGCGCCCCGTGCTGGCCGAGATCGCGAAGTTTGCGCAGCACGGAAAATCCGGCGCGTGGGTCTCCGATTTTCTGCCGAAGATCGCGGAGATTTCCGACGACTTGTGCTTCGTGAAGTCGCTGCACACCGAGGCCGTGAATCACGCGCCCGCGATTACGTTTTTCATGACGGGTTCCGAGATGGCGGGGCGGCCGTCGATGGGCGCGTGGCTCAGCTATGGGCTGGGCAGCGAGACGGAGAACCTGCCGGCGTTCGTCGTGATGACCTCCCGCGACAAGGAGGCGAGCTGCGGCCAGATTTTCTACGACTTCTACTGGGGCAGTGGTTTTCTCCCGACCAAATATCAGGGCGTGGCGTTCCGCGGGGCCGGCGACCCCGTGCTCTATCTTTCCAATCCCAACGGGATGAGCCGCGAGGTGCGCCGCGGAATGCTCGATGACCTCGCGCAGCTCAACGAAATCAAGCGCGCCGATTTCGGGGATCCCGAGATCGCGACGCGCATCGCGCAATACGAAATGGCCTACAAGATGCAGGCGAGCGTGCCGGAGCTTACGGATTTTTCCAAGGAGTCGGCCGCCACGCTGGAGATGTATGGTCCCGAGGTGCGGCGGCAGGGCAGCTATGCCTATAATTGCCTCATGGCGCGCCGGCTCGCCGAGCGCGGCGTGCGCTTCATCCAAGTCATGCACGCCGGCTGGGACCAGCACCGGAATCTCAATTCGCAGCTCAAGATTCAGTGCGAGGACACCGATGCACCGTCGGCCGCACTCATCAAGGATTTGAAACAACGCGGCCTCCTCGACGACACGCTCGTCATCTGGGGTGGCGAGTTTGGTCGCACTCCGTTTCTCCAAGGCAAGATCGAGGAAGTGAAAGGTTGGGGCCGCGATCATCACCCGTATGCCTTCACGCAGTTCATGGCCGGCGGCGGGGTGAAGCCCGGGATCAGTTACGGCGCGACCGATGACTTTGGTTTCAACGCCACCGAAAATCGCGTCCACGTGCATGATTTTCAGGCGACAATCATGCATCTGCTCGGCCTCAACCACGAGCGCCTCACCTACAAATTCCAAGGCCGCAACTTCCGCCTCACCGACGTGCACGGGCACGTGGTGAAGGATATTCTGGCGTAGTCGCGGTTGCGTTGGATTACTTCAGCTCGGCGATCCATTGGCGGATCAGCTCGGTGCCCTCGGGATCAGTTTGTTCGCTGCCGACGAGGGGCATGCGGCCGCCTTCTTTCAGCGTGAGGCGATGGAAGAGTTCGGAGCGCCCCGGCGCACCGGGCGTAATGACACGCGCCTCGGGACCGAGGAGCGGGACGAGCGGTGTCCCGTTGATAAGACCGGTCTTCGCGAGGGAGAGCGACTCGACCATTTGGAACGACGGGCGGCCACCCACGCCGTTCGCGCGGTGGCAATGCGCGCAGTTGATATCGAGGTAGGAGCGGGCGCGGGCTTCGAGCGGCTGCGTGAAATCCGCGGGCGAAATCCTTTTCGGCCACTCGCTGGGTGCGCCCGCAGGCGCGGGCTTGAGCAGGCCGGCGGCGGTGAGCGCGGTGATTTGATTCTCCACACGACGGCCGAGTGGGCTGAAGTCGGCGTCGCGATTGAGCTGCGCGGTCGAGAGCCCGAGGGTAAAATGTGTGTTGGGCGTGTGGCAGATCGTGCATTCACTGCGGGCGGAGTAGCGCCACGTGCGATTGGCGACGCCCGGCACGGGGCGGCTCTCGCCGTCGGCCGCGACGAGTTCGGCGTCGGTCTGCGCCTCGTTCCATGCGTAGGTGTAGAAGCGCCATTTGCCCTGCTCGCGATACATCAGCTGTGTCTCCACGCGGCGGGGGCCGAGGCTGGTGTTGAGTTCGAGCGTGCGGGTGACGGCGCTGCCATCGGGGAGAATCCAGCGGTCGTCGTTCGCCGAATCGGTCGTAACATTCTGCCAACCCGAAACCGCGAGGTGCCGTCGGGCGCGCGCGCCATCCGACCAAACGCCGGCATTGATTTCGTAGGGCACAACTCCGGGGGCCGGTGTGAGCTGTGCGGTCGAAGCGAAGACACCCGTCGCGCTGAGCCGACGCGGAAACTCCGCCGTGGGGGTCGCGCTCACGGGCGCGCCCACGAGCCGGTGAATCTGACCGTCGTTGCGCGTCATCAGAATTTCGCCCGCGCGATCGGTGCCGAAGGCGATGATCGGTCCGCGCGTCTCGGCGATCTTGCGGTAGCCTTGCGGCTTCGTCCCGTCCCAGTGAAAGGCCCACACGCCGCCCGTCACGTAGTCGCCAAAAATAAAATGGTCGCGGAGCGTCGGAAATTTTTCGCCGCGATAGACGAGGCCGCCGACCACCGAGCGCGCCTCGGAGTGCGGGAGTTCGATCACGGGTGGCGTGACCGTGCGCGTCGGTCCGCCGAGCGCGCGGTTGCGCTTAAACGGATGCGTGCCCTCAAAGACGCTCCAGCCGTAGTTCGCGCCCTTGCGGATGAGTTGCACGGTTTCCCAACTGTCGTCGCCGTTGTCACCGACCCAGAGATCGCCGTTGGGCCCGAAGGCGAGCCGCCACGGGTTGCGCAGACCGTAGGCCCAGATCTCCGGGCGCACGTTCGGCTGGCCGACGAAAGGATTATCCGAGGGCACGGCGTAATTTCTTCCCGGCTCCGTGCGATCGATGTCGAGCCGCAGCACGCCACCGGAAATGAGATCGACCCGCTGACCGAGGTCGTTGCGGTCACCGGGCTGGCTCCGATCGCCGGTGGAAACGTAGAGCATCCCATCGGGTCCGAAGGCGATTTCGCCGCCGTTATGGCCGTCGCTCGGCCAGCGCAAAAGATTTTGCTCGCTCGCCGGATCGATCACGGGCGCGCCGCCGGGCGTGAGTGTGACGGTGAAACGGGCGAGGAAATTTTCCGCCGGCTTCGGCTGCATGAGATTGTAGAGCACGAAGGCCTGCGGCACCGCCGGGAAACGCGGATGCAGCGCAATTGAGTAGGCCTGCATCGGCCGTTGATCGTAGCGCGCACGCAGGTCGAGCACGCGCTCGGGTGCGGCCGCATCGGATCGATTCGGAAAGCTCCACACCACGCCATCGACTTCGAGCAGCAACAGCCGCTCCGGCTCGTCCGGGGGCAGGTTGGGCAGAGGAAGGATGGAGCTAAGGCGGCCAAATTTGAAACTGGGAAACAGGCGCTCGTTCGTGAACGGCAAGCCCGGCCCACCCGTGCCGCGCAGGCTTTGATCGGACCAACGGGGAAGCGCAGAGTCGGCTGCGCTGACGGCCGGCGCGGGCGGAATCGCGTCGGCTTGGAGCGCGAGCGTGGCGGCCGTGAAAACGTAGCCGCGGCGGGCGGTTGGCTCGCGCCACGCGCCACCGGCGATCACGAGCTGATCGTCGACGACGCCGGCCGCGCCCCAAGCGAGCGCATTGGGCAACGAGGGTCCGCGGCGCCACGTGCGTTGCGCGGGATTGTAGATGCGCGTCTCATTGGGCACAGCGAGATCGACGCCACCCATGATCCAGAGTTCGTCGCGCCAAGCGGCGATTTGCGCCGAGCGCGACTGCGTGGGCCCGGGAATCACGGACCACGCGTGCGTCGCGGGATCGAAGACCGCGAGGCCGGTGTCGGGCACGCAGACATAGATTTTTTCGGCAACGACAGAAACGAAAAACTTCTCGCGCAGATTTCCCGCAAAACCGAAAATCTGTTTGAGATTTCAAACTCGATCTTCGATTCTCTTTCCGACACGAAAAATTCTCAGGGCATAATTATCATCGGTGAACGACCG
>JANOAF010000188.1:0-1687 GCA_031411015.1 Opitutaceae bacterium | reverse complement strand
GCGCGAGGAACTGGCCAGCGGCTCTCTCGTCTCGCTCCCCCTCGGCACACGCCGACTGCGCCGCCGCTGGGGCGTGGCGCACCTCAAAGGTCGCCGCCTCGCGCTCGCGGAGGAAACTTTCGTCGGGCTCTGCGTGGCGGTAACTGAACCGCTGGGGCTCGAAGCAGGGCCGATGCCGGCCTAATGGCACGGCGCGGCGAAAGGGTGTTAACCTCTTCTTCCCGCGAAAAACAAAAAAATGGGGCGGCCAACGGGACTCGAACCCGCGACCCCAAGATTCACAATCTTGTGCTCTAACCAACTGAGCTATGACCGCCGTAAATAGTAAACAACGCCCTAGGATAGGACTGACCATTGTTATCTTGGAGTTCTACATCAATTTTTCCACACGTCACAAAACAGTATGAGAAAAGAAGCGAAAACGTGGAACTCACAAGCGAAGAAAACCTGCTAAAGAACACCGCAAACGAAAATTCTACGGGCGCTTCACAGTAGCCGGCGAGCAAAAATGGATCAACCCCAAGACGGATGTGTTCACCGTCGAGAAACTGCCTTCAACGATGAACGTGGCGGATCAAACATGGTCGCCAAGGATGAATGAAGCATCGCGAGCAGCACTCTATTACTGTGGGACAACGAACGGAAACCCGGCGTCATGGGTCGCGCGGCTCCACTCGAGGAGCATCGCGCGGTGCTCGTTCAAAACCACCGCCATCGCGGACTCGCCGGCGAGGTTTACGAGTTCGCCGGGATCTTTTTCCAAGTCCACCAGCGACTCGCGGTGCTGGCCTTGATCGTAGACGCAATACTTGTAACGCGCGCTGCGGAGCATCCGGCCGGCCGGTTTCATCATCATCCCGAGCAGAGGCACGCCTTGGACGAGGTGATTCGACGCGACAACATAGCGTCGGGGATCGGGACCGACCGCGCCCTCGGCCGGTGCGCGCTGGCTCAGACCGAGGAGCGCCGTGGGCTTCGCGATGCCGGCGAAATCGCAGAGCGTGGGGATAAGATCGGTGCCGGTCTGCACGAAGCGCTCCGACGTCGCGGCGTGTTTCGCACCGGGCGGGCAGACGATGAACGGCACGCGGACGGACTCCTCGTAGAAGACAGTCTTTTGATTCCAGCCGTGTGCGCCCTGGCAGTCGCCGTGATCGACGGTGAACACGATCAACGTGTCGTCGGCGTGACCCGACGCCCTAAGCGACGTGAGCACGCGGCCGATCAGCGCATCGGTTCGCTCGATCATGCGGTAGTAGGCCCAGCGGTATTGGCGCCACTTCGCTTCGTCAAAGTCAGCGACCGGAAACATGGGGGCGGCCTGATACGAGCGGCGAGCGAAGGCGAGCGCTTCGGGCTCGCCGGAAGTCGGCCCGCGATTCGGCGGCGCGGGCGGACACTGGTCGGGCGGCGGCGGGGGGCCAATCTCGCCATCGGGCAATGCCTGGCCGCGCGCCCACTCGGCGATGTTGTGCGGGTCGATGAACGACGCGACGAGGAGGAACGGGCGCTCGTGTTTGCGCAGGAGAAACGCGTCGACCGCCGCCGGCGTGGCGGCATCCGCTCCGCTATTCTTAATGTTGGCGGTATAGTCGAAGCCGCTCGTGGCCGATTCCTCGATGGGAGTTAGCAGGTGCCATTTGCCGACGTAGCCGGTGTCGTAGCCCGCCCGGCGGAAATAGGAAAG
>JANOAF010000187.1:0-11618 GCA_031411015.1 Opitutaceae bacterium | reverse complement strand
GGCTGAGCAAGGCGATGTTCGGCGGCAAAAAAGACTTCGACTTCGAAGCGCCCCTGACACATCTCGTCTGGATAACTTCAGCGGTGTCCATCGCCATCACATTTATCGCGAGCAAAATGCTCCTGGGCGATTTCAAGGACGCGGCGGGTGTGGCGCAACCGGCCTTGTGGTGGGTCCTGTCCGTGATCATCAGTTGCGGAACGGTGGCTGGTGCGGTGATTCCTGAATTCACGAAAGTGTTCGTCAGCACCTCCTCACGGCACGTCCGTGAAGTCACGAACTGCTCCAAACACGGTGGCGCTTCGCTGAACATCCTGTCGGGTTTCGTCGCGGGCAACGTTGGCCAGTATAGCGGGGGTTTGGGTTCCTCGAATACCTCCGAAGGCCTTAATCCCGGCAGTCCGAACCACGCGGTTGACAACTACCCCGGCAATGTCGACTACCTCCGCTTCACGTTTACGAGTAGCGTCACCCTCACCAAGGTTGCGTTCGGTTGGTATCAGACCGACGACGATTTCAAATATTGGATCGGCACCAACCTGACCACGGCGAGCCTCCTTTCCGGCGGCACGTCGGTCAATGGCACGGGTGCGGGTTCCACCGGCTACGGCATTAGCGGCTCAGGCAACACTCTCTGGATCGCCGCGCAACCCGACACCAACGCGTGGGGCTTCAGCTACTTCAAGGTCAACACTCTCACTTTCACGACCGGTAGCGACACCACCGTCAGCACCCCTGATGCTGGCTCGACCGTCGCTCTCCTCGGTCTCGCTCTCGCTGGTCTGGCCTTCGCCAAGCGCCGGTTCGGCGCCTGAGTCTCGTTCCTTTCGCAGTCAGGTGATGTATTAAATAAGTCAGCTCTGGTTTTCCGCTTCCCAGCAAAGCGCAGCAAAGAAAGCCCGGTTTGGTTCGCCAAACCGGGCTTTCGCGCGTTTGACCCGCCCGCTTCGCGGCCCAACCTGCCCCCGTGCTCTCCGACGCGTTTGCCGGCCTGCAAAAACTCCTGCTCCCCGACCGGTGGCAGGCGCTCGCGCTCACGGGCCTGCGCGAGAGTCGCGATATCGTGGTCGCCGCGCCGACCGGTGCCGGCAAGACCTATATCTTCGAGCGTTGGGCGGAACAGGCGAATTTCTCCAAACGCGCCCTCTTCACCGTCCCGACCCGCGCCCTCGCCAACGACAAATTCGCCGAGTGGCGCGCCCGTGACTGGCCCGTCGGCATCGTGACCGGCGATCTCTGCGTCAACCCCGGCGCACCCATCGTCGTCGCGACGCTTGAGGCGGTCCAGGGTCAGGTCACTTCAACCGCGCGGTCAACCGTTCCCAGGACATCCCGGCTACGCGGGCGCGATGCCGACGACAAACCCTTCCAACTCCTCGTCGTTGACGAATATCACTGGTTGGCCGACTCCCACCGCGGTAACCATTACGAGGGCGTGCTCCTCGCCGCGCCGCCCACGCTTCAGCTCCTACTTCTTTCCGGTGCCGTGGCCAATCCCACCGATGTCGCCCACTGGCTACGCCGCCTGGGCCGCGACGCCATCGTCATCCAGCACCAGGACCGTCCCGTGCCGCTCGAAGAAATCGAGGCCGACGACCTCGTGCACGGGTTGCCGCGCGACATCACCGGATTTTGGTCCAAGCGTGTCGCCGGCGCGCTACGCGAAGGCCTCGGTCCCGTGCTCATCTTCGCGCCCCACCGCGCGGACGCCGAGCGGCTCGCCCGGCAGTTCGCCCGCGAGCTGCCGCTCGCCGACGCCCTCACGCTCACGCCGGAGCAAGAGCAACTCTGCGGTCCGCAACTCGCCAAGCTCCTCTCCCGCCGCGTCGCCTACCACCACAGTGGTCTGAGCTATGCCCAACGCGCCGGCGCGATTGAACCCCTCGCCAAGGCCGGACAACTCCGCGCCGTGGTCGCGACGCTCGGCCTCAGTGCGGGGATCAATTTCTCCCTTCGCTCCGTGCTCATCACCGCCGGCCACTACCGCCACGATCACGTGGAGCGCGAAATCGCCCCCCATGATCTCCTGCAAATGATCGGGCGCGCGGGGCGGCGCGGGCTCGACGACCGCGGCTACGTGCTCGTGAGCACCAGCACGCCGCGGATGCACCGGGCGGAGCCGCTGCGCCTCAAACGCTCCGCGCCGCTGCCGTGGGCTTTTTTCCTGCGTCAACTCCGAGCGGGCCGCGACACCACCGAACTCGCGCGCACCGAGTCCACTCGCTTTTTCACCGAAGAGCCCGTGCCGCTCGGGATTGAGGCCACGGCCAATCTCCACCCGGTTCCGCCGTGCGGCGAGCGCACCGATACCGGCCGCGCGCGGCTCGTGCGTCGCGAACGCAATCCCTTCGCCGGCTGTATCGACTGTCCCCATCGCGCCGCCTGTCTCGCGCTCTCACCCACGCCCACGCTCCTCTGGCATTGGCAGCGCACGGGCGTGCTCGACCGCCACTTGCGGCTCACCGTGCGCGGGGAAATCGTTTCGTTTTTTCTCGGAGCCGAGGGTCTCGCGCTCGCCGCCGCCCTCGAAGACCGGCGCTACCCGCTCGACGATCTACTGTTCGATGTCGCCAATCTTTACGCCAACGATCGCTTCGCCGGCACCAATCCGCGCCTGCTCGGCCGACTCGCCGATGTCTGCACGCGCGCTTATCGCCGGCTCACCATCGAAGGCTGGCTGCACGAGGGCGTGCCGGTGCAATACGGCTCCGGCGCGAGTGAGGCCGTGCGCGCGCTCGTCGCGGAGGGCGCCCGCACGCGCGAGGTCCTCGACGAAATCGAGACCGCCGGTCGCGGCGACATCGATCGTTTGCTCACGGAATGGCGCAGCCTTCTCCGCCAAGTCGCAGCCGCGGGGCCGCTCGTCGGCGACGGCGCACCGATGACCGGCCGCGATCATTTTATCGCAGAGCGGTGGGACGAATTCCGCACCCTCGCCCGCCACTGGCTCAACGAATCGCCCGTCGACACCTTGCCCGAATTGCCGCCGCTCACCGCTGATCAACGGCGGGTGATCAACCACAGCGTGCTCCGCAACCCGCGCCCCGCTCCTCCCGGCCGTTCCCTCGATTCGCGTTAACGCAGTTCCCCGGCCGACCACGCGGCAAACAGCTCCTCGCCCAACACGGCCCGGATGCGCTCGTCCATCTCCTGGCGCCCGCGGTCTCGCTCCACGAGGGCCGCCCGCGACAGATCGAAGGCGAAGCCAAATCGCTCGTCGAAGTCTCGCCGGATTCGAAACACCGCGCGGCGCTGCGCCTCCGTCGCCGCCGTCGCGCCAAGTCGTGCGGTCACGAATTGCCCCGTCGACGATTCCCGCAGCTCGAAATCCTCCAGCTCCCGCGCATCGAGGACTTGCGCGAGGTCTGCGCGCTGCTCCCGCTCCAGCAGCGCCAGCCGCCGCAAGAACACCTGCGTTTCGCCAAAAGGCCCGGGGCCGGAGGCACTCGCCGCCGCCACCGCCGCCAATTCGTCCGCCACACCTTTTCGAATCGCATCATAGTCGGTGCGAATTTTTTCCACTCGCGCAGCTTTCTCCGCCACCGTGAGCGGCGTCGGTCGCACCGTTGAACTCACGTGGTTGGGCGTCGGCTGCTCCATCGGTTTTGTTTCACCCACCGCCACCGCGCTGGCCAGCGCCTTCACCTTGGTTTCCCGCGTGCTCTCGCGCCGCGCGATCGCCAGGGCCAATAGCGCCGCCAACCCGACCGCGATCGCGAGCCACTTCATGGGGATCACCTTACGCCCAGGTCGTGGCCTCGCGACAGTTTTCTGAGTCGCCGAATTTCGCGTTGCCGTCGGTCCGACCATCCCGCACTCCCACGCCTCGCGTGAATCCCGCCCACTCCCGCTCCGTCCTGCTGCTCGTCGGCACCGCGCTGTGCTGGAGTCTGGCCGGCGTGCTGATCAAGGCCGTCGCCACAACGTGGAGCGGACTCGCGGTCGCCAGCGGACGCGGGATGATTGCGGTGCTGTTCCTCGTCGCCGTGAGCCGCGGGCTGCGGTTTGATTTTTCCCGCGCTCAAGTCATCGGCGCGCTCGGCTATGCGGCGTGCACGGTGACGTTTTGCACCGCGACCGCGCTCACCAGCGCGGCCAACGCGATTTTGCTCCAATACACCGCGCCGATCTGGGTGGCACTCTTGAGCGCGTGGTTCCTCGGCGAGCGCGCCAGTCGCGCCGACTGGATCACCATCGCCGTTGCACTCGGCGGCATGACGCTTTTTTTCCGCGACAGCCTGACGCTGGGCCACCTCACCGGCGATGCGCTCGGCCTCGCGAGCGGCCTTGGTTTCGCCGCGATGACAATCGCGATGCGTCGGCAAAAAGACGGCTCTCCGATCGAATCGATCATCCTCGGCAACGCCCTCGCGTGCCTCATCGGCCTGCCGTGGATGATCTCGGCCCCGGCGCTGCCGGCCACCGGTTGGGGCGCGCTGGTGTTACTCGGCGTCGTGCAACTCGGCGTCGCCTACTGGCTCTACGCCCGCGCCATCAAACACGTCACCGCCTTGGAGGCCGTGCTCATCCCCGCCATCGAGCCGATTCTCAACCCGCTCTGGGTCTTTCTCGCGTTCGGCGAAGTGCCCACGCGTTGGGCGCTGATCGGCGGCGCGATTGTGCTGGGCGCAGTCACCGTGCGCGCCGTGGTCTCGGTGCGGGCGCGATCCGCGGGCACCCAATCCAGTCAGCGCGGTCGCAAATCCGCGTGAAACTTTGTGCCCTGCTCGCGGGTATTCTGGCGATGGCCCATCTCTCCGCGTCCGCGAACGCAACGCCCCCCGCCGTCGCCGGCCCGCCGGAGACCGTCGTATTGTTGCACGGGCTCGGCCGCACTGGCGGTTCGATGTGGTGGCTCGCCCGGTCACTGCGACAGGACGGCTACCGAGTCATCGCCCCTTCCTATCCTTGGCGCACGCAGTCCTTGGAACACCTCGCCGCCACGTGGCTGCCCGCGCAGCTCAGCGCGTTGGCCGACGCGCCGCGCCTTCATTTCGTCACGCACTCGATGGGCGGCATCCTCCTCCGGGCGTGGCTGTGCGAAAACGGCGCGCCGGCGAATCTCGGCCGCACCGTGATGCTCGCGCCGCCGAATGCCGGCAGCGAAATCCCCGACCGGCTGGCCGGCTACGCGGCGTTTCGCTGGCTCGTCGGCCACAACGGCCCGCGCCTCGGCACGGCTCCCGATTCGTTGCCGCGTTCACTCGGCCCGTGGCCGGCCGCAGCCGGTGACCTCGGCATCATCGCGGGCGATCGTTCGCTGCCGGGGCTCACCAACGACTGGCTGCCCGCCCCGCACGACGGCAAGGTGAGTGTCGCCTCAACTCATCTCGCCGGTGAGCGCGCCCACGTGGTGCTGCCTTATTCGCACACGTGGCTGGGTTGGCACGGCACGACGGCGGCACAAGTGAAGCGATTCCTCCGCGACGGGCGATTCGATCCCCGGTGACCAGGTCGGAAACATTTTCCGCACCACAAACAAACTCTCCCCGCCGCGACGCTATTTCGCTACGAACCAATCTCTCAGCCGTGAAACCCACCACCCTGCTGCTATCCGCTTCGCTCCTCGCCAACCTCGCGCTCGTCGCGGTTTTCGCCACGCGCTCCTCCGCGCCGGACTTGTCATCGAGCTCCGACGCCATGCGTCCGCTCGCAGCCAACCCGACCGCCCAGAACGCCCCAGCCAATGCGGCCCTGCAAGCCGCCCTCGCCTCCGGCGATGTCAACGCGCTCGTCGCCGCGGGCGTGTCGCTCGAGACCGCACGCGAACTCGCCCTCGCCCGCAAGCTCGCCCAGCTCGCCGCCAAGACTCGCGCCCAGGCCACCTCCTCCGGCGACAGCAAGTGGTGGCGCCTGCGCGCCAATGTCATGAGCGCCGGCCGCGAGCAGCAACCCGCCGCCCGCCGTGAATTGTCCGAGGCGCTGCTCGCCGCCTTCGGCGACGATCTCGGGCTCGGCCATAGCGATCCCGCCCAGCTCGCCTTTCTTTCCCCTGCCAAGCGCGACGCCCTGCGCCGCATCACGCAGGATTACGATGAGATGATGGCCAAGTTCGGTCCCGGCGGCGTCCAGCTCGCGTCCGACAAGGAACGTCTCCGTCTGCTCCGCGCCGAACGTGAGCGCGACATCACCGCGTTGCTCAGTCCTGACGAAAAACTTGCCTACGACCTGCGCACCTCACCCGCGAGCGCCACTATCCGCAATCGCTACGGCGACGCCATCGAGTCCGAGACCGAATTTCAAAAAATCTTCGCCCTCCAAAAAGCGTTCGACGACAAATTTCCCCGCGACGTTCTCACCGGTCGCATCTCCCCGGACGTGCTGCGCGCGCGCGGCGACGCCGAGCGCCAGCTCGACGCGGACCTCCGCGCCGCGGTGGGCGACGACCGCTACACCGCACTGCGCCGCGCGGCCGATTCCGACCTGCGCAACGTCGAGAGCCTGGCCACCCGCCTCAATCTTCCCGCGGCCACGACAAACAATGTCGCCGCCACCCGCGACGCCTACGCCGCCGAATCTCAGCGCATCAACAACGACGCGAGCGTGTCCTTTCCCCAGCGCCGCACCCAAATTCAGGAACTCGCCGCCCGCGCCAAATCCGATCTCGCCCGCACGCTCGGCAACGAAGCCGCCGAGGCCTACGGGCAAATTTCGCCATGGGTGAACCATCTCCAAAACGGCACGGCCTATTCCACCACCCCCCAGGCCAACTCGCCCCTCGCCCTCAGCCTTTCGGCCCAGAGCATCTACCCGGTGCTCCCAGCCGGCGTAAACATCAGCGGCACATCGGCCCGGCAGGTTTTCGTCAGCGGCACGCCGGCACCCGACGGCGTCGTGAGCAGCGATCGTGCGCTCACCGGTGGCAACGTGCAGGTGATGACCTTTAGCACGAGCCACACCGAATCGAGCCCCACGCCCGCGCCCGTTGCGGGAGCCACGCTCGTGGTGCCGGCGCCACCGGCCCAACCCGCGCCTGCACCCACGCCGAAGCCGTAACTGAGCCAGCCTCACGGCGCCGGGTCACTCGTCGTCCGGCGGCTTCAGCTGGAGCAGCACATTCGCCAGCGTGATCAGGCCGCCGCCGATGAGCAGCGCCCACGTCGCGGTCTCGTTGAGATAGTTGATGCCCGCCCACGCCGAAAAGATCGCCGGCAACACCAGCGCCATCGCCGATCCGAAGATCGGTTCGATGCAATAGATCAGGCCGGCCTCCGTCGTGGTGATTTTCGGCTGCCACGCGTTCATCAATGAATAGGAGCCGAGCGTGCAAAAAATCGTGAGCGTGATCGTGAAGCCGAGCCACGCCGGCGAAGTCCACGGCGTCACCAGCGTGGCCACATCCGGCGTCATCATCCCCGCCATCGCCCAGAAAATCACCGCTTGCGTGAGGAAAATCACAAACGTGATTTTCTCCGGCCGGTTGGCGGAAAAATCCTTCCGCCCGAGGGTGAGAATCTGCCCCATAAAAAACAGCGAGCACAGCAGCGTTTCCCATTCGCCCCGGCCGAAACGCAGCTCGGCCCAATCAAAATTTCCGAGCACCGCCACGCCCGCCAGCACCAGCGCGCAACACGCCCAGATCATCCAACCCGGATTCCGCCGCGCGCGCACCGCGAGAAACACCGGGATTAGCACCGCGTAAAACTGCGTGAGAAACGCCGAGGTGCTCGCCGCGGTGAATTGCAGCCCGTCGTTCTGCAGCAGCATCCCCGCCGCGGCGAAGAGCCCGATGATCACTCCTTGTTTCCACTCGTCCGCCGTCGCCCGCCACGCGTCGCGCGGCCGCAGCGCCAGCATGACGAGCGTCGCGAGGAGAAACCGCGGGGCCACCGTATACACCGCCGAAAACCACGCGCCCGCCGCCGGCAGCATTTTTTCATGCAGCAACAGGATCGCCTTGATCAGCGGAAAGCTCAGTCCCCAAAAGAAATTCGCGACCAGCAGCATGAGCAGGGCGCGCGGGCGTTGGGGATGATGGGCGTCGGACATGCGTGAACCGCGCAGCGTGGTGACCGGGACTTACGCCGCGACAATATTTCACCACCCACTGCGTCGCCAAATCGTCGCAACCACCACCGGTCGGGTGGGTCTGAGTTGGACTTGGCCGGCGCGTTCGGCCTAAGAATCATTCGCGTCGCGCGTTGTTCGATCCCCCGCCCCAATGAAACCCACCACGCTCCTGCTCGCCGGCACCCTCACGGCCAACACTGCCTTCGTTGCCATCTTCGCCTTCCGCCCCGCGCTCGTGCCGCCCGCCTGGCACGAACCCTTTGTGAGTGACGCCACCCGCGCCGCCGATCTCGCGGCAAGGAACAAGAGCACGGCGGACCGGACCAGCGCACAATCCCGTGCGGCCGCCAGCCAGCGCGCCAAGACTTGGGCCAACCTTAACACGAGCGATCTTCGCACGCTCGTCGCCCGCCTCCGCGCCGCCGGTTTCTCGCCGGCCGTCATTCGCGCCATCGTCGGTGCCCGGATCGAGGAGTCGTTCGCGGCGCGCATGAGCGAGCTGCTCGGTTCGGTCGATACCCCGTTCTGGAAACCAGATCCGTTTAGCTCATTCTCCAATCCCAAATTCTACGAAGCCCAAAACCAGATCTATCGGGATCGCACAAAGGCGCTCCGTGAGATTCTGGGCGACGACTATCTTGCGGGCAGCGCCATCGACGCCACCACTGCCCAACGCCGGCAATTCGGCGATCTCCCAAAGTCCAAAATCGAACTCGTGCAGCGGATCGTGGACGACTACACCGAGATGAATTCGCAGGTAAAAGCCGCCGGCGGCGGCATCACATTGCCTGAAGATCGCGAGAAATTCGCCCTCCTCGAACGCGAGAAGCGCGCGGATCTCGCGACCATTCTCACGCCGGCCGAACTCGAGGACTACGAGATGCGCAACTCGACGGTGACCTCACGCCTGCGCAGCGGCCTGACAATCATGGACGCCTCGGCCGCAGAATTCGCCGCCATTTTTCGCGCGCAGCAGCCCTTCGCGGAACTCCATTATCCAACCGGATCCTATTCCTTCAACGCCGAGACCTCCCGCCAGCGCACCGAGGCGCAAAAGCAAGTCGCAGACCAGCTCCGCGCGGCCCTCGGTGAGCCGCGCTATGCCGACTACGCCCGCGCCGCCAGCTACGACTACCAAAGCCTCTACCGCCTCGCTCAACGCGACAATATCCCGGTCGATGCCATTAACCGCGCCTACGATCTCCGAGCCGCCACCGCGGAGGAATCCAACCGTATTAACGATGCCAAATTAGGCCCGGCCGCACGCTCGGCCGCCCTCGAGGCACTGGTCGCATCGACCAAGGCTAAGCTGGCAAGCGCGCTTGGCCCCACGGTTGGCGATGCCTACGCGAAAAGCGCCTCGTGGCTCACGCCCATCCAAAACGGCCACACCATCCGGATCGGTCCCGACGGTCAGTTGACGATCTACATCAGCTCCGCGCCCCCCGCGCCGAAAAAATAAACATGAAATCGTCGACCATCTTCCTGCTCATCGCGTCGCTTGCCCTCAACGTCGTGCTCGCCGGCCTCGCCGTCATCGGCAGCAAGCGCCTCGCCGCCGAACTCGCCGCTCAAGCCGCAGCTGCGACCGCCCATCAATCCGCGCGACCGGTCGCGACCACCGCCATCGATCCACAAACCTGGGCCGGGTTGCAAACCCCGGATCTCGCTGCGCTCACCCAGCGCCTCAGGGAAACCGGCTTTCCCAAGGATATCATTCGCGCGATCATCCGCGCCCTCGTGAGCGAGCAATTCTCCGCCCGGCAGCGCGCCCTCGCCAACGACGACGGCACCGGTGCGTTTTGGAAGGATGCCTCCTCCGATCTCAAAGTCCAACTCGCCCAATTTCGGCTCTCGCTCGAACAGGAAACAATTCTCCGCGATCTGCTTGGGGCCGATGCCCGCGCCAGCGATCCACTCACGCAAGCACGTCAACGGGCGCGTTTCGGCCCCCTCTCCCCGGAAAAAATGGACGCCGTGCAGGTGCTCGTCAGCGATTTCGACCGGAAACGTTCGGAGCTCTACTACGAAAAAGGCTCCCTGAATCAGGAGGATTCAAAGCAGATCGAAAGCACGCTACGCGCGGCCCTCGCCGGCATCCTCTCACCCGCTGAGTTGGTGGAATACGATCTGCGCAATAGTAACACCGGCCGCACGCTCCGCACCGAGCTCGCCGCGTTCAACCCGACCGAGGAGGAGTTCCGCGCCATCTTCAGGCTCCGCCAGCCTTTCGACGAACAATATGGCGGCAGCAGGATCAGCCTAAGTCCTCCGGATGTGCTGCGCCAGCGCTCCGAAGCGCAAAAGGAACTCAACGCTCAGATCGCGACTCTGTTTGGCCCGGATCGCGCGGCCGAATACACCCGCTCCATCGACTCCAACTATCGCCAGACGGACCAGCTCGTCGCCCGCTACGAGCTGCCGCCGGCAACGACGGTCAACCTCTGGAACACGAAACAGGAATTCGAGCGCCGCCGCACCGAGATCTACAGCGCGGGCTCCGGCCTGACGCAGGAGCAGCGCACGCAACAGCTCACCGCGCTGCAACAGGAGGCGATTGCCAGGGTCACCCCTCTCCTCGGCAACTCGAACCGGTTGACCGCTTACAAACAATACGGCGGCTCATGGATCGATTCGCTGGTGCCCCGCCCGCGGCCAGCGCCCTGACGCATCGGGACCCGCGAGCATTTACCGCTCACCACAAAAAAACCGCCGCGGGAAAATCCCGCGGCGGTTGGAGAATCGAAGCGATGGCGCTTAGGAAACGTGACCCGAGACGAGCTTGGTCATCTCGAACATCGACACGGTCTTCTTGCCGCCGAAGACGGGCTTCAGCTTGTCGTCCGCATTGATGTTGGTCTTCACCTTCTTGTCCTGAAGACCGTTCTTCTTGATGTAGACC
This sequence comes from Opitutaceae bacterium, assembly GCA_031411015.1. Taxonomy (GTDB): domain Bacteria; phylum Verrucomicrobiota; class Verrucomicrobiia; order Opitutales; family Opitutaceae; genus ER46. The sequence continues at coordinate 706 of JANOAF010000187.1, read as the reverse complement.
CAGAGCTTCTTGGTCAGCTCTGTGCGGGGGAGCGGGGCCGCACCCACCACTGCAGCAAGCAGGGCGTCGGGTGTGACGGGTTTCATGAACGCAGCGTTAGGTTTACGAGCAGCTTTTTTGGCCATAATGTTTTTTGGGTTTGTGACTGATTACTCTAACAACAGTCCCCTTCTAGAGGGAAAAAACGGCGTTTGCATAGGAGAATCTTCACTTTTTCAGAGGTAGAACTCACTTTTCTCAGAGGTAAAACCGCTTTCCGCCCTCCCGGCGGACGCAATTTTCCGCCGCTAAACCCGGAAAAAGACCGCGCGACGGGGCGTCAAACCCGCTCGTCCACCTGCACGAACTGCCGGTAGAGCGCCGCATAGCGTCCGCCCTGCGCGAGTAATTCCGCATGCGCACCACGCTCGACGATGCGCCCCTGATCGAGCACGAGCACGCAGTCAGCGTGGCGGATCGTGCTGAGGCGGTGGGCGACGACAAAGCTCGTGCGCCCCTGTAACAGCACCGCCAGCGCCCGCTGCAGCCGCGCTTCCGTGAGCGCATCGATGGCGCTCGTCGCCTCGTCGAGAATCACGAGCCGCGGATCCGCCAGCAGCGCGCGGGCAAAGCACACGAGCTGTCGCTGCCCCACGGAAAGCGCGCCCCCGCGTTCGCCCACTTCCGTGTGCAATCCCCGCGGCAGCGCCTCCAGCAAATCGAGGCA
>JANOAF010000186.1:0-2277 GCA_031411015.1 Opitutaceae bacterium | reverse complement strand
CTATCGCGAAATTCCGTAGCATCCGCCGTGAGCCGGGCGAGGATCCGCACGACGTTGCCATCAACGCAGGCGACCGGGGCACCAAACGAAATACTCGTGATTGCCGCCGCGGTGTAAGGTCCCACGCCGGGCAACTCGCGCCATGCTTCGGGCGTGCGACGCAGCTCGGGCCATGCAACCACGTGCTGCGCGAGACGGTGGAGGTTGCGCGCGCGCGAGTAGTAGCCGAGGCCTTCCCAGAGTTTCAGCACGCGGGTCTCGGAGGCGGCGGCGAGGGCGGCGAAGTCGGGCAGCTCGACGAGCCAGCGCGCGAGGTAAGGGAGCACCGTCTTCACCTGCGTCTGCTGCAGCATGAACTCGCTCACGACGGTTTGGTAGAGCGACGGCGACTCGCGCCACGGGAGTTTGCGCGCGTGGCGGCGATACCAGGCGAGCAGGGCGCGCTGAAACTCCGGTGCCGCAGCGATGAGGACGGGAGCAGAGGAACGCGGCATTCCAAGCATTGGCCGCAAAGAGGCGTAGAAGGCGCAAGAAAATACCCGGCGCCGACACGAGTATTTCCTTTTGCGCTTTCTGCGTCTTTTTGCGGCTGTCAGCCGATGCCGAAGAAATTCAACGACGAGCCGGAGGCGCCCAAGAAGCTCGCGTCCTATACGGCGAAGCTCGACGACGCGCAGATGGAGAAACTCCGCGCCATTGGCGAGGGGCGGGGCTGGGAGCGGTTCGAGGTGCCCTACACGCGCTTCGCGTTCAAGGCCGAGCAGCTCAAGATCAACGTGAGCGCCTACACGAGCGGCAAGGTCGTGATCGCGGGCAAGGGCACGGAGGATTTTGTGCGCGACACGCTGGAGCCGGAGGTCATCGGCGCGGCGACGCTCGGCTACGACGAAGTGTTGCATCCGGATTGGTTCGAGTCGCACGCGGGCCTCGACGAGAGCGGCAAGGGCGACTTCTTCGGCCCGGTGGTCGCCGCCACCGTGATTGCCGACAAGTCGGCCATCGAGGCGTGGCGTGAGGCCGGCGTGCAGGATTCCAAGAAAATCGCCGAGCCGCAGATTATGAAACTCGACCAGATCATCCGTAGCACGCGCGGCGCAGTGGTCGAGGTCTGCTACTGCCGGACGATGGAACGTTACAACGAGCTGATGGGTCGCCCCGGCGCGAACCTCAACCGCCTCCTCGCCTGGCAGCATGCGACCGCGCTCTCCGACGCGCTCGCGAAGAAGCGCGTGCCGTGGGGCCTCCTCGATCAATTTTCCGAACAGCCCCTCGTGCAGCGCGAGCTGGCGAAGAAAGGCGTCGCCGACTTCGACCTGAAAATGCGCACGAAGGCTGAATCCGATCCGGTCGTCGCCGCGGCGTCAGTGGTGGCCCGCGCGGAGTTTGTGCGCGCGATGCACGAGCTCTCGAAACGCTTCGGCGCGAAACTCCAGAAAGGCGCCGGCCCGCTCGTGAAAACACAGGCCGTGCAGATCATGGAAAAGTTCGGCACGCGCGCGCTCGGCGATTTCGCGAAACTGCATTTCCGCACCGCCTACGAAGTCGTCTCCGCCGCGGGGAAACTCGACGAACTTCCGCTGAAGCCACCGCCGCCGAAGATGGAGTGGTAGGAGCCCGTCTGAAGGTTCGAAACGCAGTTCATCTTTTCCGGCCAGGCGGCGCTGCACGAGTGGCGCCTCCGAAGTAGGGCGCGTGCAAGACACGCGCCCTACGCGTCAGTTCCAGTGTTCAGGCGACGTCGCCCTACTTTTTCCCCAACGCCCGGTTGAGCGCGCTGACGATGGCTTTGATCGAGGCGAGTTCGATGTTGGTGTCGATGCCGGCGCCGTAGAGCGTGAGGCCGCGTTCCGTTTTAATCTGGATGTAGCTCACGGCACGGGCCTCGGAGCCTTTGCCGAGCGAGTGTTCGGCGTAGGAGAGGACTTCGAATTTCGGGAGCGCCGTGGTGGCGAGCGCGCGGGTGAAGGCGTCGATCGGACCGTTGCCGTCGCCTTTGAGTTTTTGCGCGACGCCCTCGATCATGAGCGCGGCTTCGCAGCTGACGGCGCTGTCTCGCTCGCTCGTCTTGAAATGTTGGAGCGCGATGGGCGTGGTGCGCTCGAGGTATTCGCGGCGGAAGACCTCGTGGATGTCGGCGGGTTGGAGCTCGGTGCCGCGCGCGTCGGCGACGTCGTTGATGAGCTTGCCGATTTCCTTGTGCATGAGTTTCGGCAGCGCGTAGCCGAACTCGTTTTCGAGCACGTAGGCGACGCCGCCCTTGCCGGACTGCGCGTTGAT
>JANOAF010000185.1:0-7015 GCA_031411015.1 Opitutaceae bacterium | reverse complement strand
GCCGACCGCAAGCTTATATCCGGCGTCACGATCTTCGACATCTTCGAAGGCGCGGCGCTCGGCGACGACAAGAAGTCGGTGGCGATCGAAGTCGCGATCCAGCCGGCCGAGCGCACGCTGACGGACGAGATGTGGCTCGGCATATCGTCGGGACCCTCATGCGTGTGCTCGAAGCGAGGATCATTTTCCGGCACAAGCCGTTCCAGCCAACCTTCCAGATCACGTCGTGCGCTCGGATCGGCATTTTCCATGATGACCAGCGAGCAGCTCGTGTGCTGGCAAAATATTGTCACCACGCCGCTGGCGATGCCGCCCCGGCGGACCTCTCGAGCCACCGCTGCCGTAATTTCATAGGTGCCGGCTCCGCTGGTCTGCAACAAAAGGGTGGCTTGATGGACGGCCATGGCGCGACGCTCGCGCGGGCAAGCGAATGACGAAAGTAGAAAAGCGCGCGGCTGATAAACAGCCCTAGAAACAAAGGCCGGGCAATTGTGGAGCCGTTATCGAAACCAATTTTGCTCCGGCAATCAGAACTTCACGTTCAAACGATCGCCCCGGGCACCAAATCGGCTGACTTGCTCGTAAAGCCGCTCCTCGTCGATTCGGTTTGCCACGCGCTCGGTCGAGCGCACCCCAGCCTCATGCGAAGCCATCGAGACCATCGCAGTGAGGAGTCGCGTCCGCCGAGTCTCACTGGGCGAAGTCATTTGATGCAGAGGCTCCACTGTCGTTCGGGTTGAAGGCATCCGACCTTCAAAGGTGGTGCCGCTAACTCGGGAAGTGCCCGATTCCATCGAAGCCACATTCACTCCCGTCGTATCGAAACGCCGCATCAGAGTTTGAGCCTCAGTTTTCACCGCCGGTCCGGTGAGCCCAATCTGAGGCTCGACGAATTGGATCACGTCACTACTGCCAGCGATTACGTTTGCGACATTCACACGGGCCATGGCTGCAGTTCCGGCATCTCCATCCGATACCACCGCCGCTCGCTCCGACATGACGACAGCGGCGTAAGATGTGCGGGTCGAAACCGAGGTGTCATCAACAACGGAAGAACCATTTCCGGTCACTGGCGCAGTCACGCGTTTAGCGTCCGTTACGGACACCGCAGAAGGACGTGGATTTCGCAGTGAAACAACCGTCACCGCCAGCACCGCCGTGGCACCAATCAAGATGCGATGCCGCACGAAAATCGGGGCCAAACTCGGCATCCGCTGCCACCAAGGCCGACGGGACATGAGCGCAGCCAGTTGTTTGGCGCGAAGCTCACGCTCAAACTGACTCCAGAATTCTGTCGGCGGTCGCTCCGCCCGTTTAAGCCGCATCAAATCTTCGATCGCGATGGTTTGCTTGCTCTCCGGCTTCATCATCGGCGCAAATAGGGCTGCAATTCGGATTGGAGGAGTTGCTTGGCGTAGTGCAGCCGAGACCGGACCGTGCCGACCGAACAGTCCATCACGTCAGCGATTTCTTGATGACTGAGTCCGTCAATTTCAAATAAGGTTACCACGGTGCGATGCTTGGTAGACAACTTGTGCAGCGCATCGTTCAATTTTTCTTGGAGCTCCCGAACGTAAGTATCGCGATCAGCCCCGGTTTTATCGGTCAGCGCCGCGATAATTTCTTTGGAGACCGGCTCGTCCGAATCGATCCGTTCCAAGCTGAAAAACGACCGCAATTTCGCTTTCCGCAGGTGACTGAGGGCCGAATTCACCGCGATACGGTAAAGCCAGGTGAAGAACGACGACTGCTCACCGAACCGATGAATCGACTGGAACGCCTTGATGAACGCATCCTGGGTCAGATCGGCGGCATCCTCCCGATTCGACGTCATATGATATACGATGCCGTAAACCCGCTCGCGGTATTTCAGAATCAACTGATCAAACGCCGCGACATCCCCACCCTTTACCCGCTGCACAATGTCCAAGTCCGCATCGGCCTCCAGCCGGCGCTCCGGCGACGCGACTAGCGTCTTGCCGAGAATCTTGGTCGCTTCGATCACGAGGCGAGAGGCAAAGCGTGCAGCGCACCGGGAGCAAATGGAAAGTGCAGAGATCGGCGCTCTATCTCCGCGGCGCTAGCGTAATCGCACCAGCAAAACTGCCCCTGGATCAAATCGCCCAAAACCCAAACCTAGCGACGCACGATCGGGCTTAATGCGCCGGAGACCGGACTTAGGATCCCTCCGTCTCCACTGGCCGCAACGTTTCGAGCTGGGCGCGCAGGCCGTCGCACAGGCCGAGCAGCAGCGGCGTGGGCGCTTGGGTTGGCCAATCGCTGAGCGCGGCGCGCGCGGCATCGATCTCGGCGTGCACGGCGTCGACGACCACAGAAAAAATCCCCAGCTCGCGCATCTGACGGACGCGCGTCGCGGCCTGTGGCGGGCGCTCGCCGGTTACCTCGCCAAGCAAGGCCGTGCGCTCAACCGCCGGCAGGCGTTCCAACAGCACGAGCAGTGGCAGCGTGAGTTTGCCGCTCGCGAGGTCGGTGCCCAGGGTTTTGCCAATGCGCGACTCGTCCCCGAAGAAATCCACAAGGTCGTCGTAGATTTGGTAAGCGATGCCGAGGTGACGACCGAAACGGCTCGCGGCCTCGACGAAATCGGGCGCGAAGCCAGCGAGCCGCGCCCCGAGGAAGCAGGACACGCGGAAGAGTTCCGCAGTCTTGAGATCGACGATGCGCTGGTAGTCGGCGCGGGTGATATTCGTCGAGCCACGGCGCAGGGTCTGGACGATTTCCCCGGCGCACACGCGGCGGGTGGATTCAGACACGGCGGCACAAATTTCGGTGGTGGGAAACTGGGTCGCGAGATGCAGCGCGTGGGCAAAGAGCGCATCGCCCAAGAGCACGGCGGCCGTGGCACCATATTCGCGTGAAGCGGTGCGACGATTGCGGCGCACATCAGCCTCGTCCATGATATCGTCATGCACCAGGGTCGCGAGGTGCACGAGTTCGACGACCGCCGCGACGCGCACGAGGTCCGGCGCAACTGCAGCCGGCCCTCGCCAACCACTCAGAAATACAAGCGCCGGGCGGATTCGTTTGCCCGAGGTGTCGATGCAGTAATCCGCCATCGTCCGAATTTCCGGCTCAAATGCTCCGAGTTGCCCGTGCAGGAAGCGGTCGAGGTCCGCCAGGTGCGGGGCCAGCAGCGAGAACACGCTGGCGAAAGCATGGGGCTTTGTGCCCATCGCGGGACTGGCAACGCTGCTCATGATTAATCGAACGTTAGGAGTGAAATGCGAAATGACCAACCAATAGTCAGAAGGCATCCCCTGCCGAGTGTGATGGGAAGCGAGGTCAACGTTCGGAGTGGCACGGGCAACTTGCCCGTGGTTTTCAGCGGAGGGGCGGGACGCCCGTGGCACTTCAGGCACCGAGCTGACCCCACCCCCTGTTCCACCCTCTCCTGCCCCGGCGAACCCACTTTGAGGGCCAGAAAAAAGCCGCGCGCTCCGAAAAGCGCGCGGCTGAAACTAATGGCTACTATGCCACTCAGAGATCCGCGTCGTAGATCTCGATGAGCGCGGTGCCCGTAAGACCGCCCACGCCCGAGATTTGCACCGTGTAGGCGCCGGGCGTCAGGTTCAGCACGATCGCGGCATCTTTGCTGTTGGCCGCAAGCGGGAAGGCACCGACGGTCGGACTCGTGGCCACGACCTGCGCCACCACGGACGGATCGCTCCAGTCGTTGTTGGTCGCGATCGCGGTGGTGCCGGCGAAGACATCGATCTTGGGATCGGCGAGGACTCCGGTGATTCCGAAGCTGCCGAGGGTCGGACCCACCGCGCGGATGAGCAATTTTTTCCGCAGGTCACCGCTAATCACGAAACCGGCGATGAGCGCATCGCCGGCGCTGACCTGGCCGCGCGTAGAGATGTTGGTGATCCGCGAGGTAAACGTGCTCGTGGTTTCCGTGTCGTAGATTTCAACCAGCGCCGTGCCCGCGGGGTTGCCGCCACCGATGACGGCCGTGTAGGCGCCGGCACCGACGGAGACTTGAAGCGCCGCATCACGGCTACCCGGCGTAAGCTGAAACGCGCCAACCAGCGTCGCTGCCGCGGACAGTGCGGATGCATTGCCCCAGTCGTTATTGGAACCGACGAGGACGTTGGTGCGATTCACCACGCTGAGCGAAGGATCGACGATCGGGTTGACGACGCCGAAGTTGGCGAGCGTCGGCCCAACGGCGCGGACGAGCAGCGGCTTATTCCCAGTGCCGCTGACCACGAAGCCAGCGACGAGGGTGCGATCACCGCTACCCGCCAAGGTGCGCGCAGAGATGTTGGTGAGTCGGCTCGCCTGCGGACGCAGGAGGAACGAACCCGAGACCGCACCCGAAACCGTGCCGCTCACGATCGCGACGGTGTTGGCGACGGTGCCGCTGAAGCGTCCGCCGGTAGCTGCGGTAAACGAGTAGTTGCCGGTGGAGCCGAGGAGATCGGAGCCGACTTCGCGCGAGTTACCCACCGAAGCGTGGAGTGTGATGGAGCCATCCCCGCCGACGATTGCCACGACCTGGCTGCCCGCCACGCCGGTGAGCACACCGGTGAGCTGGAGCGGTGCAAAGGCACCCTTGTCGGAGGTGACGGGACCGATGAACGTCTTGCCGGTGAAATTGCCCGAAACCCCCGTGGAGGACGTCTGCCCCGAAAGCACGACGGCGTTCGCGGCATCACGCACGACGAAGGTGCCGTCGCCATTGATTGCGATGTCGGTCCAGAGGTAGGTGCGATTGGCCGGCGTGGTCGAGTAAGCGATCATGGTGCCGCGATTGTTGCGGTTGATCGAGAAGGCAAACCGGCCGCTCTCCCCGGCGGAACCGTAGTCGCCGCGATAGACGGAATACGAGAGCGTGACTTGCCCGGACGCGAGCGTCGCCGGCGGATCTACGTTCACGCTGACGGGCGCAGCGGCCGCCGTGGAGCCGCCGTTGTCGGTCGCGCGCGCCGTGAGTTCATACGTGCCGGAATTCGTCGGCGTCCAAGCGATTTGGAACGGCGCCTTCTTCGCGGAACCGATGCTGACTCCGTTCACAAAGAAATCCACTTGATCGATCGAGCCATCGACGTCGCTCGGGTTCGCGATGATGTTCGTCGCGGTATTCATGACGATGGTGGAGGAGGTGCTCGGCGATGTGATCGCGACTTGCGGCGCCCGATTGGCGACGACGTTTACGGTGAGCTCCGCCGAGGTGATGCTGAGCCCGTTGAGGGCCGTCACCCGAGTGGAGAACCGGTGCGTGCCAATGGCCACGTTGCTCTTCCAATTAAAGACAAACGGCTCGGCGAGAATCGGTGCCGCCGTCGTCGTGGTCGTGGTGCCACCGGTGGTGCCGGAGCTGGTCACGGGAGCCGCCTTTGGCAGCGAATCGTTGACGATACCGTCGACAAGGAACTCGATCGTCTTGAGCGAAATCACGCCGCCGTCGGGACCTGCCGCACGGACCGTGACTGGCACAATCGAACCCTGCACCACGGTCATTCCGCTGCGGTCCGGATCGATGATGCTGGAGGTGGGAAACGAGCCGGTGACGTTGAGCGTGATGGGCGACGAAGAGATCGCGTTGCTCTTGTCGTCGAATCCGATGGCGACAAATTGATAGCGACCGGGCACCTGCGGTGTCCAAGTCGTAGAAAATGGAAACGCAGTCGCCGCGCTGAGCTGCACACCGTTGATGTAGAACTCGACCTTGCGGATGAAGCCGGAGGGCGACACGGCATCGGCCATGATATTCACCGGCAGACCTGAGGCGATACTGCTTCCATCAGGCGGATTCACAATCCGCACCTCAGGAATAACGCCGATCGCCGTCACCATGAAGAGCTGACGCGTGGCGGTGCCGTTGGGCGAAATCTGGTTGCCGTTGTTGTCATACCCACGCGCCTCGACGACATGCGTCGTGGGCGAATTTGCCGGCGTGTAGATAAAGGAGTAGGGATAAGTCGAATCGGAGCCGACCAGTTCTCCATCAACAAAAAAGTCCATGCGCTGAACAAACGCATTGGGACCCGACGGCGGGGGTGTGGCGGTCGCCTGTAACACAACCGAGGAACCGTTCGGCACGAGAGTCTTGTCTACCGGTCCGATCAGAGCTGTGCCGGTGGCAAAGTAACGCACGGCCAGTGATGTCGTGGTGTGAAGTCCATCCGTAGCCACTGCTGTTAGAAAATACGCACCCGGTTGCGGCGGAGCCCATGAGACCGTTACGGGCAACCCGGCCGAGATGGTCACCGGATTCTCCAACTGAACGCCGTTGACGTAGAATGTGTAGGTGTAGCTGCCGGCAGAAAACGTGCCGCCAGCTTGCGCCGTAATATTAATCTTCGTCTTAACCGGCCCGAAGGACTCGTTTTGAAACGGCAAGACGAACAAATCACCTAGGTCGCGAACAATGCCCGTGGCCGTTTCCCCCGGCAGGGCGATCGTGATCGTCGGCGCGACTGTGTAGCCCGTGCCGGGCGTAAACGTGATGCCGGTCACAACTCCACCAGTGATAGTAGCCGTGGCCGTGGCTCCACTGCCACCGCCACCTCCTGTGATTGTGATGGCCGGTGGAGAAGTATAACCCGAACCACCGTTGACGATGGCGATGGTCGTGATGACATTGCCGACCACGGTCGCAGTCGCAGTTGCCCTCGTGCCCGGCGCGGCGATCGTAACCGTGGGAACGCTCGAATAACCGGTGCCAGGATTGACAATCGAAAGTCCAGTCACCGAGCCTCCAGTAAGGCTTGCCGCGAGCACTGCGCCTGTGCCACCGCCACCGCTCACTGTTACGATGGGCGCCGCAGAATAGTTGGAACCGCCCGCCGTGACAGCGACGGAAACCACCGAGCCGGTGCCGGTGACGACACCGATGCGAGTGATATCGACGTCAATCAGCGGCTCCTGTTGAGCGAGCGCGATATGAGGCGCGAAAAGGGCAAGGGAAGCCCCGGCGCCGAGGATGCGGAAAATAGTTTTCATGAGTGATCGAGTTGGTCTGGCGGTTTGCTCACTCTGTGCGCTG
>JANOAF010000184.1:0-6123 GCA_031411015.1 Opitutaceae bacterium | reverse complement strand
GCCGCTGCGTTACTGGAGTAGTCCTGCTCCTCCGCATGCTGTCACCCCACGTCTCCGCACCCCTCGCCGCCGTTGCCCTTTGCGGCAGCGTCGTCGCCGGCGCCGCGACCACGGCGACCTCCCCTGCTGAGAAGCGGACCTTCAACCTCCCGCGCGGCGACGCCGCCGTTACGCTGAAGCAATTCGCGGCCGCCGCCGGCACGCCGATCGTCTACCTCGTTGATCGCGTCCGCGGTGCCGCCACCAACGCGGTAAGTGGCGAGTTCACGCCACGCGAAGCACTCGAACGCATGTTGGCCGGCTCGGCCCTCGAAGCCGCCCAGGACGCCGCCACCGGAGCCCTCGTCGTCAGCCGCAGGCGCACGGCCGAAGCCAGACCGCGCACCGACGACGTCGGACCCGTTTCACTCCCGCAATCCCAACCCCAAATCACTACAATGAAAAAATCCCTGACCTCTCGATTCGCCGCTGCCGCAATGGCATTCGCGGCCTCCTTCGCTTCGGCTCAGACCTCTGCGCCCGCGGCCAAGGCCCCCGAAGACACCGTGATGCTCAACGCCCTCGTCGTCACCGGCTCGCTTGCCCCGCGCAAGCAGATCGAATCGCCCGTCGCGATCACGACAATCGATCGCAACCGGGTGGAGGAGCTTGCGCCCCGCAATTTCGCGGAGGTGCTCAAGGCGATCCCCGGCATCTACACCGAGTCCACGGGAGGTGAGGCCTTCAACAATGTCTCCATCCGCGGCATCGGCACGACCGCGGGCTACAGCTATGTGATGCTCTACGAGGACGGCCTGCCCGTGCTCGCGACCAACAATCTCCGCCACGGCCTGCCTGACGCGTGGACGCGCCTCAACACCTTCGTCGAGCGCACTGAGGCGATGCGCAGCGGCACCTCGAACATCTTCGCGTCCCAGGCGCCGCTCGCGCTCATCAACCTCATCTCGCGCGAGGGCGGCTCGACGTTTGGCGGCGAGGCCGAGCTCAGCACGAGCGATTACGGCACGCTCCGCACCGATCTTTGGGTGGCCGGCCCCGCGGGCAACGGCACGACCTACGCGCTCGGCGGCTGGTATCGCCTGGATGACGGCGTGCGCTACCCCGGCTTCACGGCCAACCGCGGCGGCGAACTGCTCGGCAACATCAAGCACTCGTTCGCCAACGGCCTCGGATTTGCGAAGGCCTCGTTCAAATTCCACAATGATCATAACGTCTTCGATCTCCCGATGCCGATGACGGGCGGCTCTAGTTTCCGCAACGTCGCGTCCGGCCCCGACATTCGCCGCGATCCAACCTCGGCGACCGCCGACCAGCGTTATCTCACGGTCTCCGGTTCGCCGGTCGGACAAGTCACGATGGACCTCGCCGATGGCATCTATACCGACCTGAAATATTTCGGCACCGAGCTGCAGTATAAACTCAGCGACAGCCTCCGCCTTGAGTCGCGCAACCGCTACAGCGACGGCTACCGCTCGATCGACTACGTGTTCAACGGCGTCGCCGCCTCGTGGCAGGCCATCGCCAACGCCGCGGCCGCGCGCGACGCGGCGCAGTTCTCCGCCGGCCTGACGGGCGCCAACTACGCCTTCCAGCTCGTCGCGCCCGGCGCGAACAACGCCATCATTGCGCCCAACGCCGCCGCTGCGGCCGCGCTCGGCAACGGCTTCGGCAATCGGAAATCGTGGCAGCACTCGGCCGGCCCCGTGGACAATTTCCAGCAGGACCTCCGCCTTGTCGGCTCCTTCAACCAGGGCCAGACCACCGCGACGGCCGGCCTCTACTACTCGTTCCTCAAGCAGGAGCAGCACTACCTTTTCTCGACCACGCTCACCGACATCGCGCCCCAGCCGCGCCGCGTGGACATCAACATCCTCAACGCCACGACCGGTGCCGTCATCGCGCCCGCGACCTTCAACGGTATCTACCAGTTCGCCGCGCAGTATCGCAACGCCGTCGGCGAGGACCGCGAGGTCACGCCCTACGCCGCCATCGAGCACAAGACCGGGCCCGTCACGATCGACGCCGGCGTGCGCCGCAACAACACGCGGCAGACGCTCACGCGCGAGTTCACGGCGAGCAACTTCGTCACCGCCGGCAGCGCTAATCCCGCGCTGCGCGGAGGCCAGTTCGGCACGGGTAACTTCGAGACGCGCACCAACTCCGCCCACGACACCGCCTATTCCCTCGGCGGCAACTACGCGGTTGACCGCCGGCTTGCATTCTACGGGCGCTTCTCGCGCGGCGTGCGGACGCTCGGCATCACGGAATTTGCCGACGACATCGTCGCGGGTCGCAGCGCCTCGCCAACCCGCAAGATCGACGGCTACGAGGCCGGCGTGAAATACGGCACAAGCCGCTTCGGCGCGGTGTTCACCGTCTTCCAGCAGCGCATCAAGGGCATCCAGGACACGCAGGTCACCATCCTACCCAACGGCAACATCGGGCCCACCGTCGTCGCCATCCAGAGCCTCGAGTCCAAGGGCGCGGAGCTCGAGACCACGTGGAGCCCGCTCCAAGGCCTCAGCCTCGGCGCCAACGCCACCGTGCAAAATCCGAAGTGGACCGACAGCAACCTCAAGACGCAGGTGCTCAGCACCGGCCAGACCGTCGCGTTCAGCGAGAAGGGCCTCACGCCTGAGCGCACGCCCAAGTTCTACGGCAAGCTCATGGCGAGCTACCGCTTCGCGCCGATGGAATTCGGCACGCTCGGCGTCAGCGCGTCCTATAATTACACGGGCAAGCGCCCGGTCGATCGCGCCAACGGCCCGATCAACCCGCTCACCGGCTACGACGAGACGCAGGTCGGCGCGACGCTGCGCACGTCGAAAAACTTCACGGTCCGCGTCTCGATCAATAATCTCTTCGACGACAAAGGTCTCAGCGAAGGCGATCCGCGCGCCGGCACCAACGTGCTCGATCCCACAGTGTCCGTCTACAACGCGCGCCCTATTCAGCCGCGCACCATCTCGGGCAGCGTGAGCTACCGGTTCTGAGTCGTGCGACCTCACTGCGGGAGCGGACTCGTCGTCCGCTCCCGTTTCATGCGCTCCTGACGCTGCCGACGGCGCGCCCATGACTCGGGGATCTCGGTGTGCGTTGTCTGCGCACCACTTCGCGTTGCCGGCAGCCGCCACCTACTCAACCCATGATGCCACTTCTCCGCCGGTGCGCCTGTGTTCTGGCCGCGACTCTCACACTGCCGGCCGCCGACTGGCCGGAGTATCTTGGCGGTCCCGGCCGCAACAGCTTCTCCCCGCTTGCCCAAATCACGCCGGCGAATGTGTCGCGGCTGCGCGTCGCGTGGGAATTCCGTTCCGGTGACGCCGGGCAGACACAGTGCAACGCGATTGTCGTCGGCGATGTGCTCTACGGCACGACGGCGACGAACCGCATCTTCGCGCTCGACGCCGCGACCGGACGCGAGCTTTGGCGCTACGTCGAGCCTGGCCACGAGTTCGGCGGCAACCAACGTGGCGTCGCCTATTGGTCGGCCGGCGACGACCGGCGCGTGCTCTTCAATATCAACGAGTGGCTCTACGCTGTCGATGCGCGCACCGGCAAAAAGATCGCGACCTTCGGCGACGGCGGTCGCGTGAGCCTCAAGCTCGGCCTCGGCGAGCGCGCGAGGGACAAGTGGGTCACCTGCTCCTCGCCCGGCACGGTCTTCGAAAACCTGATCATCATGCCCACGCGCGTGGGCGAGCTGGGCGACTCCGCACCCGGGCACGTGCAGGCCTTTGACGTGCGCACGGGGAAACTTGCTTGGACCTTCCGCACGATCCCGGGCCCGGGCGAATTCGGCTACGAGACCTGGCCGCCCGACGCGCACCGCAACATCGACACCGGCGGAGCCAACTGCTGGGCCGGCATGGCAATCGATCGCGCGCGCGGCATCGTGTTCGTGCCGACCGGCTCAGCCGCACCGGATTTCTGGGGCGGCGCGCGGCGCGGCGACAACCTCTTCGCCAACTGCCTGCTCGCCCTCGACGCGCGCACCGGTCGTCGGCTTTGGCATTTTCAGTTCGTCCACCACGACATCTGGGATCGCGATCTGCCGGCGCCGCCCACGCTCCTCACCGTCACGCACGGTGGAAAAAAGATCGACGCCGTCGCGCAGGTGACGAAGTCCGGCCACGTTTTCCTCTTCGATCGCGTGACCGGCGCGGCGCTGTTTCGCATCGAGGAAAAACCCGTGCCGACCGCCGGAGCGCTTGAGGGCGAGGTGCCCGCGCCCACGCAGCCGGTGCCCGTGAAGCCCGCGCCGTTTGCTCGCCAGGCGATGACGGAGGCAGACCTCAACCCGGCCGCGCCGAACCACGCGCAGATGCTCGTGGAATTCCGGACGCTGCGTCGGGGCGCGTGGCAGCCCCTTGGCAAGGAGCCGACCCTCATCTTGCCCGGCTTGCAGGGCGGGGCGGAGTGGGGCGGCGCGGCGGCCGACGAGCGCGGCGTGCTCTACGTGAACTCCAACGAGCTGCCCTACGTTGCGCAGCTCTCCGACGTGCCGGCGACCGGCTCCTCGACGCTCAGCCGCGGGCAGCGGCTCTACATGTTCTTCTGCATCGCGTGCCACGGCCCGGAGAAAAAAGGCAACCCGGCGGGCGGCATGCCCTCGCTCGTCGATCTCGCGGCGCGGGTGCCGCGGGCCGACACCGTGAAACTCATGACCACCGGCCGCAACATGATGCCCGGCTTCACCTCGCTCTCGCTCGCGGATCGCGAGGCCATCGCCGGATGGCTCTACGGCGACGACAGCCACGGCGCCACGGGCACGACGACAGACGCACCGCGCGATCCGGCTCTCGAGGCGAGCGCCTACGCGAAGTTCGTCGATCGCTACGGTTATCCCGCGCATCGCAAGTTTCTCGACGCCGCCGGCAACCCCGCGATCAAGCCGCCATGGGGCACGCTCAACGCGATTGACCTTAACACCGGGGAGTATCGCTGGCAGGTGCCGCTAGGCGGAACCGGAGGTAGCGGCGCGGAAAACTACGGCGGCCCGCTTGTGACTGCCGGCGGCCTCGTTTTCATCGCCGCGACAAAGGACGCCGTCCTGCGCGCATTCGACCGCGTCACCGGCCGCGTCGTGTGGCAGGCGCCGCTACCGGCCGCCGCATTCGCGACGCCCACGAGTTACAGCATTGGCGGCAGGCAATTCATCGTGATCGCGTGCGGCGGCGGCAAGATTGGCGCGCCGCGCGGCGACCGCTACGTGGCGTTTGCGCTGGAGTAGCGACCGCCGAACAGAATCGAGCAAACGGGGTCTGGCTTTGGGCCTTGGGGTGAAGCGGTGAACGCGGCCCGTTTTTCCGTTACCCGCACTCCCGTGCGCCCCCGCCCGCAATACGGGTAACGCGCTCTTCCTCTGCATGGGTCACCGCGACCAACGTCCCCCGGGGGTTGGAACCGGAACGGATTGAGGGTTACGCTGATCGTGACTCGGCGATCAGTTCCTCGAGGCCGCCAAGCCCGTAGCGGGCGCAGACGCTCCGCACCTCGTCCAATTCCAAATCGGGATTGCGGACCAGTAATTCGATGATGTCGGCTTTGGATTTGTGCCCGCCGGCGTAAAGTTTGAGCGCGATCAGGTGGGGAATCGGCACAATTTTGAGCGGACTGTCTTCACGCACGACGAGCGTCGAGAGCCTCACGGCATCTTCGATCACCGCCGGGAAACGGCCGGAAAAACTGACGATCTGCACCAGGCCAAAACGGCCGCTGACGTCGATGACGCCGCCGAGGGGATCCTCTCCGTCGGGTTCCCGCAATTCCGCCTCAAGCCCGACCTCGTGCAGCGATCTGACCACGGCGCGCAGCGTAGGGACGTCGGCGTTGACGCCCAGATCGAGATCGTCGGTCTGCCGCACGTAATGATGGGCCGCGAGCGCCACCGCCCCGATCACGACAGCGTCGATGTGATGTTGCGCCAGAACGGCGAGAATTTTTTCCGCAGCCTGCAGCAGATCATCGGGCTGGCTCATACGGGCGTCTTAGCCGGCTTGGGTTTGAGCCACGAGAACCGCGCGCCCATCGTCAGCGCGGCCGCAATCCGCTCCTGCACGGACATACGCCTGATCCGTTCCTGTTCCCGCTCGCGGGCTTGAGCCGCACACCTGCTCCGGC
>JANOAF010000183.1:0-16350 GCA_031411015.1 Opitutaceae bacterium | reverse complement strand
CGGGCGGGCCGCCCGCGCTCCCGCCTGCATCACGCACCATGAAAATGAGCGAGCGATGATCCCAGCCGATCGTCCAGATGGGATCGGTGGCGGGATTTTTGTTGCCGGTGAGATCACCGGGGCCGGTGACCTCGGTGAATTGGTTGCGGCGGATGACGGTCCATTTGTCATTCGCACCATCCCACTCGGCGAGCGCGCCGCTGGGGATGTCGGGCTTCAGTTTCGCGAGCGGAGAATTCTCGCCGTTGTTGGCGTAAACGAGCACGCCCTGGCCCGAATATAGGCCCTTGCCGTGGTAGCCCGGGAGATCGGCGCGCCGGAACGGCTCCTTCAACTGCTCGTCGCGAAACAGTTCGGTGACCGCAAGCGTGCGCACATCGACCTCGTAAAACCCTTCCTCCATCGACGCGTAGTAAATCTTGTCCGCCGGATCGGTGAGGTGGCGGGCGTTGCCGGTCGGCCGCCCGAACATCTTGTCATAGGGAATCGGGCGCACCCCGCGCTGCGCATCGATCGCATAGGGACCGATGAAGAGCTGCGACGACTCGGCGTGGATGAACCGATTCGCCGGTGTGCCGCCGATGCTTTCCGGGCGGATGATTTGCCGCAGGTCGCGCGTGATTTCGTAGAGTTTGTCGTCGGAGCCACGCGGCGAATGCGGCGCGTAGGTAACGACCCAGAGCCGATCCGCCCACGGCACGACGGCACCCGTGCCGCACTCGTTGCCGCCGTTGAACATCGCGAGGTGCGGATAGATACCACTGATTTCAAACGGCGCAGGGGCCGCGACCACGCCGGCCGCCGCCACCGCCAGCATCGTTAACAAACCGGTGGTGCGCATGGGCTCGTCCTCAGTAGCTCAGGCGCGTGGTGAGCTGGAGGCGGCGCGGGGTGTAGAACCAGCCGGCGTAGCGGAGCGTGCCGTTGGCGCCGGCGATTTGGTAGAGGATGCGCTGGGTGTCGGCGAGATTGTAGACGTTGAGCTGCACGGAGGCGCGCACGCGGCGGGAGAGGTTGAAGGGATAGCTCGCGAAGAAATCGTGGGTCAGGCGATTCGGGTAGTAATACATTTTCCGCGCTCCAGCAGCCGCGACGTCGGTATACATGTAGGCGCGGTGGTTTTGCTGGAAGCTCGTCGTCAGGCCCATGCGCAGGCCGCGGAGCCGGCCCTCGGAGAAACCGTAGGTGTTGACGAGGCTGTAGGCGCGCTCGGCGTAACCGGCGGTTTTCTCACCCGCGCGGCGCACGATGAGCGTCCCGCCGCTCGGCGAGACGAAGCCGAGCTGGTGATCGGTGATGGGCAGGCCGTTGACGCCGGTGCCGACGCCGGGAGTGAGGAGGCCGAGTTGCTGGGCGTTGGTAATTTGTCCGCCTTCCTTGTCGACCGTGGCGAAGTAGGGACTCGTCTGATCCTTCAGCATCGCGACGGAGAGCGGAACTTGGGCCGAGGCAGGGTTCTGCGGATCCGAGGGCACGAGGAGCGGGCTGAGGGCACCGCTGGTGGATTTGATCGCGACGACCTGCTGGCCGCCGACCGTGGTGGTGTTGAATTGGTCGTTGTAGAACTGGGGCAGAAACACATCGCTGCGTTCGGAGCCGTTGGCAGTGGCGAAGCTCGCGCGAATTTCCCAGCCGCGGAGCGGGCGCGCATTGAGGGTGACGTTGTAGCCGTTGGAGGTCTTGCTGTAGACGTAGGCGTTCCCACCGAAGCGGCCGTTGATGCCGGCGGGATCGATGTCGTCGCGATTGCCGAAGGTGGCGGTGAAGTTCTGCGCCTCGGACTGGTAGTAGTTGATGTTCCCGGACACACGGCGGTCAAACAGGTCCAGCTTGAAACCGATGTCCTTGCTCACGCCCTTGCCGGCGGGGAGCGGGTTGTTGAAAAGATCGCGCGTGGTGTCGAAGTTGATCTTTCCGTTGGAGGAATAGTTGACGGACATGCGCAGGTCCTTGATCGGGGTGTCGAACACGGTGCCGATATTCAGGCCGTCGTAGGAAATCGGGCCGCGCTTGATGCCGGTGGCCTTGCGGATGCCGGTGGCTTCCTCGCGGCGGATGCCGGCCATGGTGTCGATGCGGCCGCCCCACCACTCGGAGAATAGGGTCGCGCCCCAGCTTTTCTCGTTGGTGTCGTCCATCACGTAGGAGCCGTTGCCGGGAGCGGTGGCGCTCGGCACGCCCGACATACCCATCGGATTAGTGGCGGTGGCGGGCACAGCGCCGGAGTAAACTTGCGGGGCGTAGGCATAGGTGCGGCCGTTCGGGTGCTTGATGGTATTGGTCGGCCAATCCTGCCCGCCGATGATGGTCTCGGGAAACATGGGGACCCAGACGCCGGGCATCAAATTCCGGCCGGACTCGGCGTTGGTGATCTGCGCGAGGTTTTGGATGACGTTGCCGGACGCGTCGGTCTCGTAGAACCGCGCCGTATACTGGTTGGACCACGATTCCATGTCCTGGCGAAACACGCTCGCCTGGTGGCGACCGAACCACCGGCCGAGATTTTTTTGGTAGGCGAGCGCACCGCGGTAGCCGCGCGCGCCCGTGAAAAACGGCGTGGCGACGAGCGAAGTGTTGATCGCCCACTTCTGCCCGATTTGTCCGGTAACGGGATCGACGTAGCCGTTGCCCACGGCGCCGGGGGCGAAGACCGTGGTGCTGCTCGCGCGGGGCGCCTCGTTCACGCGCGCGTCGTGGCCGTAGCGGAGCTGAATCGCGAGGCCCTCGGCGAGCGTGGCTTCGGCGACGACGGACTTGATGCGGTTGAAATAAACATCGCGATGAAACGGGCCGACCGCGGAATCGACCTTGTCGAGATCGATGACGCCGCCGGTGATCGACACGATCTCGGGGAAGGCGACAAGGTAGCGGGCGCTTTGGTTGTCGACGGCCACACCGTTATTCAGCCGCCACGAGAGTGGCGCACGCACCGTCGGAGCCTGCGCAAAAATCGTGTCGCGGTTGTAGTAACGGTATTCGCCGCGAATCTGGAGGCGCTTCCACGGCTGCACGGTGGCGGTGATGTGATAGCCCTCGGCGTAGCGGCCGAGGCCGGGGCGGGAATACTTGGTGTCGTCCTTCACGCCGTTGAAGCGGACGGCGAAATATTTTTCGCCGACCTGCGCATCGACGGTGTAGCGGCGCGTGCCTTCGGAGTCGCCCGTGGCGCTCCACGTCATCGTGGGGCGGCGGTTGAGATAGGCGCGCTTCGAGGCGGAGGTGATGACGCCACCGGCATCGCCGGAGCCGAAGAGCAGGGAATTGGAGCCGCCGATCGCCTCGACGCGATCGATGTCGAAGGTGTCGAGCAGCGTGGTGTCGGAGCGGAGGAAACCGTCACGGCGCGGGTTGTTAATCTGGAGACCGCGCATCGTCATCGATTTCGGGTCCTGCCGGTCGCCATCGACCATGCCGCGCACGTCCTCGCCGGCGTTGATGACCGCGGCACCGAGGCCGCCGAGCTTCCAGAGCATGTCGGTCATGTCCACCGTGCCCATGTCGTCGAGCATCTGGCGATTGAAGATCTTCGCGTCGAGCGGGGTCTTGTTGAGCGCGGTGTTGGTGCCGGTGACGGAGTTGGTGTTGGTGGCGTTGTAGGAATCCGACTCGTCCGCCTTCACCTCGAACGCGATCAACGTGATCGTCTCTTCCTTGGTGGCCGACTTCGCTTCGTCCGAGCGGAGCGCTGCGAGTTCATCGGCATCAAGCCGGCCATTCTTATTCTTGTCGTATTTCGCGATCTGCGCGGAAGTCGGGGCGCTGGCGGGCGCGGCGACCTGCGCGGGCAGGACGGACGGAAGCACGGAGAACAAAAGCGAGAAAACGACGGGCAGGGCGACGCGGGGCGTGGGGGGCATGGCTGGGGTCATGGTGTAGGTTGAGAGGTAAAAACACCGCGGCGTCACAATCGGGCGAAGCGGGGTTTCCGGAGGGAGTTGTCGCGAGCCTCGACAGATAACACCTCCGGGTAAAATTTATTTTTCGGATTCGTGTGTTGTCGGACGGGCTTGGGGACAACTCTCCTTGCAAACCATGAACTCGGATGCGGAGGAACGGCGGTGGGTGGATGCGGCCCGACAGGGCGACGCCGAGGCTTTTGCCGCGCTGGTCGAGCGCCACCACCGAGGGGTGCGCGCCTGCCTAGTCGCCCGCATGCACGATCCGCACGAGGCCGAGGATCTGGCGCAGGAGGTCTTCGTCACCGCATTCCGCAAGTTCGCGGAGTTCGACCCGGAGCGGCCGCTGGCCCCGTGGCTGCGCAGCATCGCCCTGAATCTCCTGCGCAACCACTGGCGAAAATTCCGCGCCCAAGCGATCGGCGGCAGCACTGAGCTCGCGGAGCTGCTCGATCGGCGGGTCGCCGCCGAGTGCGGCCCCGAACGCGAACCGCTACTCCACGCCGCGCTCCACGATTGCCTGGAGCGGATGGACGGCCCGGCGCGCGAATTGTTGCACCGGCGCTACGGCGAGGAAGAATCCGTGCGCGAACTCTCCGCGCGACTCCAACGCGGCTACTCCGCGCTGACCATGCAACTGCACCGACTCCGCGAACTCCTCGCGGAGTGCATCCGGCGCAAACTCGGGCATCCCGAAATCTCGACATGACGCCCGAGAAACAGTCGCAGCTGCTGGCCCGCGCGGGCGCGGACGATTTCACGCGGGAGGAAGCGGCGCAGCTGCTCGACGCCTGCCGGCACGACCCCGATCTGCTCGCGAAACTGAGCCGACTCACGATCGTGGAGCGTCTGCTCGCGCACGGGCACCTTTATCCGGAAGATGGCGCGTTCGTGCGTGAAGTGCGCGCGCGCCTGCAGGACGCAGCAACCCCGTCCAACGCGAAGCCGAATCGCCGAACCCGGCACTGGCCGTGGGCGGCGGCCGCGGCCGTAATGCTGACTGCGATCGGATGGTGGACGCTGCGCGACGGTGCCCCCGAGGCGTGGATTGTCCGCATGGAATCCGCCACTTGGGATGCGAGCCAGCTTCCGCCCAAGGTCGGCGACGAAATCGAGTCCCGCCATCTGCAGCTCGCAGGCGGACTCGTCGAGTTGAAGTTTGCCCACGGCGCGACGGTGATTGTCGAGGGGCCGGCCAATTTCGAAGTGCGCGGGCCGCAACACGCGTTTCTCCACCAAGGCCGGGCGGTGACGCGCCTGCAGAAGGGCACGAAGGGCTTCATTCTCGACAGCCCGCGGGGCCGCTTGGTCGACCAAGGCACCGAGTTTGGCGTAAGCGTCAGCGCGTCGGGCGACACCGAGGTGCATGTGTTGGAGGGCAAGGTCGACGCCGTGCCGAGCGACCAACAACAGACCACCGTGCAGCTCTCCGTGAACCAAGCCGCACGGCTCACCTCGCAGCGCATTGAGCAGTTCGCGGCAGACGCCGGTGGCTTCATTACTGATATGCCGCCGCAGCCAGTCGGGGCGATCGGTTTTCTGCATTGGTCGTTCGACGAAGGGAAAGGGGATGTTTCGGTTAACCGTGGCGTCGGCCTCGGCGCGGCGCGGGCGCGGGCGATCCTCCGCACCTATCCCGCGAGCGCGGGAGGCCCGCAATGGATTTCCGGCCAGTTCGGCGCGGGGCTTTCCTTCGACGGCAAGGATGACTTCGTGGAGTGCGAGTTCTCCGGCATCCCCGGCGGCGAGCCGCGCACGGTGGCGTTTTGGGTCAAGGTGCCGCGCGACTCCTCGATTGAGGAGGGCTACGGCATCATCAACTGGGGCACGAACAAGCCCGGCCTCGCGTGGCAGATCTCCGTGAATCCGCAGGAGAAGGAGGGGCCCCTCGGCCGTCTGCGGCTGGGCGTGCATGAGAGCTTTGTCGTCGGCACCACCGACCTGCGCGACGATCGCTGGCACCACTGCGCCGTCGTGATGTATGGCGGGCACCGGCCGGACGCGGGCACGCACATTCTCCTCTATCTCGATGGGGAACTTGAGCCGGCGGCCCGCAAGGCGGTCGGAGAGATCCGCACCCAGATCACGGGCGACGAGGCACACAATATGTGGGTTGGCCGCAACCTCGGCTACCGCGGTGCCGACCAGGGCTACTCGATGGGGCGGTTTTTTCGTGGGAGCGTGGACGAGGTCTTCGTCTTCAACGCCACGCTCGATCAGGAGCAGATCCGTTTTCTGATGAAATACAACCGGCTCGGCCGGCCGGCGCCGACGCTGGCGCACACTGGGCGCGCACCGGCCGCCGGCCCCTGATCCTCCGAGCGGGTTGACGGCGCAAACCAGCCGCCCCCTCAATCGAAGATCGGCAGGAAGGTGTTGAAGGCCACCTCGCCGAAGTGGCCGGGATCGTTGAAGCGGCGGTGGCGGTCGAGGCGGTCGATGGAGGTCATCTCGTCGGCGGTGAGCGCGAAATCGAACAGCGCGAGATTTTCCGCGAGGCGCGCAGGCGTCTGCGTTTTCGGAATCACTGCGCAGCCGCGTTGCACGCCCCAACGCAACGTGATCTGCGCGGGCGTCTTGCGGTGGGCCGTGGCGATGGCGGTGATGACCGGATCGCGCAGGCCGTTTTCCTCGGGCCGCGCCATCCCGATGGATTCGTAGGACGGCGAGCCGAGCGGGGAAAACGCGGTGACCGCGATTTTTTCCTGTGCGCAGTAGCGCAGCATCCGCGGCTGCGTGAGATACGGGTGAAGCTCGATCTGGTGAACCGCAGGGCGGATGGACGCGTAACTGAGCACGTCGCGCAGCGCGGAGATGTTGAGATTGCACACCCCGATGCGCTTCACGAGGCCGGCGCGCTGCAACTCCTCCATCGCGCCCCACGTGTCGGCATAGGGCACCGAGATGGGCTTCATCGCCGGCTTCGCCGCCTTCGGATCGTGGAACCACTCAGGCGGGTAGCGCATCTCGAATGGCACAAACGCGAGTGCGATGGGAAAATGCACGAGGTAGAGATCGAGGTAGTCGAGCTTCAGGTCGCGCAGCGAACGCTCGCACGCGGCGCGCACATGCTTCGGTTCGTGATAGGTGTTCCAGAGTTTGGAGGTGACCCAAAGATCTTCGCGGCGCACAAGGCCGTCGCGCAACGCGGACGCAATGCCCTCCCCCACCTGCGGCTCGTTGCCATAGTCGCACGCGCAGTCGAGGTGGCGGTAGCCCCCGCGAATCGCCTCGCGCACGAGCGCGGGCGTTTCGGGCTTCGGCATTTTCCAGAAACCGAGACCGACGGAGGGAAACTGCCCGCCATCGGCGAGCGTGAGCGGCGGAGCGGAGCGAGGAGCGGATGACATCGTGGGGACGCTAGCTCGCCTCACTCTCCGGCGTCACGGCGGAAGTGGGGCCGGCCCCAGTGCGAACGCTTGACCCGACGCGCCCCTGCTTGCGGAGTGGTCGCAGTCTAGGATTTACCCACCGGTCGAAGTAGTGTCCGCAAAATTTTTCCCCGCCATGATTCGTTTCCTCCTTCCGTTCACCCTCCTCGTCGCCACCACGGCGCTCCGTGCCGAAAATTGGGCCAACTGGCGTGGTCCGCTCCACAACGGCTCGAGCCCGGAAAAAAATCTTCCAGCCGCGTTCTCCAAAACCGAGGGCGTGAAATGGGCCGTCGAGATGCCCGGCGCCTCCGCCGCCACGCCCGTAATCTGGGGCGACCGCGTGTTTGCCACCGCGGCCGACACCAAGACGGGTCAGCAGTCCGCCCTCTGCCTCGACCGCCGCACCGGCGCGCTGCTCTGGCGCGCGGAGATCAGCGCCTTCACGACCGACGGCCAATACAGCAACTCTTGCTCCCCCTCGCCGGCCACGGACGGCAAGCTCGTCGTGTTCTTCTTCGGCACCGGTGACCTCGTCGCCTTTGACGTGGCGGGCAAAAAACTCTGGGAACGCAACATCGGGCCCTTCGCGTTTCAGTGGACGTTTTCTTCGAGCCCGCTGCTGCACGACGGCCGCCTGATCATGCAGGTGCTGCAGCGCGACGTCGCCGTGCGCGGCAACGGCAAGCCCACGGGTAACGAGTCCTTCCTCCTCGCGCTCGACCCCGCCACGGGAAAAGACCTCTGGCGTCACGTGCGCCCCTCCGACGCGGTGGTCGAATCGCGCGAGGCGTTCAGCACTCCCCTACCCATTCAGCACAACGGCCGCGCCGAACTCGTCGTGGTCGGCGGCGACGCGATCACCGGCCACGATCCCGCGAACGGTCGCGAGCTCTGGCGCTGGGGCACGTGGAACCCGACCAAGATCGGACACTGGCGCCTCGTGCCCTCGCCGACCTTTGGCGCGGGCCTGCTCCTCGCGTGCGGACCGAAGAACGCGCCGGTCTATGCCGTGAAGGCCGGCAGCAACGGCACCCTCACCAACAAAGGTCTCGCGTGGCAGAGCCACGTGCAGCCGACCGAGGACGCCGCCGAGGCTGCGCCGACGAAAAACGAACGCGACCTTACAGCGGACGTGCCGACGCCGCTCTTCTACGAGGGGAAATTCTACATTCTAAACGGCACGAAAAAGAAACTCTACTGCGTCAACCCGGCCGACGGCTCCGTCGTGTGGAGCGGCGACCTCGCCGGCAAGTCCGTCTTGCAAGCCTCACCCACTGCGGCCGACGGCAAGATCTACGTGATGAACTTCGACGCGGACGTCTTCGTGATCCAAGCCGGCGGCACCGAGTTCAAACTGCTGCACAAAACGAATCTCAAGGACACCGGCGACGACACGCGCCACCGCTCCAGCGTCGCCATATCGCAGGGCAACCTCTTCGTGCGCACCGGCACGAAACTGTTTTGCCTGGGCAAGTGAGAGTGCCTGCCAACATGGACGAGGCGTCCCGCCACGTTTTTGAAAAGATGAGTCGCGCGGCGCGCTCCTCAACTGAGGCGGGACGCCTCAGCCACGTTGCTTCGCTTCTCGTGGGCGGATTCTATCGCTGCGGTGATTTGCTCGCGGCGAGGATGCCTTGCAGCTCAGCTTCCATTTGACGGCGCACGCCGGCGGCGGACGGGGCGGTGATGAGATTGGCGAGTTCGTAGGGATCGGCCTGCAGATCGTAGAGTTCGTTCATGCCGTCGAGTTCGCGGTAGCGGATGAATTTGTAGCGCTCCGTCCGCACGGCGTCGTAGCCCATCTTCAACATGCGGGGAAATACGATGTCGGTCGTATACTCGATCAGGAACGAGCTGCGCCAATCCGCGGGCGTGCGCGAGAAGAGCGGCAGCAGCGAGCGTCCGTCGATGCCGGGCAGCGCGGGCGCGCCGGCGAGTTCGACGATGGTGGGCGCGAGGTCGGTGGTCAGCGACATCGCGGTGGGGGCCGAGCCGGCTTTCACGCGCGGGGGATAACGCACGAGCAGGGGCAGCCGGATGGATTCCTCGTAGGCCAGACGGCGCTCTTCGCTCAGGCCGTGCTCGCCGTAGAAGTAGCCGTTGTCGCCGATGACCATCACGACCGTGCGGTCGAGGGTGCCTTGTTTTTCCAGCTCGGCGAAAATCTCGCCGAGGCCTTCGTCCACGGCGGCCAACATGCGCAGGCGATCACGAATGGTTTCGTCGGGCGTCACGGTGTCGGGGCCGAGCGGCTTCAAGCCGGGGATCGGGCGCTCGAGCGCGGGTTTACCCTTGGGCGGGACCGCGTAGTTGGCGCGGCGCGGGGGCGGGGCGTCGGCGTAGAGGGTCTTGTGTCGCTCGGCGGGAATGAAACCGCCCTCGCCGATCGCCTCGGTGGTGCCGTCGGCGCGCTGAACTTTGTTCGGATGAAGCGCCTTGTGGGAGAGCATCAGCATGAACGGCGCGGCGCGGCTCTGCCCGAGGAAGGTGAGCGCGCGTTGCGTGAAGATGTCCGTCACGTAGCCGGGCACGCGGGCGAGGCGGCCGTTTTCAAACAGCTCCGGGTCCGCCACCTCGCCTTGGCCTTTCATCGCCACCCAGAAGTCGAAGCCCGGCCGCGGCGTGGGATCATTTCCCATGTGCCACTTGCCGATGAAGCCGGTGCGGTAGCCGGATGCGTGGAGGTTGCGCGCGAAGGTCGGCAGCGCGTGGCTGCGCACGCTGCGCTCGGTATTGTCGAGGATGCCGTGGTGGCGCGTCTCGAGGCCGGTGAGGATGTTGGCGCGGCTCGGCGAACAGAGCGGCGTGACCGCGAAGAAATTCCTGAACTGCGCGCCCTCGCGCGCGACGCGGTCGAGATGCGGCGTGCGCGCGAACGGATGCCCGGCCGCGCCGAAGTCGTCGAAGCGCAGGTCGTCCACCACGACGAGCAAAATGTTGGGCCGCACCTCGGCGGCGACGGTTGCCGACGACAGGAAAAGACCGGCCAACGCCGAGAGAACAGCCTGCTTAGTGTGCGTCATGGTGAGGGGAAATCCAGGGACGGGGTGGATGGCGCAATTCTCGGCACCGATGTTTCAAACGCCGGTGATTGGAGTAGGGCGGGTCAGTGACCCGCCCATTCGCGCGGTGGGTGTTCGCCGGCGGGTCACAGACCCGCCCTACCGCAGAGCCGTGACCCAAGATGCGTTGCATGATTTGCGGTGGCCTACTCTAAACGCGCTCAGAATTTCAGACCGGCGCTGAGATACCAGAGCCGCCCGATCGGATTGTAGGTCCCGAGATCGGTGCCGACGTCGCCGCCGAAAGCCTGCGGGGCCGAGGGCGGCATCTTATCGGCGAGGTTGTTGACGCCGAGGGTGAGCTTGAGGTGGGAGATAAATTTCTTCCCGCCGGGCAGGCCGAGGTTCTTGAAAGTGTAGGCAACCGAGGCGTCCCAGGAAGTGTAGGACGGCACCGCGATGCGCCGCAGAGTCGGACTGGTGGCAAAGATGATGCCGCCCGCACCAAGATCGACGACGCTGGAAATGTAAGTGTTGTTGAGCGTCGCGGACCAGCGATCGCGGCTCCAATTGAGCGCCGTGAACCATTTCATCCCGGGAATGGTGCCCTGCCCTTCGTTGAGAGTGGTGACGTGGCCGGCATATTCATAGTAGCTCTGCGTGGGGAGCGCCTGAAATTTGTAGTCGATAAAGAACGTGCCGGCCGTGCTGACGTTGAACTTGCCGAACGTGGTCCGGGGAAATTCATAGGAGGCCGACACGTCGAGGGCCTTCAGCTTTTGGCCGGCGATGTTGATGCGCGAGTCGGTCACGAAAACCACATTGGGCGTCACGCCCGAGAGCAGCAGCGCGGAGAGCTGACCCGGCGCGGTGATGCGCGTGGGCGCAGGCAGCGACGGATCGGGATTGGTGGGGAAGTTGCCGATCGCGACCTGATTGATGAACGGCGAGGCCGGCCCGGAGGCGTTGACGCTCCCGAGGATGTTGGCCGCGCCGGCCACGCCGACCAACGAGAGCTGCCGCACCTCGATGTAGTCCACGCCGAGGGTGAGTCGCTTCAGCGCCTTCGGGGAATAGACCACGCCAAACGAGGAAGTCTTGGCGGTGGAGGGCTTGAGATCGGGATTGGCTCCTGAGCGTTGGCGGCCGAAACCGGGCACGCCAAAAACCGTCTGGATGACCCCGGCGGCGGTGGCACCCTCGGTGGTGGGACCGAAGAGCGCGAAGAGCGAAGGGGCGACGAAGGCCTCCGAGTAAGTGCCGCGCACGGTGAGTTGATCTCCGACCGGACGCCAGCGCACGCCGTATTTCGGGACACGGGAGGCGCCGGCATCGCTGTAGTTTTCGTAACGGTAGGCGGCCGAAAGTTCGAGGAGGCGCAGGCCGGGGAGGTCCATGCGTTCGCTCGTCAGCGGCACACGAATCTCAGCGAAGCCGGCTTTGATGTTCCGCTGCCGGGAGATGGGGTCGAAGAAATTACCGTTCTGCCAGCGCCGCGAAGTCGGGCCGGTGCTGTAGGAATTTTCGTCGGGCGTGCCGATGAGTTTTTCCCGGCGGAAATCAACTCCGACCGCGGCGCCGAGCGGCCCGGCCGGAAGATCCAAAAGCGAACCCGACGCGCGGGCGTCGATCTGAGTCAGCCCCGCGTCGAAGACGTTGGCGGTCGCACCCCGGATATTGTCGAAGACGGACGGGGACAGGCCCTCGGGCCGGGCGAGCAGATCGATCGCGGGCTGGACGAGGGAGTTGGCCGGAGTGACCGCGGCCTGCCATTGGGCCAGCGTGGTCGTGTTAGCCGGTGCGTTGTAGTTGCGGAAGATTCGCGCATACCGGCCACCGACGACGGCGTTGCCGTTGGCATCGTAACCGCCGGCGAGGGCGAGCTGAAGATTGGGCGCGTAGTATTGTCCGCCGAGGGAATTATTGAGGCGGTTGGTGTTGTGATTGTAGCCGGCCTCCCACTGGAAACGGTCGCCGATCTTGCCGCGGAGTCCGCCCACGAAGCGGCGCAGTTGCGCGGAATTATCCGCGCGCCGCACATCCGGCGTGTAGCGAAACGCCGCGAACAGGGCCGAGCGTGTGGGATTGTAGGGCGCGTTAACTGGGACGGCGGTCGTGATGCCGAGCACGCCCTGCTGCGAGTAGCTCTCGCTGAGCGAGTCGATGGCCTCGACGAAGAGCTCGAGCCGCTCGGGGATGAGTTTGGCCGTGCTCGCGAGCGTGATCGCGCGCTTGCGGGATTGGATGGTGAGCGTGACGAACGGGGCGAGGTCGAAGGTATCCGCGATCGGCTGGACAGAGGAGGCTTGATAGATGCCCGAGGCGACGAGGTCGGTCAGGTTGTTAAAGACCGCCGCTGGTCCGGTCGGGGTCACGCTGCTGGGGGAGTTCAGATTGGGCCGCAGAAACGCGGTCGGAAACGCGGTCGAGGACTGACCGAGCGCGCCGGAGATCGTCGCCGACTTACCGCGCTGCGGATTGGAGAAAGGTCGCTCGGACTGAAGCAGGGGCGTGATGTCCGACTCGGAAAAGGAAACGGTCAGGTTGAACCGGTCGGTCTTCGCCCCGGCCACCAGATAGGCGGAGCGCTGCGTGTAGTCGCCCTCGCGCGTGGACCGGGCATAGCGCCCACCGATTTCCAGCCCCTGAAAATCGTTTTTCAGTTTCACATTTACGACGCCGCCCACGGCATCGGAACCATAGATGGCCGAGGCCCCGTCCGTCAGCACCTCCATCGTCTGGATGGCGGCCAGGGGAATTTGGTTAACGTCCACGAAGGAGCGACCGCCGCGCGCGCTGGCCCCGCTGTCGGGCAAGCGGCGACCATCCAGCAGCACGAGCGTGGAAAGATTGCGCAGGGAAAGTTGCGAGCCACCGGAGGTGGCGGAGCCGCCGGCAATGTTGCCATTGGTCGCCCCGAGGTTGCCGCTGCCCGCGAAACTGGGCATCCGGGTCTGCACCACCTCAAGGAGATTGGAGGCCAGACCGGTGCGCTCGATCTCATCGCGATTGATGATCGTCACCGGCACCGCGACCGCATCGGCAGCGGTCGGAATGTTGGAGCCCGTCACGACGAAGGATTCCAGCTTCACGGCATCTACGACGGCGGCATTCGCAAGGCCCTTGGCCGGCCCGGCCGGTTGCGGCGCGTTTTGGGCCGGCAGATCGGCGGTGGAGACGATAGCGAACAGAGCCGCGAGCCAGCGACCAGGGGAGGCGGATTTCATAGTGGGCTTGGGGGAAGGGTCGGTTTCGGATTTCGAACCGGATGCGGATCGCGTCGCCGACTCGGACGACTCGGCGCGCTGGATCGTCAGCGTGGCGTCCTTCGGGTCGGCCACGACGCGCAGGCCGGTGTGGGCCACGAGAAGATCAAGGGCTTCGCGCGGGCGATAGTCCCCCAGCACGGCAGCGGTGCGAACCCCGCGAACGGTTTCGGCAAAGAAAATAATTTCGAGCCCGCCCTGACGCGCCGCAAGCTTGATGGTCTCGACCGCCTCGCCGGCCGGCACCTCAAATCGGACTCGCTCTGGCGCGGCGATCGCTGCGCCCATCGCGCCGCACGCGAAAAACAGCCAGACGAAAGCGCCTCGGAAAAATCGCCCAGCGGGCGAACCGGTGAGCCAGTGGCGGTAACAGCGGAGCATGAGATAGTCAGCGGCAAGCGACTCCCAAGACGCTTCAGCCTTTGGATTTCACTAAAGGTTTCTTCGCGTGTGGTTCATTTCTTTCGCCGCACCACGATCTCGGCGTCGCCGCGATTCTCGACATCAAGGCCGGGCGTCGCCGCGAGAAACCGGGCAAACCCCTCGACGTTGTCGGAGCGGATCAGCGCGATCACCGGCAACGCGGCGAGCTCCGCATCGGCGAGGACGAATTGCACGCGATTGCGGCGGTTGAATTCAGTGAGGGCGGTCTGCAGCGGCGCTGATGAAAAATCGAGCAACTGCGATTGCCACGCCAAGAGCCGGGCCGAAACCGCCGGGGGGACCGCGACAATCTCCGGCGGAGTTTCGCCACCAAGGGCAACCGTGGCACGGTGGCCGGCAGCTAGCTCGGTGAGTGGAGCGCGTTGACCCCAACGCGCTGGATTGGGAGCGGTTCCGTCGCCGGAAAGCGCGTTGGGGTCAACGCTCTCCACCCCGGACATCGCGACCCGACCCTCGGTTACCAAAACTTCGACGGACGCCAGATCGAGCCGGACGCTGAACGCGGTGCCGACGGCCCGCACATCGACCCCGCCCACGCGCACGATGAACGGTCGCGCCGGATTCTTCGCCACCGTGAACAACGCCTCGCCGCGCACGAGCGTGGTGCGACGTTCCGCAGCGGAGAACGCGACGGTGACGACCGCGCCGCGATTCAGTTCCACCGTAGAACCATCTTCGAGGATGCGGCGCACCACCTCGTCCTTCGCGACAATGGCCGCACTCGGCGGTGGAGAAGCGGCCCGCCACCACACGAAGGCCACGGCGAGGCTGGCGGCGGCGGCCAGCGCCACCGGAGCCAGCCACCACAGCCGCCGACGCGGGCGCGCGAGCAAATCGGGATTCGGCTCCTCGCTGTGCTCTGGCCGCCACTGAGCGAGGCAACCGAAATCCCCCACCGTGCGACGTTGCAGGGCGAACCATTCGCCGTGCCGCGGATCGGCGGCGAGCCACAGGGAAAACGCGTCTTGCTCCGGCGCCGTGAGCCCACGATCCCGTTTTACCAGCCACTCGGCGGCGGCGAGAGCGCGCTGCTGCGCCTCGGGCGAATCGGGTTCGGGCCGCTTCATGGTGACGGCTTCCTGCCCTCGTTATGCCGCAACATGAAGTCCGTGCACTTGGCGACACCGATGGTGAGTTGCGCGGCGACGGTGCGGTCCGAGATCCCGAGTTTTTCCGCGATCTCCCGTTGGGACAGGCTATACACCGTCCGCAGCGTAAAAATCTGCCGGCAACGGTCGGGGAGCGTCTGGATGGCTTCGGTCAAGAGGGCGAGTTCCTGGTTGCGCGCGACGGTCTCGGGGATGTCGCAATGCTCATCCAAGACGTTTGAGTGATCGCTTTCCACTAAAGCTCCGGTGCGGGAAAAATGATGCCGCCGCAGATAATCGACCGCGAGGTTGCGGGCCGTCGTGAACAGAAACGCCTTGGGCGAGTGCAGTTCGCCCGCCACGTGCGCGCGCCACACCCGCACGTGAGCCTCTTGCACGATGTCGTCGACAGAGAGTTGGGAACCGAAACGATTCACGAGCCACGCGCGCAACATCGCCTCGTGCGGCTGCACGTGCTCGGCGAACCAATCGGCATCGGCGTGAGGTGGCATGAGGAGGAGGGGCGGTGCAGACGTGACGAGATTTCCCCGTGAATCAAGCCGGCACTCGGGTGACCACGGATGACCACCGACGATCTTCCCTCAGGCGGTTCACTGCAAAACTGGGCGGGGTTCTTGCGCGCGTGAGGGACCTTGAGGGACTTCATTCGCTGCGCGGGAAGCCGCGATCAGCAACGAGGCACACGGGAAGCATGAGGTGCCCCTCAACCTGTTTTCTTGAGCTGCACCGTCGTCGCTTGGCGAGATGGTCGCGCGCGTAAACCGAGCCGCGCCATCCGATTCTCCCCAAACCTCAAAGCCCAGCTCCAGCCTGCCTCATCGGCCAGTGGTGAGCGGAGGCGCACCTTGCCGCCCGGTTTGCGGCGATGCCGCGGCCGGGCGGCATGCCGGCACGGGTTAAGTCCGAACGGACGCCGGCTGGTCAAAAGCGCAGGGTATTTTGGAGGATGAACTTGGTCGGCGCGAGGTAGCTATAGCCGGTGTAGCCGCTGCCGATGCGAAGCTGCTGGTTGGTGAGGTTCTCCACGTTCAACTGGAGGTCGTTTCGGAATTTTTGGGTGACCCTCCATTCATAGCCAGCAAACGCGTTCACCATCACGTAGCTCTTAAAATCGAGGTTCGGCCGGCCGGCGGTGAAGACCGTCTGTCCCTGGCGGAAGAAACCGTAGGCCCCCATCCGCGCGCCTTTGAGCGGGCCGGAAGTGAAGCTATAGCGCGTGGCGTAGTTCCAAGCGGCGCGCGCGCTGGGGTTCTCGTTGA
>JANOAF010000182.1:0-19902 GCA_031411015.1 Opitutaceae bacterium | reverse complement strand
GCTGTTTGCACGCGACGCTGCAGCCCCCGAACCAGCGCGTTGGGGTCAACGCGCTCCACCCATGAGTCGTTTCACCTTTCATCGCCTCTGGGCCATCGTGCTGAAGGAGTTCATCCAGATGAAGCGCGACCGTGTGACGTTTGGCATGATGGTCGGCATCCCGCTCATGCAGCTCACGCTCTTCGGTTTCGCGATCAATTCCGATCCGCGACACTTGCCGACGGCGCTGCGGCTCGCCGATCACGGGCAGTTCTCCCGCGCGTTCGTGGCCGCGCTGCGGCAGAGCGAATATTTCGCCATCGTGCGCGAGACCGAGAGCGAGGCCGAAGCCGCGCGACTCCTCCAACTCGGCGAGGTTCAATTCGTGGTCAACATCCCCGAGGATTTCTCCCGCCGACTGCTCCGCGGCGAACGGCCCGCCGTGCTCATCGAGGCCGACGCCACTGATCCCGCTGCGACCGGTCCCGCCATCGCGGCCGCCCGCACCCTCGTCAGCAACGTCTTCGATCGCGATCTCAAGGGTCCACTCGCGCGGTTGCTCGGTCGGCCCGGGCCGGTGGACTTCCAAGTTCACGCCCACTACAATCCGGAGAACATCACCCAATACAATGTCGTGCCCGGCCTCATGGGCGTCGTGCTCACCATGACGATGGTCGTCATCACTGCACTCGCGATCACGCGCGAGCGCGAGCGAGGGACGATGGAAAATCTCCTCGCGACGCCGGTGCGGCCCTTCGAGGTGATGGTCGGTAAAATCATTCCCTACATCGTCGTCGGCTACATCCAGATGACGCTCATTTTGATCGCGGCGCACGTCCTGTTTCACGTGCCGATGGTCGGCAGCCTCGCGTTGGTTTATGCCGTGTCGTTTCTTTTTATCGCTGCGAATCTCGCGGTGGGAATCACGTTTTCGACGCTGGCGAAAAACCAACTGCAAGCCGTGCAGATGGCGTTCTTCTTTTTCCTCCCCTCGATTCTGCTCTCCGGTTTCATGTTTCCTTTTCGCGGCATGCCCGAGTGGGCCCAGTGGATCGGTTCGGCGCTGCCGCTCACGCACTTCCTGCGCATCGTGCGCGGTATTCTCCTCAAGGGAAACGGTCTCGCGGAAATCGCGCCGGAACTCTGGCCGCTCCTGCTCTTCCTCGCCGTCGCGATGGCCGTGGGCGTAAAGCGTTACCGGCAGACGCTGGATTGAGCGTGAGCGCGGGCCCGCAAATTCCGCCGGTTCTCTGCCCCGCCCCGCTTCATCCCTTGCGGTCGGCGATCTGCCTGGCGACCGGGCCGTCGAGCAGCACCGTCTGCGTCGGAAACGCGAACGACAGCCCGCGGGCGGCGACGGCGCGCATGATTTTCAAATTAATCCGCTCCCGCACCGCCATGTGCCGCGCCCATTCAGCATCGGAGGCGAACCACACCAGCTGAATATCGAGCGAGGATGCGCCGTAATTCGAGAACGCGACCACGATGGTGTCTTTGTGCACGCCTTCATCTTCCCGCAGAATCCCGCGGATATCCTGCATCACCACCTCGAGTTGATCCGCCGTCGTATCGTAGGTGAGCCCGAGCGTCTGATCGACGCGGCGCTGCGGCATACGGGTAAAGTTCGTGATCGCCTCGCTCGCGACGGTCTTGTTGGGAATGACGATTTGCGTGCGTGCGCCAGTGCGAATTTTGGTCGAGCGCAGGCCGATGTCTTCCACCTTGCCCTCGTTTCCGCCGATTTTCACGGTGTCGCCGACTTTGAACGGCTGGTCTAAAACGACGACGAGTGAGCCAAACATGTTCGCGATCGTGTCCTGCGCCGCGAGGGCGAACGCGAGGCCGCCGATGCCGAGACCCGCTAGGAACGACTGCACCGGCAAACCCTGACTCTGCGCGATCACCAGCGCGCCGAAAATCACCGCGAAGACGAAGAGCGTCTTCTTGATGAGCGGCATGAAGGTCGCGACCGTCATGTGCCGCTGGTGCGCAATTTCCTCCAAATGACTGAGGATGGCGCCGCCGGCGCGAATCATCCCCCACAGCACAACGGCGAGCGCGGAGATCTTTGCCCCGCCCGACACCCAATGGTCGACCTGCGGCGAGAGCTTCAGCACCGTAAGCGCCGCGAAGATGCCGAGCACCATCACGAGCGTGGCGGTCGGCCCTTCCATTGCGGGGAAGAGCTTGTCGTCGAGCGTCGTCTCCGTCTTCGCCGCCAGTTTCTTTAGGTAATGAAAAATGATGTTGGTGATGAAGCGCCGCAGCAAAATCGCCGCGACCAACAACACCCCGCACGCGATCCACTGGAAAACACCTTGATCGATGTTGGGAAAAAACCCGTGGAGCCAGTTGACGAAGCGCTCTAGGAGATCGGTGACCTCGTGCGCCGAAGATGCCGCTGGTTCGGTAGCCAGCGGCGCGGCGGACGATGTTTCGGCCGCACGCAGCGGCGCAGTGGCGACGAACCCGAGGAGGGCCGAGAGAAAGAAGCGCATCATGAGAAACTCCTATTTTTTCCGGCGCAACCAACCGTAACCGAAAATCGCCGCGAAGAGCACGGCTTCGACAAAATAGCGCAACCGGGTGTAGGCGGCGGCTCCGTCCTCCTCACCCATCACCTGCTGCCACCACGGCACGCCATGCTCCGCCACGATGGCGTCGGTCAGGATCATCTCCCCCGCGACTTTGCCGAGGATCGCTGCGCCGAGCAGCACGATGATCGGAAAGCGCACCATCAGGCTTGAGATCAAATTACTGCCGAAGACCACGAGGGGAATGCTGAGCGCGAGTCCGAAAAAGATCAGCGCGTTGTGCCCGCCTGCCGCGCCGCCCACGGCGAGCACGTTGTCGAGCGACATCGTGATATCGGCGACGATGATCATCCACACGGCCTGCCCGATGCCCGTGGCTCCACCTCCCTCGCCCCCATCGTGCGCGTCGTTTTGACGGAGCAACTTTAACGCAATCCAGAGAATGAGCACGCCGCCCCCGAGCTTGAGATAGGGCACGCTGAGCAGGTGCGTCGTCAGCACGGTGAGGATCGCGCGCAGCACCACGGCGGCACCGGCACCGACGATGATGCCCATCCGTTTCTGCTTCGGCGGCAGATTCCGCACTGCGAGCGCAATCACGACGGCGTTGTCCCCCGCCAGCACGATGTCGATCCACACGATGTTAAAAATCGCGAGGGTCCATTGCCACGCGGTGTGTGGTTCGGTGGTGAGCGCGGCAGCGAGAAACATCGAGCGGGACTGCATTTTGGCCCCCGCACCGCGTCAACGGCAAAGCGGGCCGGCGAAACCACTGGGGCGCAGCTCAGTCTGCTGCATTCGAGGCGGGCCTTGTGCGCGCCCTCTGGAAACCCGGGCGCGGACGAGCTCCGCCACTACGCAACGCGCCCCGTCTGCGAGAATCTGGGCTGCGCTCAAACCACCCTAAGTGAGAAACCGCACCGCCCACTCCGGTCGGGCCAGCGGCCGATCCCGCCACGGCCCAAAAATCCGATAACGCCAACGGGCTACGACGCGATAGCCCGCATCGCGCACTTTCGCGGGGAAAATCGCCAACAGCGCAGCCAGCGTCCCCGCCGTGCCACCGCCCACGGTGCGCAGCGCGGCGATCACGCCGGTCGTGCGCACCAAAAATTCCGGCCGGTCACGTCGGCTCCAATCGGGCACAAAAATCAGCGTGTCAAAATCCGTCGTCGATAGTCCGTGCGCCCGAAGGTAACTCTGTGCCGCCGCGCCTTGCAGCGCTGCGAACCGCAACCGCCCGTGCTCGTCGAGCCGCAGCAGCAGGCGCACGAGCCGGTTGCACAGCCCGCACTCGCCGTCGAAAAACAGGACGGGCTGGGTGGCGGTTGGCGTTAGGCGCATGCGACCAGCAGGTTCGCGAGCCGACGGATCGCGCGCAAAAGAAAACGCCGGGTGGCGCAACTGCGTCCACCCGGCGGTTGGTCGAGGCCGCGGAGTTTATGCCGCTGCCCAAAATCACGAAGGTTCGACCCCTCGGTTACTTCACCGCGACGGTGATTTTCTTTGGCTGCACGGGCTCGCGCTTCGGCAGCGTGACGGTCAGCACGCCGTTTTCGTAGGCCGCACTGACTTTGTCGGCCTCGATTTCCTCGCCGAGCGTAACGGCCCGGCTGAGTGCGAACGACGTCGCGGGAGTTTCACCTTCCGCGGCTGGCGCAACACTGGGGGCGAGCGCCGGAACCTTGCGCGTGGCGGAGATCGTCAGCGTGCCGTCGACGATCTCAAGTTTGATGTCGTCGCGGTTCACTCCGGGAAGATCAGCGCGGACGTAGGCGTTGGCCTTGTCCTCGTCGACTTCGACGGGGAACCGAGCAGGTGTGCTCGCCGAGCCGTAGCCGCCCAAGGAATGGGAGAACAAGCGGTCGATTTCGGTTTCAAGGCCGCCCCAAGGCGAGCGGGCGCAGGACGAAGCGGCAGAACGGAACGAAGGATAGGTGTAGTGAACGAGTCTCATGGTCGTGAATGATTGTTGGTTAAGCGGAACGGGCGCTACCTTTGCACACTCCGCACCAGCCGCAGCGCACACAGCAAGTCGCGGCAATCGCGCGCTTTGCATTCGGGGCCCGCGACTGCGCTGGGCAGAAGCGGCGCACACTGTGCAGGGGTGACGGGAAATATCGTCGCGCTATGCCCGCGATCCAGTGTGAGCTGTCCGTTTCCATGAGCACCTTCGACTTTGATCACGCGCCCGAGCGCCGTGGCACCGACTCCCAAAAATGGCAGAAATACGCCGGCCGCGACGTGCTGCCACTGTGGGTCGCCGACATGGATTTCAAGTCCGCTCCTGCGATCATCGAGGCCCTGCACGCTCGCGTGGAGCACGGAATCTTCGGCTATGCGCGGCCGGTGCAAGCCACGACCGACGCGGTCGTCACCGCGATGAAGCAACGCTACGGCTGGGAAATCGATCCCGCTTGGATCGTGTGGCTCCCGGGGCTCGTGGTCGGACTCAACGTCGTCGCGCAAGCATTCGCGCAACCGGGCGAGGAAGTGCTCACACTCGCGCCGGTCTACCCGCCGTTCATGTCGGCGCCGAAAAACAGCGCGCGTAGCAGCGTGAGCGTGCCGTGGACGCACGACGGCAGCGGTTGGGCCATCGATTGGGAGGCACTGGAACGCGCCGTCACCCCGCGCACGAAACTCTTCTACCTCTGCAATCCGCACAACCCGCTCGCCCGCGTGTGGCGCCGCGCCGAACTCGTGCGGCTCGCGGAGTTCTGCGAACGCCACAACCTCGTGCTCTGCTCCGACGAGATCCACTGCGACCTCATCCTCGATCCCGCGCTGCCGCATATTCCCACCAGCTTGCTCTCGCCCGAGATCGCTGCGCGCACGATCACCCTGATGGCGCCGAGTAAGACCTACAACGTCCCCGGCCTCGGCACCTCGCTCGCGATCATTCCCGACGCGATGCGACGCGCGCGCTTCCTCCGCGCCACCGCCGGCATCGTCGCCGAAGTTACGTGCCTGGGTTTCACCGCCTGCGAAGCCGCCTATCGCGACAGCGAGCCGTGGCGGCAGGCGCTCCTCGCCTACCTGCGCGGCAACCGCGACTACCTGCTCGACGCCATCGCGCGCGAGTTGCCCGGCGTGCGCGTCGAGGCGCCGGTCGAGGCGACATATCTCCTGTGGTTGAACGTGACCGCGCTCGGCCTCGAAAACCCGACCGCGCATTTCGAAAAACACGGCGTCGGCCTGAGCGACGGCGCGATGTTCGGCGCCGCGAAAGGCTCGCACGTCCGCCTCAACTTCGGCTGCCCCCGCGCGACTCTCGTCGAGGCGATGCGCCGGATGAAGGCGGCGCTGGCCGCCACGCGGTGATCGCGTTGGCCGCCGGCTTGAACCGGCTGCGGATCGCTGCCTGATTGACGGTTTCCATGCGCCTCGGTCCCTACGAGCTTTCCTCGAATCTCTTCCTTTCGCCCCTGGCGGGCTACACCAACCTGCCCATGCGCATCACGGTGCGGGAGTTGGGCGGGCTCGGCTGGGCGACCACGGATCTCGTGAACGCCCGCTCGCTGCTCGAGCGCAATCCCACGGCGCTCAAGCTCGTCGCCTCGTCCCCCGAGGATCGGCCGCTCGCGATTCAGTTGTTTGGCAGCGTGCCGGAGGAGATGCGCGACGCCGCCGTGATGTGCGAGGAACTCGGCGCCGAGTCCGTCGACATCAACATGGGTTGCCCCGTCCGCAAGGTGACGAAGATCGGCGGCGGTTCGGCCATGATGACCGAACTCGACAAAACCGCGGCGCTCGTGCGCGGCATGATTGCCGCGGTAAAAATTCCCATCACCGCGAAAATGCGGCTCGGCTGGGACGATGATAATCTCACGGCACCGGATCTCGCGCGTGTCCTGGAGGACACCGGCGTCGCGGCGATTTTCGTGCATGGTCGCACGCGCGCGCAGGGCTTCGCCGGCACCGTCAATCTCGCCGGCATTCGCGCGGTCGTGGAGGCGGTGAAAAAAATTCCCGTCATCGGCAACGGCGACGTGACCACACCCGAGGCCGCGCAACACATGCGCGCCGAAACGGGCTGCACCGGCGTGAGCATCGGCCGCGGCGCGTTCTACGATCCGTGGATTTTCCGCCGCACCGCACACCTCCTCCGCACGGGCGAACTACTGCCGGAGCCGGATTTCGCGGAGCGGCTCCAAGTGCTGCGCCGGCATTTCGAACGTTACTGCGAATTCTACGGCGAGGCGCACGGCGCGCGGCTCTTCCGCAAAGTCGCGCCGTGGTATGCGAAACGGTTCGGTCCGTCGAAACCCTTCAAGCGAAGCATCATCACGATCACGTCGCGCACCGACTTCGAGGCGGCGATCGTGGAGTATCTCGCTTGGCGAAATCAGTTCTGTGACGAGAGCGGCGCGCTCCAGGGAAAATTCACCCCCGCACCGATGGTCGCATCCTTCATGCGCGATCCGGACGATCCGGCCAGTGTGGCACGGGATTCCATTCCCGTGCCAAAGGGGCCGATCGACGTGTGGTGAGCCAGTAGGGTGGGTCTCCGACCCGCCCTTGGAACCCTCGCCGCGTGCCAGGGCAGGTCAGAGACCTGCCCTACTTCAAAACATCGCGACCGCTGTCCGCGCCTACGGTTTCTGAGTCGGCCAACGCGGTTGATATTTCGGAAAATCCGGCACGCGGGGCTGCAACGGGGGATTTTTATTTAGCGCCTCAAGCACGAGCTCGACCGCTTTTTCCAGCTGCGGATCGCGGCCCTCGCGCACGGCCTTGGGATCATGCCCCACCTCGACATCCGGAGCGACGCCGTGGTTTTCGATTTCCCATTGGCCATCGAGGCCGAAGATGCCCCAATGCGGCGCGGTCACCGTGCCGCCGTCGACCAACGTGGGGTAGCCGCCGATGCCGATGAGCCCGCCCCACGTGCGCGTGCCAACAAGCGGGCCGAGCGCAGCCTTGCGGAAATACCAAGGCATCGCGTCGCCGCCCGAGCCGGCAAATTCATTTATGATCATCGCCTTTGGCCCGAAGATCCCGGTCGCAGGCATGTGGGAAATTTTGCCGTCACGCGTCACGCTGCTGCTGAGGAGCGGACGCTTGAGGTAGTCGATGATGTAGTCGGCCAGCCAGCCACCGCCGTTGAAGCGCTCGTCAATCACCGCCCCCTCTTTCCCTGATTGCGCGAAAAAATAGCGGTTGAAACTCGTGTAGCCCGGAACGGCGGTATCGGGCACATAGATGTAGGCGAGTTTGCCGCCGCTCAAGGCGTCGACCTTGCGACGATTGCCCTCAATCCAAGCGAGGTTGCGCAGGTTCGCCTCACTCGCGACCGGCACCACCGTGACCTCGCGCGCCCCGGTGCCGTCGGCATTGGGGCCCACTTTTAGCACGGTCTGTTTCGCCGCCGTGCCGATGAAGAAGCGGTAGATTTCATCGCTCGCCCGGAGGTCGCGGCCGTTGACCGCGAGGAGAAACTCACCGGCCTTCACGTTGACGCCAGGCTGGGTGAGTGGAGCCTTGGCCGAGGGATTCCAATTCTCCCCGTCAAAAACCCGCGCGAACTGATAACGTGCCGCGGCGATCCGGTAGTCCGCGCCGAGGAGGCCGACGGCTACCGCCTTCACCTCGGGCTTAGCTCCGCCCGCGACATACATATGCTGGATGCTCAGCTGGCCGAGCATCTCGGCGAAAAGATAATTGAGATCCGCACGGCTGCCGATGCCGGCGAGGAACGGCTCGTAGTTCTTCGCCGCCAGCACGAGGTCGATGCCGTGGTGGTGGGGGTCGTAGAAGAAATCGCGCTCGATCCGCCAGACCTCGTTGAACATCTGCCGCCACTGCGCGCGTGGATCGACCCAGACTTCGAGGCCGTCAAATTTGAGCACGCCGTCGCCGGCCTTCGGCGCCTTGTCGGCGGCGGCGATGGACCACTTCTGCTCCGCGCGCCAGAGCATCTTCTCCCCTTTGGCCGCGAGGATAAACTGCTCGACGCCGTCGAGGAGCTTCTCGGTCTTGCGCGTCTTCAGGTCGAAGCGTTGCACCGAATTTTTTTCAGATCCGGCGCCCGGAATCGGCGGACCCTCTAGCACGTAGAGGATGCCCTCCTTGCCGGCCGTGAGCTGGCCGTAGTTTCTCTCCGGCAAGGGCAGCGCGAGGATGCGCTGCCCGAGTCCCTCGAAATCGATCGTGACCTTCACGGGCTCCTTGTCGTTTTTCTTGGCGGCATCAGCTGCGGGTTTGGCGTCGGATTTCGCCGCTTCGGCATCGGGGGATTTTTCCGCGTCGGCGG
Organism: Opitutaceae bacterium; assembly: GCA_031411015.1. GTDB lineage: Bacteria > Verrucomicrobiota > Verrucomicrobiia > Opitutales > Opitutaceae > ER46. The sequence continues at coordinate 11,133 of JANOAF010000182.1, read as the reverse complement.
TTTTCACCTCGGGATCGGATTTCTTCTCGGACTCCTTGGTCTTGGTCGCGTCGTCTTTTTCCTCGTCACTCTCGGGCGCGAGCGGCGACGGCAGATCCTTCCGCAGCACCGCGAGGTAAACCGCCCGCGTTACGGGCCGGGCAATGCGACTCATGCTGGAGCCGCCGGATGTGAGGCCGACATCGGTGCTGGCGGTGAAATAGAGGTATTTGCCGCCGCGATCGAAGTTCGGAAAACGCGCGTCGCTCATGCCGTCGGTCACTTGCGTGACGGCAGCCGTGTCGAGCGAGTAAACGAAGACCGCGCCGAGGTTGTTGGGCAGTCCCCTCTCGTAAGTCAGCCAACGGCTGTCAGGCGACCACGCGAGGCGCGCGCCGCGTTGCCCGATATCCGTATCAACCTTGATCGGCTTCGCGGCCTCAAGTTCGAGATACCAAAACTGCCCGCGCTTATCGCTGTAGGCGATCCGCTTGCTGTCGGGCGACCACGCGAGGTTATAGAAAAACGACGGCGGCGAACCGAGTTCGATCACGCGCACCGCGCCGAGGCCGGTCTGGTCGCGGAGGTGCAACGCGTATTCGCCCCCCGCGTCAGAAAAATACGCGATCCATTTGCCGTCGGGCGACCACGACGGATCGCGTTCGGCGGTGGCGGTCGAGCGGGTGAGGTTGCGGATGTCGCCCTTCTCCGCGGGCACGGTGAGGATTTCACCATGCGCCTCGAACACAGCGCGTGCGCCGCTCGGCGAAACATCGGCGTTCTGCAGCTGCGCGACCGCAATTTTTTCGAAGTGCGGGCGCGTCTGCGGCAAATCCGCCGCGATCCGCACCGGCACGGTGCGCTCGCGACCGCTCGCGAGATCGAAGAGGTGCAGCGATCCGAACTGCTCGTAGACGATTGCGCCGGGGCCGGCGCTGGCGGATTTGAGATCGAAGCCGTCGTTTTTGATGAGCTGCACGACGGCGCGAGATTTCACGTCGTAGCTGAAGAGCGTCGTGGCCCCGGCGCGGTCGGAGAGGAAATAAACTTTGTCGCCGACCCACATCGGGTTGCAGTCGTTGGAATTTTCCCGGGGGATCGGGGTGACGCCGGAGTCGGCCAGCGACGCGATCCAGATGGGGGCGGTTTTGCCGCCGCGGTAATTCTTAATCGCGATGTAGGTATCGCCAGCACCGCCGCGGCGATTCCACGTGGGCACGTAGGCGAGTTGCGCGGCGTCGGCCGAGTAGGAGCCCTGCACGCCCATGGGGAGCGGGACCTCCTCGGGGAAGCCGCCATCGACGGGCACGGTGTAGAGTTTTTCGAAGCGCGAGTAGGTTTCACGCGAAGTGCGGAAGAGGATGCGTTTGCCGTCAGGCGTCCACGCGAGCGCCACATCGGTGCCCGGGTGCATGGTCAACCGGCGCGGTTCGCCGCCCGCCGCGGGCACGACGTAAACATCCTCGTTGGTGTCGAAATTGCCCGTAAACGCCACCAGCGATCCGTCCGGAGAAAATAGCGGTCCGCTCGCCGTGCCGGGATCGCCGACGACGAGCCGCCGGGCTTCGCCGCCCTCGCGCGCGACGATCCAGAGGGAGCCGCCGTAGGCGAAGGTGATTTGGGTTTTGCTGAGCGCGGGCGATTGCAGGAGCAGCGGCGGCGGGGTCGTTTGAGCGCCGGCGAGGCTCGCGATAGCAAGCGCGCCGATAAAGCTGAGCAGGGATCGTTTCATTGGGGGGATGGGCGGAGAAAGTTCCGCGCGTAATCGAAGCGGGGAAGGAAGCGGACTTGCTGTGCGGTGAAAATCAAATTCCGGATCGCCCCGAACGTTGCGTGGCGGCCGCCACAGGGCCACAAATCCCGCATGTCCAACGTCAGCCATTTCTGGGAACTGATTCTCGGCACGGTGATCGCGTTGCTGCCGATGATCAATCCGCTCGCCACGGCCCCGACCTTTCTCGCGATCACAGAGGGTGACTCACCCGAACGGCGCTCGGACCAGCTCTGGCGGGCCTGCCTCTACATGGTCGCGATCCTGGTGTGCTTCCTGATCGGCGGTCGTTTGATCATGGATTTTTTTGGCATCTCGATTCCAGGATTGCGCATCGCGGGCGGGATGGTGGTCGCCGGGATTGGCTGGGGCATGCTCATGGCGCCACCGCGCGACCCGGCAAAAAGCGATGCCGCCTACGCCGAAGCCCGGGCCAAGCGGGACATCGCGTTTTCCCCTCTGGCGATGCCCATGATGAGCGGCCCCGGATCGATCGCCGTGACGATTGGATTCACTTCGCTCTCCACAGGCTGGATCGACTATGTCGCAATTATCCTCGGCATCCTCGTCGTCGCAGCAATCACCTACGGCACGCTGCGACTTTCGGGACGCTTCGTCGGCGTCCTCGGACTCAACGGCCTGAACGCTCTTTCGAAGGTGATGGGGTTTCTCATCCTCTGCATCGGCATCCAATTCGTCGTGAATGGCGTGCGCGGCGTCGTGACTGATCCCGTGATGCTGCGGGCGATTCGCGACGCGTTTTGAACGCCGCCGCGCAAGGGCTCGAAGGCGGTGGCCCGAAACTTAGCGCGGCTAATACCGACGGAAAATGACCGCGCCCGCGCGGTCTCGGAAGATGAGCTGCTTTTTCTCCGTATCCACACCCTCGAAAATCACGCCGAGTGTCGGATCGGTGGTCTCTCCCGCACGTGTGAGTTTCCCATTGATCATGGCCCGTGGAGGCGCGCCTTGAAAAACCCCGCTCACTCGGGCGTTGGCGACAAAGGTGCGGAATTCCGGGCTCGCACCGACCCCGGCTTCCAACTGCACGGAGGCGGCAAGACCCGGGGTGACCGGTGTCATCGTTGCCGGCGGCGGCGGAACGGCAGGTTTTGGTTTCGCGACGACCGCCGACTTGGCGGCGGTCGTTTTGTCCGGGACCTCCTCCCCCGTGAGCGCCGCATCGATGCGGGTCTGACCGCTCGCGCGCCGCGCCGCGTGCGCTTCCTGCGCCTTGTCGATTGCGGCCGCCGGGGCGTGGGCAAGTTTGGTCAGCGTGTCGGAAGGCGTGGGCCCTGCGTTGGCGGGTGATGTCGGCGAATTGGCACCGGCCTTCGCCTTGGTGAATCGCTCAACGTGCGGTTTCAGATAGGGCCACCCCAAATACCCCCCGGCCCCAAGCACCACGAACACCAGAAGCCATACGAGGCGGCGCACCCCTTTTCGACGCGCCTCCTGGTCTTCAAACGTCACCGGTTCCGCCACCGAGCCGGCCTTCACCTTGATATGCGGGACCGGAATCGCGGGATTGGTCCGGCTGCTGCCCGGCCCGGCGACGACGGGAAATGGCGGCACGGTGCAGCGAGGAGCACTGCCCGCCACAGGCGGTGCCAGCGGTGACCGCGTGGGTTCGCTCGGCGGAAAAAGCATCGGGGCGGCAGGCGGAAGTGCTCCAATCAGCTGCGCTCCCGGATCAGGGAGCGCGCTCGCCGCTATTGCCGTGGAGTCGGCACTCTTGGATTTGAATTTGAATTTCGGCGGTTCGCCGATGACGGCCGGCGTCCCCCCTTCGGAACCCACCAGCGAGGGCACCACCGCGCCATGTGCAGGCGGGGCAACGGGAACACGAGGCTTGAAACGAATCGCCGGCGCGGGCACCTCGGCCACGGGAGTCTGGTCAATTGCGGGCTCGGGCACCGGTGCTTGAGCGGTAACAGCGATCGCAACGTCCACCGCGCCCTCGGAAGGGTTGCGGAGGCGGGGTTTCAACCGCAGGGGCGTAGGGGACGCCATTGATTCATCGCTCATGTCGGCCAACACGAGTGAGAATCGGCGCGTTGCGCGAAAACAAAAAGTTTCCCTCGCGGTCTGCCGGGGGCCTTCTCCACAGTTAAACCAGTTTTTCACATGACCAAGCCCCTGCTGTTGCTCGCCCTCACCGTCCTCGCCCTGCAAGCGAGCGGCTGCATTTTTTCCAAAAAGCCCAAGACGGCCAAGGAAAACACCGCCATTGCGGCCGACGTCGAGGAGAGTTTCCGCCGCCGCTGGGTCGAAAAGCGCGTCGCTGAGATTGTCGCCAAGGGCACCGCTGCCGACGCCGCGAAGACCCAGGCCGAGACGGAATTCCGTGAACGCTTCGGATTTACGCGCGCCGGCCAGGTGCAAAAATAGTTCACCCCGTCCGACGCGTTCAGCAACGCACCGGTTCGGCCGGCACCGCCGACGGAAAGTTGACCGTCTGGATCCGCGAACCTCGGCCCCCGCGTGAGCCACACCGTGAAACATACTCCCGCACAGACCCGGGGCGCCTTTGCGGCGGCGTTGTGCTATTTCCTTTGGGGACTCGTGCCGCTGTATTGGAAACAGCTCGCCGGAGTCGATCCGGTGGAACTGGTCGCGCATCGCCAAGTATGGTCGCTAGTGTTGCTGCTCGTGGTGGTCGCGATGCAGGGCGGCTTCGATGCCGTGCGCGCCGCGCTCAATACCCGGCGGGCGTTCGTGATCAACGGCCTCAGCGCCGTGCTGCTCACGGGCAACTGGCTCGTCTATGTCTGGGGCGTCAACACCGGTCACGTGGTCGAGACGAGTCTCGGTTATTTTCTCGTGCCGCTCGTCAACGTCGCCGCCGGGCGCTTCGTGCTCCATGAGCACCTGCGCCGCGCGCAGTGGTGGGCCATCGCGCTGGCCGCGACGGGGGTCGTCTGGATGATCGTGCAACTCGGCCGGCCACCTTGGATCGCGCTGATCGTGGCCTGCACTTGGGGCGGCTACGGCCTCATGCGGAAACAGTCGCCGTTGCCCGCCGTAACGGGCCTGACCGTCGAGACGCTACTGCTCGCGCCCTCCGCCATCGCGTTTCTCCTCTGGCGGCACCACAACGGGACCGGCGCGCTCGGCACCGTCGATCTCCGCACGCACGCGCTCGTCGTAAGTTCGGGCGTGATCACGGCGGTGCCGCTCTTGCTTTTCGCGTATGGCGCGCGCCGCATCCAACTTTCGACCCTCGGCCTGTTGCAATACCTCGCGCCCAGTGTGCAGCTCGCGTTGGGCGTCTGGCTGTATCACGAGCCGTTTTCGCCCGAGCGCGCCATCAGCTTCACCTTCATCTGGGCCGCGCTCGTGCTCTACACCGTGGACAACCTCTGGTCGCAGCGGAAAAAATAAACCTCGCCGCTCGTGCGTCACCCTCGGCTCGACGCTGCGTCTTCCTTGCCCTCACCCTGCTCCCTCCCATGAAAAACATCCGCCCCACCCTTACCGCACTGATCCTCGCGGCTCTCATCCCGCTGGCTTTCGCCCAGACTCCGGCTTCGGCGCCCAAAAAAGTCGACGCCTCCGCGCCCATCGCCAAGGCCGACACCGCCGGCGTGCCCAACGCCGGTTTCATCAAGTCGCACGAATCCTTCCTCGCCCGCGGCAAAGCCGGCCCGATCGGCGTGCTCTTTATCGGCGACTCGATCACCGCCGGCTGGGCGCCCGCGTCTCGCGCCCACATCTGGGAAACCTATTTCGGCAAATACCAGCCCGCCAATTTCGGCATCGGCGGCGATCAGACCCAACACGTGATCTGGCGCATCGAGAACGGCGAGCTCGAGGGCATCACCCCCAAAGTAACCGTCCTCATGCTCGGCACCAACAACACGGGGCCCGCCCCCACCGGCCATACCGCCGCCGAGATCGCCGCCGCCGACAAAAAGATCGTCGAGCTGATTCGCGCGAAGATTCCCGGCACCAAAGTCCTCCTGCTCGCCGTTTTCCCCCGCGGCGCCCGCAAGGACAACACCGGCAAAATCACCGACTCCGCCATCACCGACGCCGCACGCCGCACCGAGATCATCAACTTGGTAAATGTCGAACTCGCCAAACTCGACGACGGCGTGAACGTCCGCTTCCTGAACATCAACGACGTGTTCCTCGGCCAAGACGGAAAAATTCCGTTCTCCGTCATGCCAGATCAACTGCACCCGAACAACGCCGGCTACCAACTCTGGGCCGACGCGATCAAACCGCTTTTGACCGAGATGCTGAAGTGAGTTGCATGGCGGGTGGATCTCCCGACCCCGCCGTTTCGGAGCATCCTCGCCCAGGCTCGGCGGGTCGGGAGACCCCGCCCTTCAGCGCCCGCCTCACGCCGGCTCGAACCGATACCCCACGTCGCGAATCGTTTTGATGAACCGCGGCCGCTCCGGGTCTGGCTCGATTTTTTGGCGCAGGGTGTTGATGCAGCGGTCGACGCTGCGCTGCGTCACGATCAGGTCCTCGCCCCAGACTTCATCCAGAATCTTGTCGCGCGTGAACGCGCGGCCCGCGTGGCGCGCGAAATATTCCAGCAGCCGAAACTCCTTCGGTGTGAGTTCCACCTCCCGGCCTTTGCGAAAAAATTTGTGCGAACGCGTTTCGAGCTGGCAGTCACCGAACTCAAAACATTCCGCCAGCGGCGCGCGGTGCCGACGCAGAAACGCATTCGCCCGCGCGAGGAGCACGTCCACGCTGAACGGCTTCGGCACATAGTCGTCCGCGCCGAGATTGAGACCGAGCACGATGTCGGACTCCTGGCTCTTCGCCGTGAGCATGATGATGGGCGTCGCGAGACCCTCCTTCCGAAGGCGCCGGCAGACATCGAATCCGTTCACCCGCGGCAGCATGATATCGAGGAGGATCAAGTCGGGCTTGAAGTCGAAGACCGCCTGAATCCCCGCCGCGCCATCCGCCGCGACGCACACCTCACAGCCGCCGAACTCAAAGTTGTCCTTCAACACCCGCTGCATCGTGGGGTCGTCTTCGATGATGAGGATTTTGTCGCGGTTCATGGTTTTAGGAAGTGGAGCCAACCGCTAATCCTCGCTAGTCTTTTTGCCCTGAAAGTGGGACGAGAGCGTGCGTGCTTCGCCTAATTGGCGAAGCGCGGACTGTGCCTGTGCGTCGGAGGTTTTCATTAGCGAGGATTAGCGAAGATTAGCGGTTAGCTCAGGTTTGTTGTTTCGTTCGCCCGGGGAATCCTCACCCGAAACGTGCTCCCCTTCCCCGGCTCGCTCTTCACCTCAACGGAGCCGCGGTGCGCCTCGACGATGAATTTCACGATGCTCAGCCCTAGCCCGCAGCCGCCACGCTGCCGCGTGAGGCTCTGGTCCACCTGATAAAAACGGTCGAAGATTTTCCGCGTCTCCGCCAACGCGAGGCCGATGCCGTTGTCCTCTACTTCGAACCGCACCGAATCGCTTTCCGCCACGCCGCGCACCGCGATGCGCTTCTCGCCATTCGTGTATTTGCACGCGTTGTCGAGCAGGTTGATCAGCACCGTGGCCAGGGCCTCCGCGTCGCCCCGGATGCGTGGCAGGTCCGGCGGCACGGACATCTCGAATTGGCAATTGGGCGCCTCCAGTTTTTCCTGCAATGCCTCGACCGCCGCGCGCACCACCTCGGCGGGCGCCAGAGCCTCGAAGTGAAATCGCTGCTGCCCACGCTCCATCCGGGAAAACGCCAGAAAATTTTCGATCACGTGGCTTAGCCGCACGTTTTCTTTCACGATCAAGTGCAGGTAGTCCTGGAGCTGCCGCTCGTCGCGAAACCGCCCCGCCGCGAGGGTGTCCACCAGCGCGCGCATCGAGGCGAGTGGCGTCTTCAGTTCGTGCGACACCGTGGAAACGAGTTCGTTTTTCAACCGCGCGAGACGCATCTGCGCCGCCACGGTGCGCGCCAGCATCAGCGCGAGCACTGCGATGATCGCCACGACGCCGACACCCATCCACAGGTAGAAACGCGACTGCCGCTCCGACGCCAACGCCAGCGGGTCGGTGCCGTTGAAACTCAGCGCCAACCGCCAGCCCGGCAGCAGCTCGCTCGCGTCGAGCGACGGAACGCGCCGGTCCGCGGGGCCCGCCTCGCCCGGGGCGAGCACGGTCACCTGCGCGTCGGGGAGCGTCAACGCCCCGATCGCCGTTGCCAGCTCCGCGCGCACCCGCTCCTCGCGAAACAGCGCGACGAGCGTTCCGTCCGCCACCGGCAGCCGCCAGACCTTGGCCAGCGGCGTGCGCTGGAGTCTCGCGTCGGCCGGCCGCGCCGGATCGTGGTCCAGGTATTCGGCGGCTAGCTCCTCGGCCTCGAGCGTCGGGAAAATTGCGGCGCCCGGCGCCAGCGCTTTCACCTCTCGCATGAGAAACCGGCGCTGACTCGAAGAGAGCGCGGCGTCGCCGTAATCGTTCAACCGCGTCACGAGATCGGCGAGGGTCTGTTGGCGGAGTGATCCTGTAGGGCTGCCGCTTGCCGGCACGCCGTCGCGGTCATCATTCTGCCGGCCAGCAGAACGTGGCGGCTCGGCGGCGAGCGCCGGCCCTATAAGTTTCAAAATCAACAACTGCGCATTAGGCACAATCAACACGCCCCGCGCGCCGACGGCGTGGCGCAGGCGCGGGTCGCCCACCAGTTCCGCGAGCTTCGCCAGCGCCAGCTGCTTCTGGCCTGCTTGCAACAGCACCGCCGCCTGCGACTGCAGCGCCCTGGCCACCACGCTATTTTCATCCGCCCGCGCTTCGACGAGCGCGGCAGTCGGATAGAGCGCCTTGCCCGCGCCACCGAGGACGACGACACCGTCCGCCAGCTTCGTCCGCGCGGCCGCCGCGAAAATCTGCGCGGGCGCAAGACGTCCGGTCGGTTGCAGCGCCGTCAGCCGCGCCTGCCAATGGGCCGTCACCTGCCGCTGGAGCGAGGTGAGTTGGTTCGAGTAAACCGTCGCCAGACGCTCCTGCACCGCCAGCCGCTCGTTGCGCATCGCGACGGTCATGAACCACAGCACGCCCACCGCCGGCACGAGCGCCGCGAGCACGAGCGCCGCGACCATCGTGCCGGTCCCCCGGCTGCCCGCGGCGTTTTCTTTGCGGCCCATTTTCAATTCGGCGACGGTCGCACTCCGGCCTACGGCACGCGAACGCTTGCGGTTTTTTGCCGGGTCAACGCGCCTTCCATCACCCACAGCTCCCGCTCGTGGCCGCCCTGAATTCCGGCGGCGACTCCGCTGGTGAAGGCGATTTGTTGACCGTCTGGATGAATCGCGATGTCACGTATGTTCGGCATGGAGGATTTGAACTTCACGGCCTCACCTGTGGTGACGGAGGCGGACCAGATCTCGCCCTGCGCCACGTAGACAATCCTTTTCCCGTCGGCCGTCCACGCGATCGCAGGCCGGTCTTCTCGGGGATCCAACCGAACCACTTCCGTGCTCCGGCCGTTGCTCAAGTTGATGACGCGAATCGCTTCCACAACCTGCTCAGTCGAGGCAGAGTCGATGGTAACCACGGCGAGTTGGCTGCCGTCCGGAGACAACTTGAGCGGTGAATAGACCGCGAACTGTTCAGCCGTCCCATAGACGATTTCTTCTTTTGCTGTCTGCAAATCTCGCCGGAGAATTTGATCGGTCCAATCATTTCGTCCAGCTACAGGATTCTTGGCAGGCAGCCGTCGAATGAAGTAGAACGATTTGCCGTCTGTGGAGAGTTCGGGCTGCCAATTCGACCCAACGCCTGCGCCGTTGCCGACGAGCGTTTCCACTTTCCCCGAAGCCAATTCGAAACGCTGAATTCCAGGCTGAGTGCCCGCGACAAAACAGTGGAAGACGAGGAAACCACCCACCTGTGACCACGAAGACCGCCAAAGGGTAAACGCCACCACCGGAAACTCCCGGAGTGCGCCGGAGTCCATCGCGACGGTCACAAACCGTCTCGGGCTCCGTTGAACCGCGAACATCAGGGAACGCCCGTCTGCTGACCATTGTGGAAGGACTTGCACACCTAGAAAACGATCTGTCACACGCCTGGGCTCTCGCGTGATTTCTCCGGTTTCAAAATTCGCAGACATCGCATAAACATCCGAGAAGCCCTTTCGTTCGGTGTAATAGATTCTGCCGTCACTACCAATGCCACGAACGAGGCCCTGCGCTATGTTCGCACTTACCAGCTCAGGTTCTCCTGCAGCCTTACCATCCTTCACCTGAATCGCCCATAATCCCTTGGCGCCCGTGCGATCGCTGGTGAAGAACAGCCTTTCGCCCCACGGAGACCACCCGGCAATTTCGCGAGCTTCACTCCCAACCAATGTGGTTTCGAGGCTAGTCGCCAGATCCACGAGGGAAATCTTGCCAGGTGCTTCGCGCATCCCCTCCCGGACTGCGACGTATCGCCCGTCCGCGGAGACGGAGCAGTATCCGTCTGGTATGGTCCTGATCTCCTTGCAACCGCCGACGTGCAGGTCGATTTCGCCGAACACATTCCCTCCGATCACGAAAAGCCGGGCAGCATCAGCTGACCAGCCGAGAACACTGAGTTGTCCCTTTGCATCGTCCTTTTTCGAATAGACGTCCGTCGGTTCGGAGCCATCAGAGTTGGATATTCTGATCGTCTTTCCGGAAATATCGTAGGCGATGCGTCTACTGTCGGGCGAAAAGAAAATTCCACCCCATACATGGAGGGCGCTAGTCCCTGTGACTAACGTCCACCTCTTGGAGGTCGCGGGTTCGGAAACAACGATGTCGTAGCTATTCGCCCAAGACGCGAAGAATCGCCCGTCTGGCGAAACTGCCATCACCTCCCCTGGCAAAGTGATCGGAAGTTTGCGAATCGTGACGACATCGGACGGCGCCTGCCCCAGCTCGGTCAGACGCGCCTGGGCCTGCTCGCCGAGGGCCGTCTCGGTCGGAAACTGCCGTAGGAGTTCCTTCAGGAGGGCAATCGCCTGTGGATTGCTGCCCTTCTTCTGATAACACATCGCCAGCCGGTAGAGCGCCTGCGCGGCGACCGCGCGGTTGGTCGCGGCCTCGGCGCCGATCTGCTCGTAGATCTTGATCGCGGCGTCGACATTGCCTTCTGTTTCCTCGGCATAGATGCCCTTCTGCAAAAGGACGGAAGGCGAGTCGGCCGCGCGGGCGGCCAGCGCCAAAACCGATCCGATGAGCACGGCCGCTGCGATCCAGTGCGTGAGTTTTTTCATGGGGATGTCCTGTGGTTTGAGTCCTGAGTTTCCGCCGTCACGGCGTTGTTTTCGACGGAGACCTTAACGCACCCATGTTACCGCCATATCACCAACCCGTCCTCTTTGCGTCTTTTTTTTGGGCGGTGCTGAAACCCTTCAACCGGAGTGAGGCACGGAGCACCCAGCGCGGCGCAGACGCAACC
>JANOAF010000181.1:0-2295 GCA_031411015.1 Opitutaceae bacterium | reverse complement strand
GCCGATGATCGCGGCGCCACCTTTCTATATAATAACAGTTTGGTAATAGTGGGATTTTATGCTGGGCAATGTGCAAACGCTAGGTCTGCTCCCTAATCGTGTCACCTTTTGTCCCCATATGGACTCGCTTCCGCGTGAGTCTCCGCGCCCTCCCTGCGCCTCGGCCGTCACGTAATTTTTCGTCGGAAGCACTTCTCTCTAACAGCACGGGTAATCTTAGCGTGGCTTTGGCATGAAGCTCAGCAACGAAAGCTACCGCACCCGTTGGTTAGTGCTGGTATCGGTATGGACGATCGTGGCGCTGGTGCTTTTCTCCCAGACAGGAATCATCCGCGATTATCTAAATATAGCCGGAAGCCTGGGGCTACGCGGTGCCGCCGCGCCGAGTACGCCGCTGAAACAAATCTATCCGGTGTTTGCCGCAGATGCCTTAGTATGGGTAAGGCATTCGCTGGCGTTGATCGAGGGCAACGACATCCGCCTGCGTCATACCACTACCGATAACGCCCCAACCGGCCGAGAAGTCCATTGGAACTCGGCGTGGGCTTGGGCCATCGCAGGCGCCGGTTGGCTGCATCACCTGTTCACAGGACAGCCCATTCAAAGCTCGGTGGAAAAAGCCACCATGTGGCTTAATCCCTTCACTCTTCTAGCACTCACCATCTTCATTTCGGCGTGGGCGACGAAACGGGGCGGCATCATCGTTGGCGTGGTCGTCGCCACCGCAATGACTTGCAGTGATAGACTCTATGAGGGATTTTTTCCCGGTTATGTCGATCACCATGGTCTTCTGACCGTGGCCGCCTTCGCCTTGATGCTCGGAGCCGTGTTCATGGGTGCCGGCTGGTGGCAGCCGGTTTCGGAAAATTCCGACTCCATCCTGCCCACCTCAGCGGAAATCGCGCGCAAATCCGCTGTTTTCTCCGCCATCGCAGGGGCGTGCGGTCTCTGGGTGAGCGCTGCATCGGCCATTCCGCCCGTCGCGCTGGTCGGATTCGCTGGAGTGGCAGCCATCGTCATCCAAGGCCGCCATATCGCGCAAAGGGGCGCGATCTTTGACGGCCAAACTTGGCGAATCTGGGGCCGGGTGGGCGCCGCCGCCAGCTTCGGTTTCTATCTATTGGAATACTTCCCGCAACACCTCAGCCTGCGCATGGAACCCAACCACCCGCTCCACGCTTTGGCTTGGCTCGGTGCGGGCGAATTGATCGCGCAGTTTGGCGAACGTTGGCTGGCGCGGGACAACGCGCGCTGGGACAATCTCTCCCGTCTAATTTGGCCCACCCTCGCCGTGCTCGTCGGCCCGCTCGTGGTGGTTGTGGGCGGCGCCAAAGTCTTCGTTGTGCTCGACCCGTTCATGTCGCGTCTGCACAACGATTACATTCAGGAATTCCTGCCCATTTGGCGAACATTCCAAGCCTTCGACCCCACCGCGCTCTTTCAAGTCGCAGGCCTCGGCAGCGTTCCGTTGATCGCCGGCCTCGCCACTCTCACCTACCAGCGCCGCGAGGCGTCGATCGTGCTGTGGTTCGCGACGATTGCGGCGGGGCTCTTTATCGCGATGGCCGTCTGGCAGTCCCGCTGGCTGCTCAATGCGAGCGGCATCCAGATTTGCCTCATGATTGTGGTGCTGGGCTCCTGGACCATCCAAAAGCGTCTGCTTGTGCGCTGGGTAGCGGCGCTGCTCACCGTCGGGGTGCTTTATGTGCCGGCCGGCGTTTTCCGCTACTTCAACGCCATCGGCCAAGTCAGCAAGCGCCAAGTCTCACCCAAGGATGCCGGCGGCTGCCTCAGCCGCGATATTGCTACTTTGATCCGCGCCTCGCAGCCCGAGGGTGAGATCACGGTCCTCGCCAGTCCCAACGCCTCGACTGGCATCGGCTACTACGGCCGCTTCAAGACCCTCGGCACGCTCTATTGGGAAAACAGCGAGGGTCTCAAGGCCGCCGCCCGCATCTACAGCGCAAAGACCGAGCAGGAGGCGGCGGACCTCATCCAGAAGCACAAGGTCACGCACATCGCCCTCGTCTTCGAGGAAAACTTCATCGAACAATATTTCCGCTTGATCAATCCCGGCGACAAGCCGGAGGTCGTGAAGCAGAGCTTCGGCTACCGGCTCATGCAGGACAAGGTCGTTCCGCAGTGGCTGCAGATGATCCCCTACAAGGTGCCCGATGATCTCGCGCTGCTGAAACCCGGCGTGATGCTCTTCAAGGTCAATTTCAGCCAAACCATGCCAGAGGCTCTCTACCATGTGTTCGAGACCCAGTTCATCGGCGGGGCCGTGCCCGAGGC
>JANOAF010000180.1:0-9565 GCA_031411015.1 Opitutaceae bacterium | reverse complement strand
GAGGTCACGATGCCGACGAGGAAACAGAACGAGATGTCTTTCAGCACGCCGCTGCCAAAGATGAAGAGCGCGAGCGCCGCGAGGAAGGTTGTCGTCGCCGTCATGATCGTGCGGGCGAAAACTTTCCGGATCGCGGTGTTGATGATGTCGCGGAGATTGCCGGTCGGGTTGAGCTTCAACTCCTCGCGGATCCGGTCGAAGACGACCACGGTCTCGTTGATCGAGTAGCCGGCGATGGCCAGAATCGCCGCGACCATGGGCGCCGAGAACTGGTAGCCGAACAGCACGAAAATACCGATGTTCATCAAAATGTCGTGCAGGCTCGACGCCATCGCGCCGATGCCGAAGCCAAACTCAAACCGGAACGCGATGTAGATCAAAACGACGATCATCGAAATACCGACCGCCTTGAGCGCGTTCCAAAGAATCTCGTTGCCGATTGAGGCGCCGATGTGGTTCTCCCCGATTTTCTCAAAGCCGGCCGCCGGATAGGCCTTTTCCAGCGCGGCGAGCACCGTGCCGGCCTTGCCCTCGGGCGTCTCGATGTTGAGCGTCTCCTTGCCGCCACCGATGGCGCTGACGTAGGTCGGGTTGACTTCATTCACACCCACGGCTTTCGCCGTTTCGCGCACCTTGGCCGTGTCGATCTTCTGCTTGAACTCGACGCTCACCACGTCGCCACCCGCGAAGTCGATACCGTAGATTTTCGGCCCTTGGTAAATCACGTAGCCAAGGCTGACCACGACGAGCGCAATCGAAGCGATGGCGGAGGGCTTGCCGAGCTTTACGAAATCCACGCGCAGGTCGCCCAGCATGCGGAACATTTTCATGTTCTTCAAGGTGCCGGAATCGACGAGCAGCTCCATCAGGAGGTGACCCGTGATCAAGACGGAGAAGAGCGTGGAGAGCACGCCGATGAGCAAAGTGACGCCAAAGCCCTTGATCGGGCCGGTGCCGAGCCAGATCATGATGCCGCAGATGATGAGCTGCACCAAGTGCGCATCGAGAATCGTCGTGAGCGCCTTGAGAAAGCCGCTCTGATTGGACGTCGCGAGGCTCTTCCCTTCGGCGAGTTCTTCGCGCATGCGCTCGAAGATCAGGATGTTTGCATCCACCGCCATGCCGATGGTGAGCACGATACCAGCGAGGCCGGGGAGTGTCATCGTCGCGCCGAGGCTGGCCATGATGCCAAGAATGATGAGGATGTTCACCGCGAGCGCGCCGACCGCAACCACGCCGCCGACCGTGTAGAACGTAATCATGAACGCCGCGACGAGCGCGGTGCCGATCACGGCGGCTTTGAGGCCGCTGTCCACGGCGTCCTGCGCCAGCGACGGGCCGACTTCATATTGCTCTTTCACGACCAACGGCAGGTCGAGCGGGTTGTTGAGCACGTTGGCGAGATTGATGGCTTCGCGGTCCGTCATGTTGCCACCGGAAATCTGGGCGTTACCGCCGCTGATTTCCTCACGCACCGTTGGGGCAGAGTAAAGTTTTCCGTCGAGGACGATGGCGAGGCGGCCCAGCCGGCCGTTGCTGCGGCCGCTATCGGCGAGCCCGCGCGTCAAATCGGCGAAGCGCTTGCTGCCTTCCTTGGTAAACCGGAGCGCAACCTCGGGCTTCCCGTAGGTGTCGTGCTGCGCGAAAGACGTTTCAACGCCGGTGCCGTCCATCTCGGGAATCACCTTGATGAAGACTTCTTCCACCCCGGTCTCACCGCGCCGACCTTCGAAATCGAGGGTCATGAGTTCGTAGCCGGCCGGCACGTCCAACCCCGGCGCCGGCGAAAGCGTGGGATGCACCACGCGGAAATCGAGCCGCGCGGGCTTCTTCACATTGTCGATTACATCGGGATTGTCCTTGGTATTGAGACCCGGGAGCTGGACCTCGATGCGATTGGTGCCCACGGGACGCACGATCGGCTCGGCGACACCGAGCGAGTTGATCCGGGTGTGAATGATATCGATCGCCTTGGTGATCTTGTCCGCCCGCGCCTCGGGTCGGTCGGTGCCCGCGGCCTTCTCATCAACCTCGAGCGTGACGGCCACGCCACCGGCGAGGTCTAGACCGCGTTGCAGTTTGGCTTTCGAGCGGCGGAGAACTTCATTCAGCAAAATATCATTTCGCTTCTCGACGTTCTTGAGGGTGTCCTCAAGCCGGATTTCCGGGAAATACTGCGAGAGGTCGAGCTTCCGTTCCTTGCCGATTTGCTTGAGGGCAACAAATTCGCTGAGCTTCGGATCTGCCTTCTTTCGCGCGATGGCCTCGTCAGCCAATTTCCCGAATTCGGACGGCTTGGCCGTGGCATGGGCGCGGGCGTATTCGACGAACGGCGTGTCTTTCAGGGGGAGAAGTTCCGTCGCCGCCCACACCACGATGGCGAGGGAAAGCAGGATCTTCCAGAGGTTGCGTTTGAGCATGGGTCGTTTGGGTTGATTAAAAGGGAGGCGGCAAAACGCAGGCGCTGGGCCTGCGTTCGCGGCGGCGACGCGGCAGCGCGGACCCGCCGGCGGCCGACGAATTACTTCTTCGCGGGTTCGGCGGCAGCCGGCTTGTTGACCACGGTCTGGACGAAGCTCTTGCCGATTTCGATCTTGGTGTTGTCGGCGATACGGACGACAAAACGGTCATCCTTCACATTCGTGATGGTGCCGAAGATGCCACCGGTCGTCACGATCTCATCGCCCGAGCCGAGTTCCTTGAGCATCTTCTCGTGCTGTTTTTGCTTTTTGCGCTGGGGCGCAATCATCAGGAAATACATCGCCGCGAAAAGCAGCACCATCGGCAAGATGCCGGACAGCATGCTGCCCGGGCCTGGTTGCGGCGCAGCGGCGGGCGCGGCGGTTTGGGCGAGGAATTCGAGGCCGGAAAACAACGGGGACATTTTCGACATTGCGTGTTGTGTGATTTGAAAAAAGAAAACACGCATCTAACTGATTCGCGTCTGTTGAAGGCAAGCCCGTTTAAGTTGAGAGTTGAGCACTGAGCGTTGCGCGACTCCGTCAATTCGGCCTCATCGCTTGCCTTGCAGGGCGTTGGCCCTCAACTCTCCCTCCTCAACTTTAAACTTTGAAACAGAAATCCTCCTCCGCCTGGTCGGTCGCCAAATCTGAAGAGCACTACGGCTTCAAGCGCTGGGGCTCCGGCCACATCTCGGTTGATCCCGAGGGCTTCGTGAATGTGCAGCCCCTCGTCGATGGCCGCGGCATCCGGGTGCTCGATGTCGTGCAGGAGGCGCTCGGGATGGGGCTCAAGGCGCCGATGGTGATCCGTTTTCAGGATCTGCTCCACTACCGCGTCCGGCAGATCAACACGTGCTTCGCCAAGGCGATCAAGGAGGAGGGCTACAAGGGCGAATACCGGGGCGTGTTTCCCATCAAGGTCAACCAGCTCCGCGAAGTCGTCGACGAGATCGTCGCGGCCGGCAAGGAGTTCAACTACGGCCTCGAAGCCGGCTCGAAACCCGAGCTGATGATTGCGCTCGCGATGCACGAGGGCACGCAGCGGCTCATCATCTGCAACGGCTACAAGGACCACGACTACATCCGCCTCGCGCTCCTCGGCCGCAAGCTCGGCAAGAAGATTATCATCGTCGTCGAGCAGCTCGCCGAGCTCGACGACATCATCCGGATCTCGCACGAGACGGGCGTGAAGCCGATGATCGGTTTCCGCGCCAAGCTCCAGACGCGCGGCGAGGGCAAATGGGCGATGTCGTCCGGTGACAACGCCAAGTTCGGCCTGAACACCGCTGAGATTCTTTTCGCCTGCGAAAAGCTCCGCGCGGCCAAGCTCCAGTCGTGCCTGCGCCTTGTGCATTTCCACATCGGTTCGCAGGTGCCGAACATCCTCACGATCAAAAATGCCGTCGTGGAGGCGTCGCGCTTCTACTGCCAGCTCGCGAAGATGGGTTTCCCCATGGGCTACCTCGATGTCGGCGGCGGCCTCGGCATCGACTACGACGGGTCCCGCACGAACTTCGAGTCGTCGATGAACTACTCGATGGAGGAATACGCGCGCGATGTGGTCTTCAACATCCGCGAAATCTGCACCGCCTCGGGCGTGGCGGTGCCCGACATCGTCAGCGAGTCCGGCCGCGCGATCGTCGCGCCGCATTCGTTGCTCGTGGTCGAGGTCTTCGAGCGCATCAACAAGCGCGAGTCACTCGGCCAGCAACACCAGCCCAAGGTGAAGCACAAGGTCGTGATCGATCTCGAGACGATGCTGAAGAACAAGGGCAAGCTCGGCCGGCTCGAACGTTTCCACGACGCCGTGCAGAAAAAGGAGGAGGCTTTTTCCCTCTTCAACCTCGGCTACCTCGACCTCGAAAACCGCGCCGCGGCCGAGTCGCTCTTCTGGCAAATCTGCGAACAGATCGCGAAGGAGGGCGCCAAGAGCGGCTACCAGCCCGAGGAACTCCACGACCTCGACACGCTCCTCGCCGACCAATACGTCTGCAATTTTTCCGTCTTCCAGTCGCTCCTCGACCACTGGGCGCTCGATCAACTTTTCCCGATCACGCCGCTCCACCGGCTCAAGGAAAAACCCTCCGTCAACGCCGTGCTCGTCGACATCACCTGCGATTCCGACGGCAAGATCGACCGCTTCATCGATCTGCAGGACACGAACGACTACCTCCGCCTGCACCCGCTCAACGGCAAGCCCTACTACCTCGGCATCTATCTCACCGGCGCCTACCAGGACATCATGGGCGACCTGCACAATCTATTCGGTCGCGTGAACGAGGTGCACGTCTTCCTCGAAGACGACGAGCCCAACGGCTTCTACATCGAGGAAGCCCTGAGCGGCAGCCGTATCGCCGATGTGATCGAAGGCGTCCAATACCAGCAGGAAGATCTCTGCCGTAAAATGAAGGCGCAGATTGATGCCGCGACGAAGAAGGATATGGTGAAACCGCGCGAAGGCGTGCGCCTGCTCGAACTCTACGAGAGCCAGATGCTCAACAAAACCTACCTGAACATCGAACCGAAGACCGGCCGGCGGAAGAAGGCGTGAGGGTTCTCCCGTTCGACCGTCGCTCCGACAGAACCGCATAGCGTAGCGTGGGGCTTCAGCCCGCGCTCAACGCTCGGAAACGCGGCCTGAAGCGCCGCCTCAAAACTTGGTGCGCTACCGCCGCACCGTCACGAGCTCGATCTTCTCGGCGCGCGCCATCGCGGGGCTGATCTCGATCAATGCGGCGGAAATCCGCACGTCTTCCGTCGCGACTTCGAAACGCCGTGGCATGCCGTCGATGAAACGATCCACCACCGGGCGCACTTCGCGGCCGAGCACGCCGGCGTAGGGTCCGGTCATGCCGACATCGCACATGAACGCCGTGCCTTTCGGCAGAACGGTCGCGTCGGCCGTGGGCACGTGCGTGTGGGTGCCGAGCACGGCGGTCACACGGCCATCGAGATGCCAGCCGAGCGCGATCTTCTCCGACGTCGCCTCCGCGTGAATCTCGACGATAATGGCGTCGGCCTGCCCTTTCAGTTGCTCAATCATCCGATCGGCACAGAGGAACGGGCAGTCGGCCTTCATTCCCATAAAAGTGCGGCCCAGCACGGTAAACACCGCCACCCGAAAGCCACGCTTCTCGATGATAAGATGGTCCCAGCCCGGATTCGACTTCGGCAGATTCGCGGGCCGGCACAC
Organism: Opitutaceae bacterium; assembly: GCA_031411015.1. Taxonomy (GTDB): domain Bacteria; phylum Verrucomicrobiota; class Verrucomicrobiia; order Opitutales; family Opitutaceae; genus ER46. Next base: position 3,910 of record JANOAF010000180.1, on the reverse strand, counting down.
GTGTTCGGTCTCGGCGATTTCGTTTTCCCAGCCGCGCTGATCCCACACGTGATCACCGAGCGTGATGGCATCGACGCCGTTGCCTAAAATGGATTTGGCGATGGAGCCGGTGATACCCGCGCCCGCCGCCGCGTTCTCGCCGTTGGCGATCACGAAGTCGATTCCTCGCTCGGTCCGCAGGCGCGGCAACTTCTCGGCAATGATGTCGCGGCCGGGGCGGCCGACGATGTCGCCGATGAAAAGGAGCTTGAGCATCGCGCCAACGTGCGGGCCGCGGTGGAGCGCGCCAGCCTATATTTAATCGGCTGGGACCGGTGCCCCTTCCCGCGAGCGAATTGATCGCCCGTCGGCCCCACGTCGGGCTTGCCAGCGGGTGTGCCGCCGGTCTTTGCTCTCGGGCAACTTTTGTCCCACCGCTTGCCATGAAAAAAGACACCACCTCACCCGCCGCGTTTCCCAAGGCCGAGATCGGCCGCGAAATGAAGGGCTCCGACTGCGTCGTCGAGTGCCTGATCCGCGAGGGTGTCGATGTCATCTTCGCCTATCCGGGCGGCGCTTCGCAGGAGCTGCACCAGTCGCTCGCCCGCACCGACAAGATTCGCACGATTCTCCCGCGCCACGAGCAGGGCGGATCGTTTGCGGCCGAGGGCTACTCGCGCGTCACCGGCAAGGTCGGCGTGTGCATGGCCACCAGCGGCCCCGGCGCGACGAATCTCGTCTCGGCCATCGCCGATGCGTTCATGGACTCGATCCCGATGGTCGCGATCACCGGTCAGGTGTTTTCGAAATACATCGGGAAGATGGCGTTTCAGGAGACGGATTTCTACGGCATGACGCTGCCGATCGTAAAGCACTCCTACCTCGTGATGGATGCGAACGATCTGCCGCGCATTTTCAAGGAGGCGTTCTACCTCGCGCGCAGCGGCCGGCCCGGCCCGGTCGTGATCGATATTCCGAAGGACGTGCAGCAGAAAAAATTTCAGCCGGTCTATCCGCCGACGGTGGAATTCCGCAGCAGCTATGCGACGGCCACCTTCCACGCCGACGACGCGCAGCTCAAGCAGTTGCTCGCGCTCATCGGCGAAGCGAAACGCCCCGTGCTCTACGCCGGCGGCGGCATCATCTCGGCCGAGGCGCACAAGGAACTGAAGGCCTTCGCCGAGAAAATAAATATCCCCGTCGCCACAACGCTGATGGGCGTGGGTGGTTTTCCGGAAACGCATCCGCTCTCGATGCAGTGGTTTGGCATGCACGGCTCGGCCTATGGCAACTGGGCCGTTGACCAAAGCGACCTGCTGCTCTGCTTCGGCGCGCGCTTCGACGACCGCATCACGGGCGACACGAAACATTTCGCGGCGCAGGCGAAGATCGTCCACATCGACATCGACGCCTCCGAGCACAACAAGAACAAGCGCGTCCTGCTCCCGATCGTGAGCGACATCAAATACGCGCTTACCCGGCTCAACGAACTCGCGAAGGCCGCGAAGTTTTCCCCGCCCGACACCAAGGCCTGGCACGCCCAGATCGCGACGTGGAAGAAAGACCACCCATTCGGCTACGAAGAGAGCAAGCACATCGTCCCGCAGGAAGCGGTGAAGGTGCTCTACGAACTCACCAAGGGCGACGCGATCATCACGACGGGCGTCGGCCAGCACCAGATGTGGGCCGCGCAGTTCTACCGTTTCAACGAGCCGCGTCGCTACATCAGCTCGCTTGGCCTCGGCGCAATGGGCTTCGGTTATCCCGCCGCGCTTGGCGCCAAGGTCGCCCGCCCGGACAAGCAGGTCATCGACATCGACGGCGACGGCTCGTTCGTGATGAACATCCAGGAGCTCGCCACCGCGAAGATTGAGAACATCGCGGCAAAGGCGATGATCCTAAATAATCAGCATCTCGGCATGGTCGTGCAGTGGGAGGACCGCTTCTACGGCAGCGTGCGTGGCAATACGATTCTCGGCGACGAATCGAACGTCGGCAGTCCTGAAAATCTCGCGGGCCTTTACCCCGACTTCGTCAAGATAGCCGAGGGGTTCGGCGTGAAAGGCCGGCGCGTGCACAAGAAGAGCGAACTCAGGTCCGCAATTCAGGAGATGCTGGATTGCGACGGACCGTTCGTCCTCGACGTCATCGTTCCCTACACCGAACACGTGCTGCCGATGATCCCGGCGGGCAAGACGGTCAAGGACATGCTGCTGAAGTAGCAGGCGGCTTGCCGCGTCGATCAGCCGTAGGTCAGCTCGCTCGCGAGCGCCCAATCCGGGCTCAGAAGCGAGCTGCCCCACGAAATCCCAGTTGGACGGAATTGTTTTTGGAAAAAATTCCCTACCCGACTCGCTCGACGGTGTAAACTTCCGGCGCGCCATGGGCGCCGGTGCGCCAGCGAACGTTCCAACCCGCGATGGTCATACCGTAAGTGCGGTCGGCGGCTTCATGGTAAGCAGGACGCAATTCCAGCCGCAAAATCTGCCGCACGAGTGCGGTGGTCTCGGCTCCCATCTTTTCGGCGAATTCCGCGGCTAGACCGATCGCGTCCGCCGCGTGCGCAAACGGCGCGGCCTGCGCCCAATCCGCATTCGCCAGCGGCTGCGCCTCGCACCACGGGAGATAGGGTTTCACGTCGTAAACCGGAGTGCCATCGACCGCATCGACTCCACCCACACGGAGCGCACCCGGTTCGATGGCGAGTAAGCGCACGAGCGAAAGACCGAGGCCGTTGGGGCGGTTGGGCGCACGCGACGCAAACACGCCCACGCGCTCGTTGCCGCCGAGCCGCGGCGGCCGCACGACCGCGCTGCCCGTCCACGGCGGGTTTTCGTGAAAGCCAAACACCAGCCACACGTGGGAAAATGCCGCGAGACCGCGCGTAAACTCCGGCGCGGAAAGTTCCGGCAGAAACTCAACGCGCCCCTCCGCCTCAGGCACGAGACCGCTCTGGCGCGGCACGCCGAATTTTTCGGCGAAAGGGGTGCGCAGCAATGCCACCGGCCGAATCGTGTGCGCGTCGTTCACTTCTCCTTCATGTGATAGGCGCCGTCCCAGCCCTTCGGTGGCGGCTCCTTGATTGCCTCGGGGACAACCCGCTCCAGGTAGACGAGCGACGGATTACTGACGACGCCGGGCGTCTTGCCGGGCACGTTGAGCTCCAACTCGCGGCTCTGGGCAAAGAGCCGAAGCGCCCCCTCCCAGTCCTGCGCATAGTATTTCTCCAACGCCCGCGCAAAAATCCCCACACACTCGCGCGTCTGCGCGGTGACCGTCTCCTTCAATCCGACGATTTCAAAAATCGGAACTGCCTGCGTGCGTCCCTTCACGACGATTTTTCCCAGCCGCCGAAAGAGCACGCGATCGCCGCCGTGTTTTTCGCAGCCGAGTTTCGTGATCTCGGAGCACATCGAGTAAACGCCCCAGCTCTTCGCGCCGCTCTCCATGCGCGCGGCGAGATTCACGTTGTCGCCCATCATCGTGTAGCTGAAGCGCGAGTTGCTGCCCATGTTACCCACGATGGCCGAGCCGGAGTTGAGGCCGATGCGCGTCTGGAGATTGATCACGATTTCGGGCCACCCTTTCTCCGTCTCATGGCGCCATTTTTCCCGAAGCTCGCCGATACGTTGATGCACCCGCAGCGCCGACACACACGCCCGGTAGGCGTGATCGGGCAGCGCGAGCGGAGCGCCGTAAATCGCGACCACGGCATCGCCGATGTATTTGTCGAGCGTCGCGCCCTCGGCCTGCACGATGTCGGTGCAGGCCGTAAGGTATTCGTTCATCAGCTCGACCAGCCGCGGCGGCGTGAGTTTTTCGGAGAAAGAAGAGAAGGCCTGAATGTCGCTGAAATACGCCGTGATGTTTTCCTCCACGCCACCGAGCTTCGGCTCTTCGCCGGAATCCACCATCTTTGCCACCAGCGACG
>JANOAF010000179.1:0-4627 GCA_031411015.1 Opitutaceae bacterium | reverse complement strand
TGACTACGGCCCGCGCGAGCCAGGGCTTCGCGTCGGAAGATGCCGACAAAGAGCGCATGGGTTGGGCGACGGTTGTCAGATTGATCCGAGGCGGGCCGTCGAATCGCCGAAGCGCTCCAGCTTCTGGGCGCCGCCGATGCGGTCGACCTTGCTGTGGTAGTGGTTCGTCACCGGCTGGTCGTTGAACTTGGTAAAGCGACCGGGTGTCAGCGCGCCGCCGGCATGGCCGGCGAGGATGACAGGCAGGTTGGAATGCGAGTGGCGGTTGCCGTCGGAGTTGCCGCTGCCGTAGACGATCTGCGAATTGTGGAGAAGCGACTTGCCGTCTAGGTCCTTCGTGGCCTCCATCTTCTCGAGGAAATAAGCGAGCTGGCTGACATACCAGTGATCGATTTTTTCGACCTGCGCGATCCAGTCCGCCTTGTTGCCGTGGTGCGAGAGGTTGTGGTGGCCGTCGTTGACGCCGATTTCGTCGAACGGACGGTTGTTACCATCGCCTGCGATCATGAACGTGGCGACGCGCGTGGAATCGGTCTGAAACGCGAGATGCAGCATGTCGAACATCAGCCGCACGTATTCGGTGTGGCTGACAGGGATGCCGGCCTCGGGTGCATCGACGGTCGGCTGCGGGCGACCGGCGCGAGCCTGCTCCGCGTTCTCGATGCGCTGCTCAATCTCGCGGACGCCGGTAAAATACTCGTCGACCTTGACGCGGTCGCGACCGGACATCTCGCGAGTGAGGCCGCGAGCCTCGTTTTGGATAAAGTCGAGGACCGAGCGCTTCTGCTGCTGGCGGACGGCGAGATTTTGCGCGCGCTCCTTCGGCGTGCCGGCGCCGAACAGCCGCTCGAAGAGCAGGCGTGGATTCACCTCGGGCGTGAGCGGGCTCGTGGGCGAACTCCAGGCGAGATTGTGCTGATAAACGCAGGCGTAGTCGGTGTCGCACGTGCCGACGTTGAGGACCGTGTCGCACGATAGCTCAAGCGAGCGGTGCGGCGTGAGCAGGCCGATGCGCTGGGCCATGATCTGGTCGGCGGAGACGCCGGCGTGGAAATCGGCGCCATTGGTCTTTTTGATGCGGACGCCGCTGAGAAACGTGCTGTTGGCCCGGGCGTGGTCACCGCCGCCATCAGCTCCGCCGTTGGCGGAAAGGTCGGCGAGGCCACCGAGCACTTGGAGATGCTGCTTCACATTCGCGAGCGGAGCCATCGTGCGGTTGAGCGTGAAATCGCTGCCCGTCTCGGCCGGCCACCACGCCGCGGGAATCGCGCCGTTGGGAAAATAAAGAAACGCCGTGCGCAACGGCGCGCCGGTGGCCGTCGTCGCGACCGCGGACCCGGCCGAGGCGGCGAGCAGGCGCGAGGAGAACGACTCCAGCGCGGGCAGCGCCATGCAGACACCGAGGTTGCGCAGGAAACGGCGGCGGTTCAGGGACTCGGATTGAGCAGAGGAGTTCATAGGGAATGGGCCGGGGCGGCGGTTGCACTCGTGGTCGTGACGGCGTGCGGAGCAAGACGGCGCTGTTGAAACGCGGCGGATTCAAGGACGCCCAGCACAAGGGTGGAAAAGCGACCGTTGTCCTGATCGAGGCGCGCGACGATGGCGTCGAGCGTGGGCACGTCGTAATATTCGGTGCCGCGCCCGAGGATGTAGGTGAAAATTTTTTCGGTGAGCGTGTGGTAGAATTCGAGGCGGTGCCGCTCAACGAGCGCCTGCTTGAGATCGCGGACGCCGGAAAATTTTTCGCCGGTGGCGAGTTCCCCGGCCGGATCGATCGACGCGCCGGATTCGTGCGTGCGCAGCCGGCCGAAGGCATTGAAACTCTCCAGTGCGAGGCCCGGGGGATCCATGCGGGCGTGGCACGAGGCGCATTTGGGGTCGGCCCGATGCAAGGCGAGGAGGTCGCGCTGCGTCGGGACCTTGAGGGCACCTTCCTTCTTGGCATCTTCGAGAGCGGGAACGTCCGGCGGCGGCGGCGCAGGCGGCGCGCCGAGAATGTTTTCCAGAATCCACTTGCCGCGCTTCACGGGCGAGGTGCGCGTGGGATTCGACGTGACGGTGAGCACGCTGCCCATCGTGAGCACGCCGCCGCGCACCGAATCGGCCGGCAACTCGACGCGGCGCATTTGCGGGCCCTTGATGTCGGGCAGGCCGTAAACGGCCGCGAGCGCTTCGTTGACGAAGGTGTAGTCACTCTGGATGAACTCGCGCACACTGCGATCCGCGCGCACGACATGGTCGAAATACGCCTCGGCCTCCTGCTTCATCGCCGCGCGAATATCGAGCGTCAGTTCGGTGCCAGGCGGCGGGCGGCGGCGGCCAAAACCGCCGCGACCCGCGAAATTTCCGGGTGGTCGCGCATTGCCTGCGAATCCCGGCGGGGCGCCGACGCCCGGGGGCGCACCGCCGGGCGGGGTCGCGACGGCGATCGGGGGAGGCGCAACGGGAGCCGGCGCGGCCGCTGGCGACTCGCCGGGTGCGGCGGGCGGAGCCTCGGCCGCCATGACGACCGCGGAGTTGATCGAGACGTCGAGCACGCCGCGCGACTGGAGCCACTGGCCGGCGAAATTTTCCGCGAAGGCCCGTGACTTCGGATCGGCGAGCAGGCGCTGGACTTGCGCCTTGAAATTTTTGCGCAGTTCCCCGCGCGCGGCGAGCTGCGTCAGTTCGTCATCGGGCATCGAGGCCCACAGCGCATACGAAAGGCGGGAGGCGAGCGCGTATTCGTCGAGCGGGGCATACGGCTGGCCGGCGGCGGCGGGCCCGGTGTTTTCGACGTGAAAGAGAAAGCGTGGCGAGGCGAGGATGGCGACGATGGCCTGCGCCATGCCTTTCTCGAAGGTGTTTCCGGGAATCGAATACGCCTTCTCGGCGATGTCGACGAGTTGATCGATCGTCGCCGCGGCCACGGGGCGACGGTAGGCCTTGGGCACGAAACGGGCCAGCACCTCACGGGCATAGCTGCGGCGACCGGCGGAATCCCCGGGCGGTTTGTCGCGGGTATAGAAACGCGCGTAGTTGGGATGATGGTCCCACTTCTCCTTTTCGAGCGGGCCATCGAAGATCACGAAGAGGACGCGGTATTCCATCTTGGTGCGGAGCGGCTTGAGGTCGGGAAAAACCGGCGTGAGTTCGCAGCTCACCACGTGATCGCCGGGCTCCCACTGGAAGGTGAACGTGTCGGTCAGGTAGTCCATGTCCGCCCATTCGTATTCCTTGTCCAGGATCACCTTGCCGTCAGCCTTCCACACGACGTGGGCGTGCTGGGGATCGACGGGGGTAGCCTCGCCATCGATCTTCGTGTTGAGCATCAGGCGGTATTCCCCGGCTTTTTTGATCGTGAAGGTATGGCTCGTGGTGCGCGCCTGATAGTAGGAATAGTTCGCGGCGTTTTGCTTGCCGTCCGAGGTGACGAAATCGCCGCCCTCCAACATGCGTGTCGACATGACGACCGTGTCCATCGGCACGCCCTTGTGCACCGCAGCGATGGCGGCCTCGATGAACTTTTCCATCCGCATCGGCGAAAGGCTCAGCACATCGCCGATGTTGTCGAAGCCGTAGCCGACATCGTCCGGCGGCAGCGCGGCATCAGCGTCGAAGTCGACGCCGATGAGATCGCGGAGGGTATTGCGATATTCGGTGCGATTGAGGCGGCGGACGGTGACCCGGCCGGGATCGGGGCGCGTGGGATCGAGACCGAAGGCGTCGGTCTTGATCCATTGCTCCAGGGCGAGTTGCTCGGCGGAGGTCGGTTGCCCCTCTTCCGGCGGAGGCATGACGTGCGAGCGGGTGTTGCGGAGAACTTTCAGCCACAGCTCCGGATTGCGGAGCAGCTGGTCGGTGGTGGTGAGTTCGTCGAACGCGAGTCCGGCCTTTTTGGTGCCATCACCGTGGCAGTCGTAGCAATGCTTCCGCAGAATGGGAACGACGACATTTTCAAACTGTGTAAGCGCGGTCCGATCCGCGGGAGAGGCGCTGACGATTGCCGCTGGAGCAGCGTTGCTCTTGGCAGCGGAGGGCTTTTCCGCGGCGAGGAGCACTGATGTCGACAGCAGGAGGGAAACGGTTGCGACCATCCCGCCGCTCCGAATTCCGAGCCGGAGAAAAGCTGTCGCCCCTACCCTGCGGGCGACAAAATATGCCGGGCTACGGGACTCGTAAACGGAGGCTTCGGGTGGTGTTGCCATGGCACTAGGTCGCGAGTGGTTTCAAGGCGTGACAATCAAGGTGACCTCCCTGAGGCGCCGGTGCCCGCGGGAGATACAGACGCAGGGATAGCGGCGGCGGTTGCGGCGCGACGACCGCGCGCGCATGCACCGCAATCGGTGCCAGTAGGAATGACGAGCAAGCGCGCATGGATGACCTTTCAGCGTCGCATAGGGATCACACCGCGCTCGCGACGTCCAAGGGTTTAGAAACTAAGCGTCGTGGTGAACGATATTTTCCGCGGATCGAGGTAGTTGAAGCCGTTGTTGACCATGCCCCCGACGAAGGGGTTGGTGGCCTGCCCGAGCTCGCGATAGGTCGTGTAGCTCTGGAACTGGAGGTCGTCCTTGTCGAAGACGTTGTTAACGTTCACCTGGAATCTCCAGTTTTGCTTACCGATGCGCCGCGAGTAGGACACGTT
>JANOAF010000178.1:0-1527 GCA_031411015.1 Opitutaceae bacterium | reverse complement strand
CATGCGGCCTGAGCGGTGGCATCAGCCTCGCGCGGGGGCGGCGGATAGCGACCGCTTCCAATATCGAACAAGAATCCGCCCATTGCCCCGAGATCGTTGGAAAGCAAATCACGGTGCACGGCATTGAGCCGCAAAATGCCTTCGCGCATGGCGAGGTATTCCGTCCATTTGCCTAGCTTCACCCGCGCGCCGGTCAGGGCGTTGTAGCCGTTTACGATGGCGGTGTTGAACGGCGGCACGATGGTCGGGTGCAAAAAGTAGAGCATGTTCGCCGCCGCCGGCCCCAGGCCCTTGATTTGCCGGCTGTCGAGTTGCCGGATGGCGGCCAACACCGCGTCTTCCGTCGAACAACACGCGCAGGCGTCGAGAAAACGGCCGAACGCGAGCTGGTTTTCCCGGTTTTCGTAGATGTCGGGAATCCGCAATTTCGGTTTCCAAAGGAAAGCGTGGTCGGCTCCTTTGAAAATCGGGCGCTGCTCCGCGATTGAGCCGACCACGGTCTCAAGAGACGAGCCTTTGTAAAGGTTGCCAAACGAACCGGCCTCAATCTCACGCACGACTTCACCGATTCCACGGCGAATCGAGCGGAAGTTCTTCAATCGCTCCTCCCACAGAAACCAAACATTATACGTGCTCGCGGCGTCGTCCCGCCAACGCTGGAGCAGGGTAGAAACGGGTGGGGTCATGAATGCGCGAGAGAGTGGGATGATTTCGAGCCCGATTCGACTCCATTTCTTCGAAATTCCATGCTCGGACTAGGGCTTTGAGGCGCATTCCTTATACCTAACCCGTTTTTTCGCTCAATATGGATTTGGCCGGAACGCGACTTCAGCTACCGTGAAACGTGGGTTAGATTTCATAAAGCCTCGCGTGAAGGAGGTCGTGCCGGCGCGGCGGATCGGTTCATTTGCCTGCTGCGAAAACTTGAGGGATTTGCATCGGTAAGGCGTTCAAAAGAGGTGGCTTCTCCTCATGTAAAACCGAAATCCCCTCCGTCCCGGGAAGTCATACACGCCATCGTGGCCGAGCGCGCCCGGTTTCAACGATTCTTGACCGCACGCACCGGCGGCGAGGCGGAGGCCGAGGATTTGTTGCAGCAAAGCCTGCTAAAGGCGCTCCGACACGACGCGCAACTGCGGCGTGGAGAGAAGGCCGTGCCTTGGTTCTATCGCATTTTGCGCAACGCAATCAGTGACCACTACCGCCAGAAATCCTCGGAGCAGCGTCGCACGGATCGCCTCTGGACGGACATGCAGGCTGCCGGCGAAGATTTTGCCGCGCCACCGAAAGACTGGAATCGGGTGGTATGTGCATGCTTTAGCGGCCTGTTGCCCGGATTAAACCCGCGCTACGCCAAATTGATTCAACGGATCGACCTGAACGGCGAGTCGAAGAAGGCTGTGAGTCGCGAGTTGAAGATCAAGGTCGGCACTCTGGATGTCGCGCTGCACCGTGCGCGCAGTTCCTTGCGGCAGCGTCTCGAAATTTTCTGCGGCGCGTGTAGTCGCGAAAAGTGCCTCGATTGCT
>JANOAF010000177.1:0-13487 GCA_031411015.1 Opitutaceae bacterium | reverse complement strand
CCAAACAAATGCGCCGCGGCGTAGGGCGCCATGAGCGTGTTGCTGTGGGCGACGCCGGGCACGGTGGCGATTTTCCAGCCAAAGGGCACGCCGAGGCGGACGGTCGCCTCGCTCGCCTGCCGAAAATAATTCAGGCCGCGCGAAAACCGGTGCAGTCCCTGGAGGTTGGCCTCGGGCGTGCGCGGCATCGGGCGGTGGTTTGGGTCCATGTCCGCCTCGCCGAGCAGCACGAGCACGGGGCGGCGCAGCGCGGTTTTCAGATCCGCCTCGGTCACGCCCGAGTTCTTGAGCCCGTAGGGATGCGCGACGGCGAAGTCGGGCATCATATAGGCCCCGGCGTTGGCGGAGACGACGCGGGCGGCTCGCGCCTCGGGCAAAAAGAAAAACAACCGGTGCACGAACTGCGCGCCGGCGGAGTGGCCGTAGATGAAATAGGTCGGCGTCGTGAATCCCGCCGTGGCCTTCACATGGTCGAAGAGCCGCTCAATCGCGGTGAAGCACCATTGCGCGGCGGGGCGGCGCTGGCCGTCGGAGCCGATGACGTTGCCGTAGTTGTAGCTCTCGAAGCCGGGGAAGTCGCGATTGCCGAACGTCGGAACGAGCAGGAGAAAATTGTAGCGCGCCGCGAGCGCACTCCACTGGTCGCGATACGCGTCACCATCGCGCGCCTGCCCGTGCATCACGAAAACGATCTTTGTCTCCGGCGTAATTTTCTCCGGCGCATGAAACCAAACCGGCAATGCGGGTCCGGCCCAATCGGTGAACTCGAAACGGCCATCGCCGGCGGGAAATTTTGCCGGAGCGGCGGCGTGGGCAATTACGGACGAAAATACGAGCGATAGGAGAGCCAAGCAAAGCAGGTTTTTCATCGCCGGAGAATCTGGATTGAGGGGAATCTAATTGCTCCCGCCTTTTGGTCAGCGGGCCTCGGGGTAGGGTCCCGGCTCGTGATGGCCGGCACCGTGTGCGCCGTCACTCCTCCTTCTCTTTATTCGCCTGCCGCTTTGCTTTCTTCGCGGTGCGGTCGTCCTTCGCCTCCTGCGTCGGGCTCATGCTCGGGTCGAGGATGTCCGACTTCGGGAGGTATTGTGCGAGTTCGGTTTTCTTCGCGGCGAACTCGGGCTTCATCGCGAGGTTCACGTATTCGTTGGGGTCCTTGGTTTCGTCGTAGAGTTCCTCGTCGCCGTTGGCGTAGCGAATGTAGCGCCAGCCGGCGTTGCGCACGGCGTGGTTTTTATAGCGGTAGGTGGTGACGCCGGGCTTGTCCCACACCGCCGACGGGTTCGCGAGCAGCGCGCGGAAGCTTTCGCCTTCGAGGTGGGCGGGCTTCGGGATGCCGCAGAGTTCCATCAACGTCGGGTAGATGCCCATGTAATCGATGGTGCGGTCGCAAATAATGCTGGGCTTGGTGACGCCGGGGACGATCCACATGAAGGGTGCGCGCGTGGCTTCTTCCCAGAGGGCGAATTTACGCCAGTGGCTTTTTTCGCCGAGGTGCCAGCCGTGGTCGCTCCAGAGGCAGAGGATGGTATTGGCGCGGTCGGGGGACTTCTCGTAGGCGTCGAGCACGCGGCCGAGATTCATGTCGCAGTAGGCGATGGTGGCGAGGTAGGCTTGGATGGCTTCTTTCCAGCGACCGGACTTCACCATCGGCGCGTGGTCGGTCTCGGGGTGAGCCATGCGCACGCCGGCGGGCGGCACATCGTCGAGATCGTTTTCCAAGTGCGGCGGGAGCTTGATCGACGCGAGCGGAAACATATCGAACCACTTTTTCGGGACATTCCAAGGCATGTGCGGTTTGTGGAAACCGACGCCGAGGAAGAACGGCTGCGTGTGCTTCTTCGCGAGTTCGGCGATGCCGTAGTCGGCGATGCTCCAGTCGGGGATGTCCTCATCCTTGCAATCGAGCGGGGCAAACTTGATGCCGCCGACGCCGTCGCTCTGGCCGGCCGGCACCCGGGTTGCGGCCCCGCCACCGCCCTCGCGCTGGAGGTAGTCGTCCCACTCGCTGTCGCGGCGATAGGCCTCGTGGTAGATTTTCCCCGCACCCGTCACGCGGTAGCCGGCGTTGCGAAATGCCGTCGTGAGCATCTTGTCCGGCGCGATGATGGGGCGGAAGTCGATGTTGTTTTCGTAGACGCCCGTGGTCGAGGGGCGCATGCCCGACATGAGCGCCGCGCGCGAGGGATTGCAGACCGGCGAGGCGCAGTAGGCGCGCGTGAACGAGGTGGCCAGCTTGGCGAGCCGGTCGAAGTTCGGCGTCTTCGCCTGGGGGTTGTGCTCGAAGTAGCCGACCCAGTCGCGCAGGTCGTCGATGGCGATGAAGAGGACGTTGGGCTTTTGCGCCGGCGTGGCGGCGTGGAGCGCAATGGCACTCGCGAACAACATCACGAGGCGAAGGGGGAAACGGGGAAGTGAGTTCATGGGGAAGGCGCGAAGTTGATTCCCGCGCGGCGCGAAGTCGATGCAGGTTTTTTTTGAGGTGATTCGGCGGCGAAACTCATTCTAGCTCGTATCATTCTCCGATCGGTTACTTCCGCCGGCTCCTCCTTTATGAACTTCATCACCCTGAACCTTGGTCGTCGGGTTGTCTTTCGTCTGGCGTTTTGTCTCTGCGCTCTGGCGACGCTGGCCGGTGCCTTCGCGCAATCCGCCGCCACCGGCCGCATCGTCGGCCGCGTGTTTAATCCCGCGACGCAGACCTTCGTCCGCAACGCTGAGGTCACCGTCGAGGGCACGGACATCGTGGCCTATTCCGACGCCGACGGTTCCTACGTGCTGGCGAATGTCCCGGCCGGCGCCGTCACGGTCGGCGTCGCCTACACCGGCTACGAGCGCGCGACGGCGAGCCTCACGATCACGGCGGGCCAGACGGCGACGCGCGAATTCGAGCTGAAGGGCGCGATGTTTGCGCCGGGCGTCGGCGCGAAGCCGAACGCCGACGCCATCGTGACGCTGGAGAAATTCGTCGTCTCCAACGAGCGTGAGGGCAACGCCAAGGCGATTATGGAGCAGCGCGCCGCGCTCAACATGAAGAGCGTCGTCGCCGCCGACAACTTCGGCGACATCACCGGCGGCAACGTCGGCGAGTTCGTGAAATACCTGCCGGGAGTCGTGCTCGATTACGTCGATGCCGATGCGCGGGCGGTGCGCCTCGGCGGCCTCGATCCGAAATACGCGGCGGTGAGCGTCGACGGCATGAGAATGGCGAGTGCGGCCTCGGCGACCTTTGGCGGCTCGACGCGGCAGTTCGAGTTCGAGCAGTCCTCAATCACCAGCATCGAATCGATCGAGATCAACAAGACTTCGACGGCGAGCATGGATGCCGATGCGCCCGCGGGCACGATGAACATGCGCAGCAGAAATGCCTTCGAGCGCAAGGGGCGCGAGATCACGTTCACGACCACGCTGACCGCGAATCCCTACGATCTCACGACCGCCCGCACACCCGGCCCCGGCGACGGCGAGCACCGGAAAATTCGTCCCGGCTTCGTGTTCACCTTCGCCGATTCGTTTCAGCAGCGTTTCGGCGTGCAGCTCAGCCTCTCGCACAACTCGCTCTACAATGAGCAGGCCGGCATCACGCAAACCTTCGACACCGGCACCGTCGCCGTGCCGCGCGCGCCGCTGATCAACACGCTCACGTTTCGCGACAACCCGAAGATCACCACGCGCGCCGCCTTCGGCCTCAACCTCGACGTCAAAATCATCCCCGGTCTCGTCGCCTCGCTGCGCACGCAGGGCTCGCATTTCATCGACGAGATCAACGCCCGCCAGGTGATCTTCCGCGCCAACACCGCTGACTTCGATCCGGCGTCGACGCTCACGAACCTCATCGCGCGTCCCACCGCCAATATCAACACGCGCCTCGAGACCGTCATCGGCCACAGCCACAAGTGGAACGACACCTCGACCTACACGCCCAAGCTCGAATTCAAACGCGGTGACCTTCAGCTCACCGCTGGCGGCGGCTATTCGCGCAGTCGCACGCACTACGAGGATCGGCGCACCGGCTATTGGGCGACGACGAACAATCGCGTCACCCGCATGGGCTGGACTGCCACGCGCAGCAGCACGACCGAGGGCGACTGGCAGATTCGTCAAACCTCCGGTCGCCCTTGGAGCGACATCGCGAGCTTCAACCGCGACGATGCCAACGCGAACAACATCGGCACCTCGGAGCGCACCGGCCAGAGCCAGGTGTGGCAGGGGTATTTTGACGCCAAGAAAACCTTCGACCTCGGCCTGCCCATCACCGTGTCGGCAGGCGTGAAGTCGCGCCTGACCGCCTACGATTTGTGGAAGACGGGCGCGCTCACGTGGACCTACGTCGGCGCCGCGCGGAACCAGCTCGCGCCCTCCACCATCATGGCATTTCACCCGGAGCCCGTCTTCGATCCGCGACAAGGCGACAACGTGCCCTCGCTCGGCATCCCGATCGCGAACGCGACGCTCATGTATCAGTTGTTCCAACAGGACCCCGCGCAGTTCACCGAAAATACCGTGGGGAATTTCACCGCGCTGCGCGCCAGCCCACGGGCGGTGAAGGAGCAGGTCGATGCGGGCTACGTCGAGTTCAACACCCGCTGGCACCAGCTCCGGCTCAACCTCGGCGTGCGGCAGGAGCGCACGCGCACCGTCGGCCGCGTGTTCGATCTGATTCCCAACCGCCTCGTCACCGCCGCCGGCTACACTGCCGGCACGATTCCCTTCATCGCCTACCAATATCGCGGCTTCCAGCGCAGCAACCGCTATGGCGGCTACGAAAATAATTTTTTCAGTGGCGGCGCCAAATACTCGCTCACGCGGAATCTCGTCGTGCAAGTGGCCGCGAGCCAGTCGATCGGCCGGCCCGACTACAACAACCTCGCCGGCGCGCTCACCATCGACGAGACGAACTTCATCGTGCGGATGCCCAACCCCGATCTGAAGCCGGAGACCTCCGACAAATATTTCGCGAGCGTGCAGTATTACATGGAGCCCGCCGGCACGCTCAGCATTTCCGCCTACAAACTGAACGTGAAAAACATGGGGACGGCCAACACGCAGATCACCGCGCAGCAGGCCGGCCTCGACGACGACCCGGAATACACCGGCTACACCTTTCAGCGCCCGACCAACCTCGACGGCATCCGCAAAATCAAGGGCGTCGAGTTGGAGTATTCGCAGCAGCTTGTGTTTCTCCCCGGCTGGGCGCGCGGCTTCAGCGCCTTCGGTTCGCTCACCCGCGCCATCCCTGATCTTCCGCTCGTCGGCGTGGTGCCGAAGGCCGTCAACGGCGGCGTGCGCTTCAGCAACCACAAGTTTAACCTCCAACTCCGCACGACCTGGGCCTCCGCGCGGCTCGTGGCGATTGCGGCGACGCAGACGCAGTGGCAGACGGAGCGCATCATGTTTGATGTGAGCGGCGGCTACAAACTCGGCGCGCGTTACGAACTCACGCTAAGCGGTCGCAACATCCTCAACTCGCCGATCACCGGCTACGTGAACCAGCGCGGGTTGATGCGCACGAATTTCTTCTACGGTCCGGTGTGGTCAGTCGGCGTGCGCGGGCGGTGGTAGCAACCGGGACGAGGCGTCGCGCCTCGCAGTTTGAAAAAATTGCGGCGCGGCGGGCGCGCTCCTGATTTGAGGCGAGACGGCCTCCGCCGCGTTACCCAACCTGCCCAAAAGTTTTCATCAACATCGCGAGATCGACCTCAGCAAGCGAGCCGACCTGCAGATCGACGTGGGAGAAATCGTGGTGGGCCGTGGACTCGTTGGGTGCGACCACGGCCCAGAGGTTCGCGCGCTTCGCGGCAAGCGAGCCGGTGTGCGAATCCTCAAACGCGATCGCTTCGTGGCCGCGGAGGCCGAAACGATTCAACACGAGTTTGTAGAGGTCGGGTTCGGGCTTGGGCGACGGCACGTCCTCGCGGCAGGCGATGAAGTCGAAACGCGTGAAGAGGCCGAGGCGCTGCAGGTGTCCATCGACCCACCAATGCTCGGAGTTCGAGGCCAAGCCGAGTTGCAGGCCGGCGGCTTTTGCGGCGTCGAACAGCGCCACCACTCCCGGCAAAATCGGCAGGCGCAGCATGAGATCGTCCTTAAAGATGCGGCGCTCCTCCTCGAGCGCGGCGCGATCTGCGTGGGGTGAAAAGCCATGCCACGGATCGAAGGCGTAGTCGGCGTGCCCCACACTCCGGAGAAACACGGCGCGATCAAAGGCCACGCCGTGCCGTCGGTGCATCTCGGCGTAGGAATCGATGAGCGGTGTCTCGGTATCGAGGATCAGACCGTCGAAATCAAAAACGAGGGCGCGAATCATGGAGAGAAATCCAGATGGATCACCGCGTCGCTGCGCTCCTCGCGATGACAATTGAGTAGGGCTCGAATCATTTGAAAGAGACTAAGGGACGAGGGACCAGAAGACCAAGAGACCGAGAGATCGACGGCAGGAAAACGAGTGGCGTGGCGTGAATCCACGGCGGTCCCTTGGTCATTTGGTCTTTTAGTCCTGCAACAGCCCAGTGGGCAGGCCGTCGATGCTGCGCTGGTTGCGCTCGGCCCAGAAGGTGGCCAAGCCCTCAGGGCCGCGGCGGGTGCAGCTGGCGATCAGCGTTTCTCGCTCACCGCGGTAGTCGAAGAAGGGCACGGCAAACCCGCACGAAGTCTGGACGCTCTCGATCTCGGCGATGATGAGTTGGCGCTCGCCGGGCAGCGGCGGGCCGAAATGCGGGCGCAACTCCGGCCATTCCGCGTCGCCGGGATGCACCGCGCGACCGCGACCGTAGATGCGGAAGATGAGCGGAGCGGTCGTGAACGAGCACATCATGATCGTCACGCGGCCGTTCTCGCGCAGGTGCGCCGCGGTTTCGTTGCCGCTGCCGGTGCCGTCGAGGTAGCCGACGCGGGTGGGGGAGAGCACGCGAAAGGTGTCCATGCCCTTGGGCGAAAGATTCACGCGGCCGGCGTGCGGCGCGGACGCGACGAAATAGATTTTCTGCTCCGCGATGAATTCGAGATGTGCGGGCGAGAGGGCGTCGAAGAACTTGGCCATGCGTTTTAGGTGCGGGAAATTCGCGCCCAGCGCAAGCGGGCGCAGCGGTCGTAGCGAAGCGGATCGCGGGCACTTTGACGCGCTCAAGCATCGCACTTGACCTGCCGGCGGCCATGCGGTTTCGGAGTGCATCCGTTGGGCGTCGCGTCGCACAATCTATTTCACCCTGGTTTCCGCTATGAATGAGAATTTCCTCCCCCGTCCCCTTTGCGTCGCGTCGGTTCCCGGTCGTCTGGCACTCGGGCTTTTGGCGCTCGCCGTCACCATGCCCGCGCTGGCGCAGTCGGTGAACACGCCGCCGGCTCCGGCGTCCGCCGCCAAGGATGAAACAAGTCCCGTCGTGCTCAGTCCGTTCTCCGTCACCGCCGACACCGATATCGGCTATCAGGCGGGCAACACGCTCGCCGGCAGCCGGCTCAACACGAAACTTTCCGAGACGCCCGCGTCCGTCTCCGTGTTCACCGAGGAATTTTTGAAGGACCTCGGCGCCACCGGCCTCGCGCAGGTGCTCGAATACGGCGTCAATTCGAACGCCGACTTCAACGCCATCACGACGGCGCCGAGCTTTTTTTATTTCGACGGCGGTTTGCTGAACGACGTGCGCGTCAACAACCGTGGTCTCGCGGCCTCGCGCACGATCGATTTTCTCGAGACCACGCTGCCGACGGACACCTACAACACGGGCCGCTTCGAGGTATCGAGTGGACCCAACTCGGTGCTCTTCGGCTTCGGCTCCGCTGCCGGCATCGTGAATGCGCAGACACGCACGGCCGAGTTGCAGCGCACGGCGTTGAAGCTGAACGCCGTTGCCGGCTCGTTCGGCGCGTATCGCCTTGAGACGGATCTCAATGTCGTCGCGCTCAAGGATCGCCTCGGTGTGCGGGTGATGGCCGTGCACGACGAAGCCGACACGTGGCGGCGCTACGCGGAGCGCAAGACCGACCGCTGGTCGATTGTCTCGGGCTTTAAGCCCTTCACGACGACGACGCTCACGGCGCTCTACGAACGCGGCGAGATTTCCCTTCCGTCCGACCGGCCCTTCAACCGGCAGGATGCGCTCTCGTTCTGGTGGCGGCAGGGCCGGCCGACGGTGGACAACACTTCGTTCGGCACCGGCACCTCGACAGTGCAGAACGCTCTCGGCATCCGCGGCACAGGGATCAGAAACATCTTCGTTTCGAATGACGGTCGCCCGATCTTTGTGCGCGGCGTCAGCGCCAACTCGGTCGTTTATCAGAGCGCGAGCATTTACGAGACCGGGGTGAACAGCGGAATTGCGACGCAGCGTCAGGACACGCCCTATACGACGCTCCTCCCCAGCGCGCCGCGCGCCGACGGCCTGCCTTCCGCCGGCTACGACATCAACTACTACGGCCCCGATCGCCGCCGCGAGAACACGATCTCGCGCAAATTTTTCCGCCTTGAGCAGCGGCTCGGCCGCGATGGTTTCATCGAGCTCGCGTTCAACGAGGAGGGTGGGAGCGGTTTCTCGCATCAGTTGACCGGAGCCTTCTCGCTCTTCGGCGATCCCAATCTCTATCTGCCCAATCCCGACGGGACCGCCACGCGCGTCACCAACCCCAATGCCGGCAAGCTCTACGTCGAGCAGGTGAACTACCACAACTACGAGGACACCACCAACCGCGTGATGCGCGCCACCGTTTCGTGGAAATTCGATCTCGGTCGCTGGGGCGAGCACCGGATCGCCGGCATGGCGGATCGCTCGATCAACCACTACCGCACCGGTCAGGGCCCGGAAATTCTCGTGAATGCGGCCACCAACCTGCCGATTCTCTCCGCCACGGCGCCGGAGAATGCGCAGAACTATCTTTATCGGCGCAACTACGTCACGCCCGGCGCACCGGAGAGCTACATTCCCAGCCCGCGCGTCGGGTCGCAGCCCATCGCGTTTGGCGGCGCGACCTACAAGCCCCGCCTCGTCACCTCGTCCGGCACGCCGGGCGCGGAGCGGGAAATCGACAGCCTCATGGCCGCGACGCAGAGTCGCTTTTGGGCGGGCCGCCTCATCGTCACCGGCGGCGTGCGACGCGATCAGGTGGACATCGTCCCGCTCCTCGCTGAGCGGTTGACCGCCGCCGATCCGCGTGTCGCTTCCGGCGAGCGACTCCTCAATGAATACGGTTTCACCGGCGAGGACACCGCCGCCGCGCGGTCCTATGATTTCACGACCTACACCGCCGGTGCCGTCGTCAAGGCGACGAAGTGGCTGAGCGCGTTTTTCAATCAGTCGAACAATAACGGCGCCCCCCAGACGACACGCCGGATTCTGCCCGACGTGACCTTTCCCCCGCCGCCCGAGGGCCTCGGCCGCGACTACGGCCTGATGCTCAGTTTCCTCGACGGCCGGCTCTTCGCCCGTGCGACTGCCTACCACACTTCGTCGAAGAACGACCCCACGGTGCGCGACAACACGTTCATCCTTGCCCACCGCCGTATCATCAATTCTTACCGGGACACCAGCCGTATCACGCAAGCCGAGGCCGACACCCGCAACATCCCCGCCTACCTCGGCGATTTCCTCTCCGACCTCGACACGCGCGGCTACGAATTTGAGCTGAAGGCCAACCCCACCAAAAACTGGACCCTCACTGCCAGCTATTCCTACACGAAACTCAAGCGCAGCAATCTCGGCCAGGAATGGTTTCCCTGGTTCGCCGACCAAAAAGCCTACTACGCCAAATATCCGACCAACTCGATAACGACGGCGAATATTCCCATCGCCACCGAGATTTCCCAAATCGAAACCGGGGTCGCGAATCTCTTCGCGCTGAACGAACTCGGCTACAACAACCGGGCGCACAAGGCCAACGCCTTCACCCGCTACTCGTTTTCCGGTGAGCGACTCAAAGGCTTTTTCATTGGCGGCGGCGTCCGTTGGCAGGACAAAAACGTCCTCCAGCGCGAGATCACCGGCTTCGACGCCCTCGGCAAAGACGTGCTCGGGAAAGTCCTCTATGGCCCGGAGATCCTCAACTTCGACGGCCTCCTCGGCTACGCGACGAAACTGAAGTCAGGATTTCTCGGCCGTGGCACCACGCTCCGCGCGCAGCTCAACATCGCCAATCTCCTCGCGAACGACGACATACAGATCATCCGCCTGAACCGCGTGGGCGACGGCTACTGGCGCGTCGTGCCGCGCGAGCCCCGCAGTTTCCGTTTCTCAGTGGCGCTGGGGTTTTGAGCGACCGGGTTTGCCGTTGGGCGCGGCTTGATCTTCGGGCCGGGATGCGCCGTGCTGGGCGAACCCCATTCCTCCCATGCGCAATTCCACCTCGGTCGTGGGCTGTTTTCTGGCAGCCGTTGTTTTCAATTCAAACGCTGTCGCCCAACTCGGCGCCCGGTCGGCGGAGGAGTGGGTGAAGACGTTGGAGTCCACCAACCGGATCTCCAAGCTGAAGGTCGAGGAAGCGGTCGGCGTGCTGAAGCTCGGGCCGCGCAGCGTCGTCGCCGACATCGGCGCGGGCTCGGGGGTTTTTACGCTGCCACTCGCGAAGGCCGTGGCGGGCGGGGGAAAAGTTTATGCCGTCGATATCGAGCAGGGTCTTGTCGATCACATCGTGAAAAAAGCCGCGGAAGCCAAGGCGGCCAATGTCCGCGGCGTGCTCGGCAAGTTTACCGATCCGAATCTCCCGGCGCGCGATGTCGACGTGGCGTTCATCTACGACGTGCTCCACCACATCGAGGACCGCGCGGGCTATCTGAAAAGTCTCGCGACCTACCTCAAACCGCAGGGCCGGATCGCGGTCATTGATTTTTTCCCCGAGCTCGGGCCGCACAAAAACGATCCCAAGCTGCAGGTCACGAAAGACGAAACCCAGGCGTGGATGGCCGCGGCGGGCTTCAAGCCCGTGGCCGAGCACAAGCTCTACGACGACAAGTGGTATGTAGAGTATGGGCGGTAATTTTTCGGTGGGCCAACTCCGCGCTCGTCAGCGCGCGGCGCGTCGTTTCATCGTGAGGCCGTGACCTCCCCCGCGCCCAATCCCGACCTGCTTCGCCGGCTCGCCGCCGTGCTTCCGCCGGGGCGCGTGCTGACTAGCGCGGCGCCGCTCGCGGCCTATGAAAGCGACGGGCTCACCGCGTTTCAGTCGAAGCCTCTCGCCGTCGTCGTGCCCGAGACGCAGGACGAAGTGATCGCAGTCGTGCGGTTTTGCGCTGCCGAGAAACTGCCCTTTGTCGCGCGGGGCAGCGGCACGAGTCTGTCGGGCGGCTCGCTGCTGTATGCCGGCGGCATCGTGATCGCGCTGAATCGGCTCAACAAAATCTTGCGCCTCGACCCGGCACAGCGGATCGCCGTCGTCGAGCCGGGCACGATCAATCTGGCGGTGACGGCGGCGGCGCAACCCTACGGGCTGCATTACGCGCCCGACCCGTCGAGCCAGTCGATCTGCACGATCGGCGGGAATGTCGCCTTTAACGCCGGTGGCGCGCACTGCCTGAAATACGGCATGACCTCGAACCATGTGCTGGGGCTCAAGGCCGTGCTCGCCACGGGTGAGGTGGTGGAGTTCGGCAGTGCAAGTCGCGAACAGATCGGGCCGGACTGGACGGGATTGTTTGTGGGCAACGAAGGACTCTTCGGCATCGCGCTCGAAATCACGCTGCAGCTGCTGCCCCGCGCGGAGATGTTTCACACCGTGCTCGCCGGCTACCGCACGCTCGAGCAGGCGGGCGATGCCGTCACCGCGATCGTCGCGAGCGGACTTCTGCCCGGCGCGATTGAAATCATGGATGCGCTGGCGCTGGAGGCGGCGGTCGCGGCGGTGCATGCGGACTATCCGCCCGGTTGCGAAGCGGTGCTGATTGTCGAACTGGAAGGACCCCGCGAAGTCGTCGTCGTGGATCGCGGGCGACTCGATGCGATTTTGGCCGCGAGCAAACCCGTCGAAGTGCGGCCGGCGCGCGACGCGGCGGAGCGCCTCGCGATCTGGAAGGGGCGCAAGAGCGCGTTCAGTGCGGTGGGCCGGCTCTCGCCGGACTTCATCGTGCAGGATGGCGTGGTCCCGCGCCGCCGGCTCGGCGAAGCGCTGCGGAAAATCAACGCGTGGTCACGCGAGATGGGCGTGCGTTGCGCGAATGTGTTTCATGCCGGTGATGGCAACCTGCACCCGCTGATTCTTTACGACGGGCGCGAGCCGGGTGCGCTGCACCGCGCGGAGGAACTGGCGGGAAAAATTCTGCGGATGTGCATCGAGATGGGCGGCTCGATCACGGGCGAGCACGGTGTCGGCATGGAGAAGCGCGACTACCTCCCCGCGATGTTCGGCCCCGAGGAAATCGCGTGCCTGAAGCGGCTGCGCGCCGCCTTCGATCCAAACGGGATCGCGAATCCGGGGAAAATGTTTCCCGTCGAGGGGGCGCCCGCGCTGACGCAGCACGGGCTGCATCCGTTGGAGAAGGCGGGAGTAATTTCCAGGGAATGAAAAATGACGCCGAATGTTTCACCACGGATTACTCGGATGAACACGGATAAAGGCTCAATCTTTGCTATGCTGAGCGGGCTGAACGTGAAACGTAGCACGGTCAGCCTGACCGTGTTTTTTGCCGGACGCGGTCAGGCTGACCGCGCTACGTCATGACTTCGCTCACGCCCTCTACTCTCGCCGAGCTCGTCGAGGCCGTGCGCTCGGCGCCTCGTGTGATTGCGGTCGGGGCGGGGACGAAGCCGCGATTGGCGCAGGTGGCGGATGAGTATGTGCGAATCTTGACGGCGAAGCTCTGCGGGATCGTGGAATACGAGCCGAGTGAGTTCACGTTCACCGCGCTCGCGGGGACGCCGCTCGCGGAGATCGTCGCGGCGCTCGGCGAGTGCGGGCAATACCTGCCCTTTGATCCGATGCTGGCGGAGGCGGGCGCGACACTCGGAGGCACGATTGCCGCGGGACTGAGCGGGTCCGGCCGCTGGCGCTTCGGCGGGCTGCGCGATTTCATCCTCGGCGTGCAATTTGTCGATGGCGAGGGGCGGTTGCTCCGCCTCGGCGGCAAGGTCGTGAAAAACGCCGCGGGCTTCGACGTGCCGAAATTTTTAGTCGGAAGCCTGGGGCGCTTTGGCGTGCTCGCGGAGATTACGTTCAAAGTCTTTCCGCGGCCGGCCGCGTTGCGCACGCTGCGACTCGACGTCGTGGACGACGCTGCGAAGCTCGCGCTGCTCACCGCGGCGGCGAACACGCGCTGGGAGTTGGACGCGCTCGATGCCGCAGTGGATCAGCCGGCCGTGTTTGCGCGGCTTGGCGGTCCGGCGGCGGCGCTCGATCCGCTCGTTGCGGAAATCCTGGGAAAGTTTTCTGGCCGGGAACTCGCGAGTGGCGAGGCGGACGGATTCTGGCGCGGAATTTCCGAATTTAGCTGGGCGTATGCGACGGGTGTGCGCGCGAAACTGGCGCTGACGCCGGCGCAGGTGCCGGAGTTCACCGCGTGGGTGCGTGGG
>JANOAF010000176.1:0-13568 GCA_031411015.1 Opitutaceae bacterium | reverse complement strand
GCCACTTGGCGAGAATACCAGAGGCGATCGATTCGCCCATCGGTGGGATTTTGACTTCGAGGAGAGGCATGGCGGAAGAAGTAGCGGGGAGTGAGTAGCGGGTAGCGAGTAGAAAGGCGGCGGGACTGAAGGCCGGGCGGTTCGAGCACCCAGGCCGTTTGCGTCAGAGGCTGAACGCCTCCTGCAGGAAAGCGGCGAGCTCGAAACGGTGGAGCGCGAGAGCGCCGACCGCGGGCGAGGCGGCGGCGTCGCGGCCGGCGTAAAGCGGGAGGAAGCCGAAGATCTCGGAGAGTTGGGGGGCGATGTAGCTCCACGCCCCCATGTTTTGGGGCTCTTCCTGGGCCCACACGACGCGGGCGCCGGTGTAGTGATCGGCGATTTTGGCGATGGCGTTTTTGTGCAGCGGATAGAGCTGCTCGATGCGCACGATGGCGGCGTCGGTGATTTGCTTTTTCGCGCGGTAGTCGACGAGGTCGTAGTAAACCTTGCCGGAGCAAAAGATGAGGCGCGTCGGTTTCGCCGGCGCGGCCGGATCGTCGATGATTTCCTGAAATGTGCCGCTCGTGAACTCGTCGAGTTTGGAGACGGCCGCAGGGTGGCGCAGCAGAGATTTCGGCGACATCACGATCAACGGCTTCTTCACGTCGCGCTTCACCTGGCGGCGGAGGGCGTGAAAGAAATTCGCGGGCGTCGTGATGTTGGCAACTTGAATGTTGTCCTCGGCACAGAGCTGGAGGAAACGCTCAAGGCGTGCGGAACTGTGCTCGGGGCCCTGGCCTTCGTAGCCGTGCGGGAGGAGGAGCACGATGCCACTCGTGCGCTGCCATTTCGATTCACCAGCGGCGAGAAACTGATCGATCACGACCTGCGCGCCATTGGCAAAATCGCCGAACTGGGCTTCCCAGATGCAAAGTAGATCGGGGTAGTCGAGCGAGTAGCCGTAGTCGAAGCCGAGCACGGCGGCCTCGGAGAGGAGGGAGTTATAGACGCAGAATCGGCCCTGCTTCGGATCGAGGTTCTTGAGTGGGGCGTAGGTGGCGTCGGTCTCCATGTCGTGGAGCACGGCGTGACGGTGGCTGAAAGTGCCGCGCTCGCAGTCCTGTCCACTCAGGCGAATGGGCGTGCCCTCCAGCGCGAGCGTGCCAAAGGCGAGGGCCTCGGCGAAACCCCAGTCGATGGCGCCGTTGTCGCGGTGGGCCGTGGCCCGGGCGTCGAGGAAGCGGCGGATCTTGGGATTGGGCTTGAAGTCGGGCGGAACGGTCGTGAGGCCCTGCGCCACCCGATCGATGGTCGCGCGCGTGGCGCCGGTCGGCACGGCCTTGAAATGGAAATCCGGCTGAAACACCGCGGTCGAGCCGGTGAATTTCTTCGTCTCGGCGGCGGCCGCGCGCTTGGCGGATTTTGCAACCTCGGCGGCCTTCGCCTTTTCCAGATTCTTTTCCAACGCCTCGGAATACTCGGCTTTGATCGCTTCGGAGCCGGCTTCGGTAATGATGCCCTCGGCGACGAGCTTGCGGGTGAGAATCGTGGAGGTCGGCGGATGCGTCGCGATTTTCTTGTAGAGTAGCGGCTGCGTGAATGCCGGCTCGTCGGTTTCGTTGTGCCCGTGCTTGCGGTAGCAGAACATGTCGATGACGACGTCGCGCTGGAATTTGACGCGAAACTCAAGCGCGAGGCACGCGACGTGGCAGACCGCCTCGGGGTCGTCGCCGTTCACGTGGAAAATCGGCGCCTCGATCATCTTCGCGACGTCGGTGCAGTAGCGCGTCGAGCGGGCGTCGACGGGCAGCGTGGTGAAACCGATCTGGTTGTTGATGACGATGTGGAGCGTGCCGCCGGTCTTGTAGCCTGGGAGCTGGGAGAAATTGAGCGTTTCGGCGACGACGCCCTGACCGGCGAACGCGGCGTCGCCGTGAATCAGCAGCGGCAGCACGGCGGTGCGCTTCTCCATGTCACCACGGATGCGCTGGCGGGCGCGGGCCTTGCCCTCGACGACGGGATTGACGATTTCGAGATGCGACGGATTGGCCGCGAGGCGGACCTCGACTTTTTTCCCGGCGGCCGTGTCGAGCACGGCTTCGTAGCCGAGGTGGTATTTCACGTCGCCATCGCCGCCGACGGTCTCGGGGAGATAATTTTCGGAGAACTGCTCGAACAAGACGTCGAAGTGTTTCCGCATCACGCTCGTCAGAATGTTGAGGCGACCGCGATGCGCCATGCCCATGACGACCTCGTCGACGCCGAGGTGGGGGCAGTGCTCAATGATGCTGTCGACCATCGCGACCATGGTTTCGCCGCCTTCGAGGGAGAAACGTTTCTGGCCGACGTATTTGGTGTGCAGGAAACGCTCGAAGAGCTCCGCCTTGTGGACGCGACGCAAAATGCGGATCTTCTCCTCGGCGGAGAACGACGGTTGGTTGCGCGTCGCCTCCATGCGATCGCGGAGCCAGTAGCGCACCTCGACATCTTGGATGTGCATGTATTCGACGCCGATGTGATCACAGTAAGTCTGGCGCAGCGCGGTCAGGATGTCGCGGAGCTTCATCTGGCCGCCGCCGAGGTAGGTGCCGATGTCGAATGTCGTGTCGAGGTCGGACTCGTCGAGCTTGAAGTTGGCGAGCGAGAGCTTCGGGTGCGGCGGCGGTGGTTCACCGAGCGGATCGAGGTGCGCCTCAAGGTGGCCGATGGCGCGGTGGGTGTTGATCAGCCGGTGGACGTGCGACTGCTTCAGGCTGTCGATGATAGGCGCGGTGGCAGCGGAGGGCGCGGCGGATTCAGCGGCGGCGGCGAGGGCGGCGTAGGGTGAGGCGCCGTTCGAGGCGAGGGTGAAGCCCTGGAAGAAGGCGCGCCACGTGGGGTCGACGGAATTACTGTCGTTCAACCACGACTGGTAGGTCGCCTCAATGAGCTCGGCGTTGGCGAGGGAGGAAAGGGAAGAGCGGTTCATGGAAGGTGTGATGCAGCGGCCGCCGGGCGGCCATGGATAGAAAGTGAATGATCAATGGACCACACGCGCGTCGTCGAGACAAGCGTGCGGCGGCCTGCCGCCGGGATTGCAATCGGGCTTAAGGTAGGTAACAGCCGGATTAGTAATTTCGCCTCCCCACTCGATGGAAATCCAAATCAAAGAATCACTCACGTCTCTCCTTGGTGCCATCAAGGCCGCCAACGGCCAGACCGTGGCCGACGAGATGGCGAAGCTCGACGACTTCCTCGCACGCGGACGCGCCGGGCTGCACCCGCAGCTCGCGCATTTTTTGGAAAACCGCAGCTACGCCAAGGCGCTGATGTTTCTGGGTGGTGAGACCAACATCCCGGTTGGCGCGTGTGGCGGGCGCGCCGCAAAGAAGTGAGGTGAAACCATGAGCACGGGCAAAATCTCCACGGACGGCGGCGGTGCGCTCGGACAAAATCCTTTTGGCGCGCTGAGTAGCGCGGGGCTGCCGGTCGCGCCGAAGGCGGTGCCCGACCGCGCGGCGGAAGCGGGGAAGGGCCGGTCGGAGACTGGCCCGACTAAGAATCGCGGCCGGGTTGATATCCGCCGTGAGACCGGCAATCGCGGCGGCAAAACGGTGACGGTCGTCGATGGCTTCGTCGGCATCGGTCTGCCGGAAAAGGAACAACTCACCAAGAAAATGCGCGCGGCCTGCGGCTGTGGCGGCACCGTGAAAGACGGCGCCATCGAAATTCAGGGAGACCAGCGCGAGAAGATCGCGGCGATCTTAACCGCGGCGGGATTCAGGCCGGTGTTTGCGGGTGGTTGAGCAAATGACGGCAACCATTGCCATGTTCGGAACAGTCGCCGCCGAAAATCGACACTGATCGGAAACCCGATTTCCGGGGTGGCCGGGAGCGGTTTTGCTGAGCGGAATAAAGGCTCAAGTTTCTCGCGCCTTTGCCGTTTCACTAAAAGAGCTATTGCTACGCGATAGTGCGGAGCGATGCGTGCGATCCATACCCGTTCGTCATGGCGCTCTTCAATTTTGTTTACGTCAGTTCCGCGACGCTTCCTTTCTCCGAGGAGGATTTGCTTGCCCTGCTTGGAGGCAGCCGGAGCAGGAACGAGGCCTCGCAGGTGACGGGGATGCTCCTATATCGTGACGGTAATTTTATGCAGGCACTCGAAGGCGAGGAAGCGAACGTGCGAAGCGTTCATGCCCGGATTGCTCGCGATTCGCGGCACACCGGCCTGATCACTCTCCTGCAAGGTCCGATCCAAGCCCGCATATTTTCGAATTGGACGATGGGTTTTCGGAATCTCGACTCAGCGGAAGTGAGAAACACTCCCGGTTATAACGAGTTTCTCAACGACGACTGGCGGAGTCCCAAGATGCTCGAAAATCCAACGCGCGCACGGCGTCTGCTCGAATGTTTTCGTCAGAACATGCGCTAGGCCGCGGAACGCTCCGATATTTTTTTGCGCCGGCTGGTATTTGGTGTCGGTTCCGCTTCGGAATTCAGCGGGCGGGACGAGGTCTTGAGGAGTTCACCCTGGCTCGTGACAGAATCATCCCCAGTGTTGGCGTCATTCCCAGAGCGGTTATTCTCGCCGCAGGCGCCTCCGCTCAGCACGCGTCCTGCAACTTGCGCGCGACGGTCGTTTCCGACGTGCGACTCTGCTCGGTCGCGCATGGTCCTTGATCAGAAAGGAAAACGCTCGCGCGCTCTCCGGAGGGCTTTACGCCGCCAGTCCTGCCGTGAGCGCCAGCGCGCCTTTGGCGCGATTCAGGATGTAGAGGTGGTAGCCCGGGGCTCCGTTGGCGAGGAGGCCGCGGATTTGCGTGAGTGCCCAGTCGATGCCGATGGTTTCGAGGACGTCGGCGTTGTCGGCGGCGACTTCGAGCCGGGTGATCAACTGCGGGGGCAGGGTCGCGCCGCACATTTGGGTGAAGCGCTGAATCTGTTTCAACGACAGCACGGGCATGATGCCGGGGACGATCGGCACCGTGATGCCCGCGGCGCGGCAGCGCTCGACGAAGCGGTAATACTGCGTGTTGTCGAAGAAGAGCTGCGTCGTGACGAAAGCCGCGCCGGCATCGACTTTGCGGCGGAGATGGGTGAGGTCGGTGTCGAGCGATGCGGCCTCGGGGTGTTTCTCGGGGTAGCCGGCGACGCCGAGACAGAAATCGGCGTGCCGCGCCTTGAGGAGGGCGGCGAGCTCGTTGGCGTTGCGCAGGCCATCGGCGGTGACGGGAAACTCCGTCGCTCCCTTCGGTGGGTCACCGCGGAGCGTCATGATGTTTCGGAAACCACCCGCGTGGATGCGATCGGCGATGGCGGTGAGTTCGGCGCGCGTGTGGCCGACACACGTGAGGTGCGGCATGACGGTGAAGCCGAAGTCGCGTTTCAGAAATTCGCAGACTTGCGCCGTGCGGTCGCGCGTGGTGCCCCCGGCGCCGTAGGTCACGGAGACGAAGTCGGGATTCATGCGCTTCACCGCGGTGGCGGTGGCACGCAGGGCTTCGACGCCGGCGTCGTCCTTGGGCGGGAAAAATTCCAGCGAGCGCAGCGGGCGGTTCCGTGCAAATAAATCAGAGATGGGCCGATCGGGCGTCATGTGTGGCGACGACGGAACGCAAAACGCGGGGTCGCGTCGAGCGACGAATGCGGCATCGCGGGAACCGCGCAGCGCGACGCCTCCAACGTTCGTAGTTCCGCCTTTAGTGGGGTTCGCGGACCCGAACTTACTGAACCCGGGACGATGAACACGGGCGCACGGCCGGGACTCTACTTTGTCACCGGCGGAGTTTTGATCTCCGTCGTCTTCTTCTCGTCGGCGGGTGGAGCCGGGGGCGGCGGCGCGGGCTCGAACATTTCCTCGGCCTTCTGGGGCAGGCCGGTAAACGTGTAGTCCGAAATCTGAAAGGCGCGCTTCTGCATCAGCGTGTTCACCGCCGCCGTGGTGCCGTCGCTGTGCGCGATATTCACGAAGACGGGGCCGGCCGGAATCGTTTCAAATTCGGGAGCGAGGGGTTTGTCGTCCTTCTTTTCCCCGCCGGGTGCGGCCGCGTCTTTTTTATCATCCTTCTTCAGGAGATCGGCGACGCTGCCGAGGGCGGCCGGGCCGGTCTTGCCGTCAGCGGTGGGAGCGGTTGCCTTGAGTTTCTTTTCCTCGGGCTTCCGACCCAGGGCGATCTGGATCACCTTTTTGTCGAAGGTCTCGAGTTTGAACAGGCGCTCGTTGGCTTTCGCGGCGGCCGCGTTGGCGTCGTCGGGTGCGGTAGTGTCGGAAAACCGAATTGTGCCGACCGATGACAGGACGGTTGAGATGCGGTCGGTCTTCACTTTCTGGCCGGGAGGTGTCTTGTCGGAGGTCCACGGGTCTTCCTTTTTCGCGCGTGAGAAAGCGATCGGGCCGCCCTCGGCGAATGGCATTTCAATCTTCGCGATGTCGTCGGCCTTGAGGTTGAGCAGTTCGGTGTTGGCCCAGTTTTTCGGTTCGGTGTCGAGCCACGCGTTGAGGCTGGCGAGAAATGCCTTCTGCTCGTCGCCGAAACGGATGAAGCGCCCGCCACCCGCCTCGGGAGTTTTACCGAGCGTGATGGAGAAGACCACTTTGTCGCCCGCTTCGAGCAACTCGATCTTGGTATCCTTGAACTCGAGGCGTGAGATGCGCTCGGCGTTGGCCGTTACGAGGCGCTGGAGCTTCGCGTCGGTGAGATTGCCAATGAGGCCGGAGAGCTTGGTGAAGTCAGCGGGGAAATCGTAATAGGACGGCACGCGCCATGTGCCGTCGGGCTGGCGCGTGAGCTCGACGGTTTTACCCGCGTCTGCGATGCGCAGCTTCGTCGCCTTCTCGATCGCGGAGGGCTCGATCAGTGATTTGTTGATCCGGGTGTCGGCGACCTTGGGTTCTTCCGGGCGGGTCGCGAAAAACGCGGCGACCGAAAGGGCGGCGAGGACGAGGACGGTGAGGAGGATAGTTTTCAGTCTCATGGCTGAGAGGTGAGAGCTGAGCGGTGCGGGTTGTGAGAAATCACTTTTTCCGGTTGCGGTAGAACCAGACGCCGAACACGCCGACGAGCAGCGGGGTGGCGAGCAGGTTGATAACGAGGAGACGGTTTTCGAGGCGGTCGATGTCCTCTCGGAGCTTCAACCTGATTTCGCGGCGCTGGCCGCGAAACTTGGCCTGTTCTTTCTGGAAACTCTCGATGGCTTTGGCCATTTCCGGCGTCGCGACGAGGCGATTGCCTTCGCCCTTTTTCCCTTGGAGCTCGGAAAGCTTCTTCTGGACGTCGGCCAGCTGCCCATCGAGTTCGGCGATCTTGGACTGATATTGTTTCTGCGCGCTGGATTCCATCTGGCGCACGACCGTGAACTCACGCACGGACGAACCTTTGCCGCGAATCGAGATGAGGTCCTGGGAGCCGCCGAGGAATTCCACGGTGTTGGCCGCGAAGGCGAGGTTGTCGTTGAACGGCTCGGCGGCGCTCTGGCCGAAGAAATTAATTTTGCGCACGCTGTAGTCGTCGAAGAGCCAGTCGGTGTCGGCGATGACGAAGAGCGTGGAATTGGTCTTCGATTCCTTGAGGGAATCCGCCGCGAGTTTGGGCGCTTCCTTCTTGGCATCGTCCTTTTTCGTCGGGTCTTCGGGTTTCGGGTCGTCCTTCGGTGCGCCGTCGGGAAACGCACTCTTGAATTTTCCGGTCACGAGCGCGGCGATGGTTTTCTTGCCGCTCGGGATGATTTGTTTGGCGACATCGTCGGGCTGCGCAAACTGCAACATCATGCTCGCGATGTCGCCGGCCTGCGCCGAGGTCTCGACCAGCGGGGTGAAAGTGAGCGTGGAGCCCTCCTTTTTCGCGATGCTGCCCGACTCGATGAACATCGCGGAATTCAATTGCGCGGTCGGGAGCGATTTTTGGTTGAACGCCTCCTTGCCGCGGAGGCTGAGCCAGATCGGGTAGCGCGCGGTGCCACCCCCGCCGGTCTGGACCTGCGTGGCGTTCTCGAGATCGCCGACGACTTTCTGCGCGTCGTATTGGATCCCGTAGGCGCTGAGCAGCGTTGGCAGATCGCTGGAGACGTTTTGCGGTGCCTGTCCCATCATCTGCTGCTGCGGGTTGCTCTGGCGCTTGAAGTGTTGCGACGAAGGATCGAGCGCGAGGAAGACCGGTTTGCCGCCGAGTAGAAACTGATCGATGGCGAACTGAAGTTTGGGCGAAACGTTTTGCGGGTGCGCGACGAGCAGCGCATCGAGGTCGGCAGGAAGTTCAGTGGCGGTGGCCTCGATCGTGGTGACCTTAAACGACTGCTCGAGCTCGCCCACGACCATCTGGGACGGCTGGGGCTGGCGGCGCATCATCATCATCATTTGCATCTCCTGCGGATTGGTCCCCTGCAGCGGGAGGCTGGTGAGCAGGCCGAGCTTCCGTTTGTCGAGCTGCTGCACGCTGTAAACCAGCTTCGAGAGATCATACTCGAGGAACTGTTCACGTTGCGGCGCGAAGGCGGGAATCGTTTTCTGCTGATCGGCCTGCGTGACAATCAGGCCAAAGAAGAACTGCTCGCCGCCTTGCTGCGCGACCTGCGGCTGGAGGCCGGAGGCGGTGGCTTTCTCCTCTTCGGGCGTGTCGGCGCGCGGGTTGATGAGGTTGAGGGTGAGCTTGCCGCGCGAGGCGCGGACATATTGGCGGAGCATCTCCTGCACGCGCACCGCGTAATTCTTGTAGGCGATGGGGAGGCCGCCCGCGTCCTTCGTGAAGTAGAGATCGATGGAGACGGGCTCCTCAATCGTGCTCAGCATTTTCTTCGTGCCCGCGGAGAGCGTGTAGATCGACTCGGCGGTGGCGTCGAGCCGCAGCGGTATCGACGTGGCGAGGTAGTTCACCAGCACGAGGCCGATGAGCAGGAGGACGATGGCGACGGTTTTGCTGCCGAATTTCATGGGGCTCTGAAAAGTTAAGAGCTGAGAGTTGAGAGCTGAGCGTTCGGAGTCGGATTTCGGAGAAGACCGATCAGCGCTCCAACGCCACGACGTTGAGGAAAAGCGTGAAGCCCATCAGCGAGAAGAAAAAGAGCACGTCCTTGGGATCGATGACGCCCTTGGTGAACGCGTCGAAGTGGGTCAGGTAACTGAAATTAGCGATCGCGTCGGCGAAGGCGACGGGCATCCCAAGGAAGCCCGTCATGAAACCGGAAAACATACTCGTGCCGAGAAGCACGAGGATGACGCAAAGAAAGACACTCAGCACGAAACTGATCACTTGGTTTTTGGTGAGCGCCGACATCAGCGAGCACACACCGAGGTAGGCGCCACCCATCAAGATGCTGCCCGCGTAGCCGCTGATAATCACGCCCCAGTCTGGGTCACCCAGGTAACCGAGCGTAATCGGCATCGGGAAGCTCATCAAAATGGCCAGTGCGAGAAACGCCCACGCGGCGAGGAATTTGCCGATGACCGCCTCCAGCGTCGTGATCGGGAGCGTGAAGAGCAGCTCGACGGTGCCGCTGCGCTTTTCCTCCGACCACAGGCGCATGCCGGCCGCAGGCACGAGGAAGAGAAAGAGCCACGGGTGAAAATAGAAATAACTTTCGAGCGTCGCGACCCGGCCGCGGAAGAAGCCGCCGGCAAAAAAAGCGAGGAGGACGGATGACAGGAGAAAGACGATCAGGAACACATACGCGACCGGCGATCGGAAGTAGCCGACGAACTCGCGTTTGAAGATCGGGGAGATTTGGCGCATGGGTGGAGTAGAAGTAGCGGGTAGTGGGTAGCGAGTAGTTGCGAAGCGGGGATTGAGGCGATGTTCGGTGGATGCTCGCTACTCACTACCCGCTACTCGCTGCTTCAAAATTCAGATATCGCCGTGGGTCAGCGTGCGGAAGATTTCGTCGAGGCGCGCGCCGGGCTGGCGGGCGCGCAGGCGCTCGGGGGTTTCATCGGCGACGACCCGGCCGCGTGAGATGATGATGACCCGGTTACAGATCGCATCGACCTCCTCAAGGATGTGCGTCGAGAGGATCACGGCTTTTTCCGAGGCCATCTTTTTGATCAGCGAACGGACTTCGTTTTTCTGATTCGGATCGAGGCCGTCGGTCGGTTCGTCGAGGACGAGGGCGGCGGGATCGTGGAGCAGGGCCTGAGCGAAACCGACGCGTTGCTTGAAACCTTTGGAGAGCGTTTCAATCGTCTGCTTTCGCACGGGCGAGAGATGAGTGAGGTTGATTGCGCGATCGACTTGGGCGGCCTTGGCGTCGGCGGCGCGGAAACCGCGGACCTCGGCAATGAAGCCGAGGAATTCCTCGACGGTCATCTCGGGATAGGCGGGCGCGCTCTCCGGAAGGTAACCGAGCTTCTGTTTCACGGCGACGGGATCGACGGTCACATCGATGCCATCGACCGTCGCGGTGCCGGCGTCGGGGCGCAGGAAACCGGTGATCATTTTCATCGTGGTCGACTTGCCGGCGCCGTTGGGGCCGAGGAAGCCGAGGATGTCGCCGCGTTTCACCGTGAACGTGACGCCATCGACCGCGCGCTTGGCGCCGTAGGTTTTGACGAGACCTTTGACTTCAATCATGGAGCGAGGACGTGGAGGGGGACTTGAGCCGATATGACCACCGGGAGCGAAAAAGTTCCGGCGGCAGTCAAATCGGAGTGACGGGTAAAATAAATTGGGGTGGGGGCGCGCAAGCGGAAAATGGAGGGGTGACAGGCGCAGCTCCCAGACTATTCCGCAAGCGTGATCGCAAAAACGGCAGTGAGGGCCGTCTCGCCGAGCATCCGTTGGCCCAGCGGCGGTCGGGCCAGCCGCGAGTGG
Source organism: Opitutaceae bacterium (assembly GCA_031411015.1). GTDB lineage: Bacteria > Verrucomicrobiota > Verrucomicrobiia > Opitutales > Opitutaceae > ER46. Next base: position 2,808 of record JANOAF010000176.1, on the reverse strand, counting down.
GTGGTGAAGAAATCGAGGTTGGTCTGCCACTTGGTGTGGATGACGTGCGTGATGCCCGATTCGCGCCAGCGCCGCACGAGCTCGGCCGGGGGCAGCGAGGCATCGAAGAGCCAGTCGGCCTGCGGGCTCCACAGCGGCAGCACCTTCAGGCCGAGCGGGGCGAGGCGATGCTGAAAACCCGGCGAGTCGGCGAGAACGATTCCGACGTGCTCGCCGGGCCTGGCGCGGAGCACGCGTTGGAAAATCGCCGCGGTGGGATCGGCCGCGGTATTGAGCGGATCGGCGCGCGGCGCGAAGGCCGGCCACTCGCGCCAAGGTGTGCGCGCTTGATTTTTCGGGAGCGCGAGCGTGGGGGGCAGCGTAGCGAGGACGAGCAAACTGAGGAGGGCCGGTGCCATGATCGCGAGCGAGCGACGCGACCACGTGGTGGAGGCGAGGGCGATGCCCGCAGAAATCGCACCGAGCGCCAGCGCGGGGCTCGTGACGCGGAGCGAGTAGAAGAGCCCGCCATTAGTATAGCGCACCGAGGTGGCCCACAGTCCCAAGACGATCACGACCGCGCCCAGGCCCCAGATCGAAATCCGACTTCCCCGCAACGCCGCGAGCGCCAGCCACAGCCAGCCGAAGAGCGCGACTGGCGCGTATTGCAGCGCGAAGCGCCCGATCTCGCGCCAGCCGGCGGTGGTCGTCAGTGCCGCGCCGAGGGACTCCGCGTCCAACCCGATCCACTCGAGGAAACGCGGGTTGGTCGGAAACAAGCCGGCGACATCGAGGCTGTAGAACGGATTGCCGGTGAGCGCCCACGTCCGCAACGGCCAGATGACGGCGAGTAAGGCCGGCACGACGAAAGCGAGCCAAGCGCGGCGGTTCGCCTGCACCACGAGCAGACCCGCGGCGGCGAGCAGAGGGAAAACGAGACCGTATTCGCGCGCGGACGCACCGAGCGCCGCAAAAAGTCCCGAGAGCGCGGCCCAACCCGGCGTGCCGTTTCGCCGCCAGCCGAGCAGGGCAAACACGAGGCCCGCGAGCGACAACGCGGTCAGGCCGGTTTCCTGCCCGAGCCGCACCGACCACGTGAGCAGTGGACACGCGGCCGCCGCGAGACACGCGAATCGGGCTGCCCGCTCACCGCTGTGCAAATACGCCGCGCGCCAGACGAGCGCGTGCAACGACCAGAGCTGGAGCACGACTGCCGGAATCGTCCACGCCGCCTTCGCGCCGCCCGCACACGCATACGCCCACGTATGCAGCGCCGACGCACCCGGCGGAATGCTCTCCACCCAGAAATAGCGGAAAAAATCTGCCGCCGTGCGCGGCGGATAATAATCCAGCGTGCCCGTCGCGAGCATCTGCTCCGCGAGAAAACTCCAGCGGAACTCGATGTCCGGCCCCGCGAGCGGTTCGTGCACAGCGCGCCACAACGCCGCGATCCAGAAGAGCGCATAGAGGGGCGTCCACGCGCCCATGCCCGCGATCCATTCGCGCAGGGAGAACTGTTCGTCTTCGGTTGGCTTGCTCCGGTTTCTGACCTGATGCGCCGCAACAGTAATCAGCGCCAAGCCCGCGGCGAGCGACACTAGCGAAATCCGAATCGAGGTGAATTGCAGAGCGAGCACGGTCGCGTAGAGCGCCAGCGCCGAGCCCGCGAAACTCGTGGCGACGGTGGCCGGCACGCGCAGCGCGCGCATCAACGCGCCACCGGGCACAAGCAATCCGGCGATAAGTAAAGCTGCCTTCGCTACGAGCCAGAGCTGCGATGTGGCCGAGTCCATGATCTATGGGCTTCGAGCTTAAGAACCGGGACGGGCGGCGACCGCGTAGAGTAGGGCGGGTCTTTGACCCGCCCTTGCTGACGTTGAGTGGGCGGAGGGCGGGTCACAGACCCGCCCTACCCCGGAGCGGCTCACACACATTTCCATCGCGAGAATTTCCGCGCTCATACCGCCGACACCAGCGGCTCCGTCGCTCCCTCGCGTTCCTTTTCCGTCTTCAGTCGGAGCGGGCCGCAGGCCGCGTCGATGTCGTGGCCTTTTTCGCGGCGCAGTGTCACGGAGATGCGCGCGTCGCGCAGGATGTCGGCGAAGCGTTCCTGCCGTGTGAGGCTGGGGCGTTTCCACGGGAGGCCGGCGACGGTGTTGTAGGGGATCAGGTTCACGTGCGCGTGGAGGTCGCGGGCGATGTCGCGGAGTTTTTCCGCCTGCGGGAGTGAGTCGTTCACCTCCTCGATCAAAATGAATTCGAGCGTGACCATGCGGCCGTGTTTTTCGGAAAACGCGCGGACGGCGGGGATCAGTTTCGCGAGCGGATAGGCCTTGTTCACCGGCATGATTTTTTCGCGCACCTCGTCGGTCGCGCCGTGCAGCGAGATCGCGAGACGGAAGCCGAGTTCCTCGTCGGCGAGTTTGAGGATTTTCGGGACGAGACCGCTCGTGGAAATCGTGATGCGGCGCGCGCCAAAGCCGAGGCCCCAGTCGGCGTTCACGATGGTGAGGGCGCGGAGGAGCGCGTCGTAGTTGGCGAGCGGCTCGCCCATGCCCATGACCACGATGTTGTCGAACGACGCCAGTTCCATGCGCGCGCGCGGCGTGCGCGCATCTTCGCGGTAGCAGACTTGAAGGAGCTGCGCGACGATCTCGCCGGCGTTGAGGTCGCGCTTGAGGCCTTCGAGGCCGCTGGCGCAAAACACGCAGCCCATCGCACAGCCGACCTGCGTCGAAATGCAGATCGTCTTGCGCGAATGCTCGAGGCCCACGCCCTCCTGCGGGACGCGGATGATAACCGTTTCGATCAGCGAGCGGTCGCCGAGGC
>JANOAF010000175.1:0-7569 GCA_031411015.1 Opitutaceae bacterium | reverse complement strand
GTAAATAGCGCGACCGCGGAAGTCACTCCGCAGTCAAGTTCAAGCACGGCCTCGCGCCGTGCTTTTTTTGTGGGTGCAGGGGCGAGACGCGACGGACGAGGCGGTGCTCGCAAGGCGTGAACGGGCGGACTTCCGCCTTCGCCGAGACTATGCCACGACGAGGAACTTCGCTTTATTCCGGAGCTTTGCCTCAGGAGTTGCTCGTGCGCGTGGAGACTTCGATCACGTCGTGCGGCGCAGCTTCTTTTTGGCCGGCGGGGCTGACGCGGATGAAGCGGGCTTTGGCGCGGAGCTGCGGGAGGGTGGCCGCGCCGAGGTAGCCCATGCCGCTTTGCACGCCACCAATCAGGGTGGCGAGAGTGTCGTCGACGGAGCCGCTCACTTCCTTCAAGGCCTCGATGCCCTCGGCGGCGATTTTGCGGGTGCGGTCGTGTTTGTCGTGGCCGTAACGCGCGGCGCTGCCGTCTTTCATCGCGGCGAGGCTGCCCATGCCGCGGTATTGTTTGTAGACCTTGCCGTTGATTTCGAGGATTTCGCCGGGGGCTTCGCGGCAGCCCGCAAGCAGGCCGCCGAGGATCACGGCGTCGGAGAGCGTGAGGGCTTTCACGATGTCGCCGCTCTTGGTGATGCCGCCGTCGGCGATGAGTTTCACTCCGGATTTTTTCGCGGCCGTGCTGGCGACATGGAGCGCGGTGAGCTGCGGAATTCCGACGCCGGCGACGATGCGCGTGGTGCAGATTGAACCCGGGCCCTGGCCAATCTTGATCGCGTTGGCGCCGCAGTCGCCGAGGAACGTGACGCCGCCGGCGCTCGTGACATTGCCCGCGATGATCGTGAGATCCTTGAAGGCACCGCGGACGAGTCGCACAACATCGCCGACGCCGGCGGTGTGACCGTGCGCGGTGGAGACGGCGATGGCGTCGACGTTTTCCGCGACGAGGTGACCGACGTGCTCGAGGATTTTTTCGCGGTCGAGCGAACCGTCGGGTTTGCGCACGGGCGCAAGCGCGGCGCCGACCACGAGCCGAAACTCGGAATCGCGCGACGGCTTCCGGCGCGACTTGGCTTCGGCGGTGATGCGCTCGACATCAGAAGCGGTGATGAGGCCGCGGAGGTGATCTGACTCGTCGACGACGAGCATCTTGTTGATGCCAACATTAGAGGTGAAGAACGCGTCGGCCGCCTTGATCGGATCCTTGGCGACGGCGCGTTGTTTCTCAGTGCGAAGTTGCGCGCGCGGCGTCATCACGTCGGAGACCTTGCTCGACTTGTAGCGCTCCTTAACGACGTTGCCGGAGAGGAGGCCGACGAGTTTGCCGCTGCCATCGACGACGGGAAAGGTGGAGAACGAAAACCGCCGCGCCTCGATCATCGCGAGCAAATCGCCGATGAGTTTACCGGGCTCGACCGTGATCGGATCCTGGATCAGGCCGTGGATGTGGCGTTTTACGCGGGCGACCTCCTTCACCTGCGCGTCGGGCTTCATGTTGTAATGGATGAGGCCGAGGCCGCCGTTGAGCGCCATGGCGATCGCCATGCGCGACTCGGTGACGGTGTCCATGTCCGACGAGATGATCGGAATCTGGAGCCGGAGCGCATCGCTCAAGGCGGTCGAGGTATCGGCGTCCTTTGGCAGAATCTCCGAGTAGAGCGTGGCGAGCGAGACGTCGTCGAACGTCAGCGCAGTCGGGATATTGGCCCGGAAGAACGCGGCGGCGGGCAGAAAAAACTCGGCGTCGGCGGGAGAGGACGTTTTGGCAACCTTGGTCATGGGTTGCCATGAACGGAGTAGGTCTGGCGCAGCGGAGCGCAAACAGAAAGTCTGGTTTGCGCGCGACGCCGTGCGCGTATGACGTGGGTGCGTGAACTATCGCCTGCAGTTTCGTCGCTATCGATTGCCGTTTCGTGCGGCGGTGCGCACGGCACACGGCGTGTGGCGCGAACGCGAGGGGCTCATCGTGCGGCTGGAGGACAAATCCGAGAGCGGCAGCGGGGCGATTGGCTGGGGCGAGGCGGCGCCGATTCCGGAATTTGGGACCGAGACGGTCGATGAGGCGGAAGCGGGTGCGCGCGCGATCGGCGAATGGATCAATGGAGGGAAGTTCGACGAAGTGCCGGAGCGACTCGGATGTTTGCGGAATGCGATCGCGGGTGCGCGGGCGGAGATCGAAGGAGGGCGGGCCTCTGACCCGTCCTCGAATACTGAAAGCGCGAAAGGGCGGGCCGGAGACCCGCCCTCCTTGGGTGTGGCGGCACTGCTGCCGGCGGGACGCGCGGTGCTGCAGGCGATTCCGCCCCGGGCGGAGCTGGGCTTTCGCATCTTCAAATGGAAGGTTGGCGTCGGTGATATCGCGGACGAAATCGCGCTGCTCGACGACGTGTGCGCGGCGCTGCCGGGTGGGGCGAAGCTCCGGCTCGACGCCAACGGCGCATGGGATCGGCGCAAGGCGGAGCGATGGCTGGAGCGGTGCGCGGAACGGCCGGTGGAATTTGTGGAGCAACCCTGTTTCGCGGCGCACGGTGCGGACCGGCGGAAGGCGGAAGATGTGCTGCTGGGACTCGTGGGGGATTTTCCGACCCCGATTGCGCTGGATGAATCCGTCGTGGGCGAGAGCGATGTCGAGCGCTGGGTCGGGGTGGGTTGGCCGGGGATTTTTGTCGTGAAGCCGTCGTTGCTTGGCGATGTGGCGGCGGTGGTGGCGCGGCTGAGAAAGGCGAAGGCGGATGTCGTTTTTTCGTCGGCGCTGGAGACGGCCGTGGGAGCGCGCGCGGCGCTGCGGGTGGCGTTCGCTTGGAACCGCGGCGCGGACTTGGGCGGCGCGCCGCCACGCCGTGCGCTGGGTTTTGGCGTCTGGCCCTTGTTTGCCGACGCGAGCTGCGACGGACCGTTTGCCGCGCCCTACTGGCGCGCGGAAGACGTGGAACGACTCAACCCGGAGGCCGTGTGGACCGCACTCAGTTAATCCATGTGCTGCGCGCGACGGGGTGCGCGGAGGAGCGGGATGGTTTTGTGTTCCTACGCGATCCAGCGGTGGCGGCTTCATCGGTGTTTCTTGAATCGAAAATCGAGAATCGAGCGTCGAAAATCCCCGCGGGTTGGTTGTGCATTGCGACCGGTGGCACGGGCGGTGGCCCGATGAAGTTTGCGCGACACGACGAGCACACGTTGCTGGCGGCGGTGCGCGGCTTCTGTGCCCACTTCGAGGTCGAGCGCGTGAATGCCGTCGATGTGCTCCCGGCGTTTCACGTGAGCGGTTTGATGGCACGGGTGCGGTGTGCGGCGACGAGAGGAGAGCATAGGGCGTGGGCTTGGAAACGCCTAGAAGTGGGCGACCGGCCGGCCCTCCCACGCGGCGACGAACCGTGGGTAATTTCACTGGTGCCGACGCAACTGCACCGACTGCTGGCGCAACCAGCGGCCGTCGAGTGGTTGCGCGGGTTCGGGATTATCTTTGTCGGAGGCGGGCCGATGTGGCCGGAGCTGGCGGATGCGGCAGCGCGGGCGGAACTGCGCCTCGCGCCGAGTTATGGCATGACGGAAACCGCGGCGATGGTGGCGGCGTTGCGACCGGAAGAATTTCTCGCGGGGGCCCGGAGCTGCGGCAAACCGCTGCCGCACACAGGGGTCAGCATCGGCTCCGACGGAGTCGTGCGCGTGACCGGAGAATCGGTTTTCCGCGGCTACTTTCCGGAGACGAGCTTGGCGCGTGAGTTTGTGACCGAGGACCTCGGACGCTTCGACGAACGCGGGCACCTCAATCTGCTCGGGCGCCGCGACGCCGTGATCATCACCGGGGGAAAAAAAGTGCAGCCCGCGTTGGTCGAGGCGGCACTGCGGGCGAGCGGGGAGTTTACGGATGTCGCCGTGGTCGGCGTGCCCGATGCGGAATGGGGTGAGGCGGTCGTGGCGTGTTATCCGCAGGGAACACGCACGCCAGATTTCGTGCGGGCAGTGGCGATGCTCGTCGCGCCGGAGCGGCCGAAACGCTTTGTCGCGATCGCGGACTGGCCGCGCAACGCGCAGGGCAAGGTGAACCGGGCGGCGTTGCGGGCGAGCATTCAGGGGTAGGGCGGGTCTGTGACCCGCTCCTTCGCGCCTTGAGTGTTCGAGGGCGGGTCACAGACCCACCCTACTTCAAGCGCGCGACGAAAAAAAATTTCCGTGTATTCCTTATCTTCTGCGGGCAATTCTTCGGCGTGACCAAAAACGAAATTGCCGACGTGCTCACCGAGATCGGGACGCTGCTGGAATTGAAGGGCGAGAATCCGTTCAAGGTTCGGGCCTACCAGACGGGCGCGCGCGCGCTCGAGGCAATCGAGGCGGTGGAGCTGGAGCGACTGATCGTAGAGGAAAAACTCGGGACGCTCAAAGGATTTGGCGAGGCGCTGGTGCAGAAGATTACCGAGCTGCACACGACCGGACGGCTGGAGTTTTTTGAGAAGCTGAAGGCGACGGTTGAGCCGGGACTCGTCGAGTTGTTGCAGATTCCCGGGCTCGGCCCGAAAAAAATCCGCGCGTTGCACGACAAACTTGGCGTGGCGGACATCGCGGCGCTGACTGCGGCATGCAATGACGGGCGCGTCGCGGCCTTGGAGGGATTTGGCGAGAAGACGCAGGAGAAATTGCTGGCGGGGATCAAGAATCGGGAAGCCTACGGTCGGCGTCACCTGTGGTGGGATGCCGCGGAAATCGCCGAACCAATCGTGGCGGGACTGCGGGCGTTGCCGCCGGTGCGGCGTGCGGAAGCGGCGGGAAGTTTGCGGCGCGGGATGGAGACCGTGGGCGATTTGGATTTTCTCGTGTCGGCTTCGGAGGTCGCGCCGGTAGTCGAGTGGTTCGTCGCGATGCCCGGGGTGAAGGAGGTAACGGCGAAAGGTGCGACCAAGGCCAGCGTGCGGTTCGAGAGCGGCTTGCAGGCGGACCTCCGCATCGTGCCCGACGAGCAATTCGTTTTTGCGCTGCACCATTTCACAGGCTCCAAGGACCACAATGTGCAGATGCGCCAGCGGGCGCTCGCGCGCGGGCTCAGTCTGAGTGAGTGGGGACTCGTGCCGGCGGAAGGCGAGGGGACGGCGAAGGAGAAGGCGGAACAGCACAAGAGTGGAAAGGTGGAAAACGAAACGGAGCTCTTTCGCGCGCTCGGGCTGCATTTCGTTCCGCCGGAACTGCGCGAGGGTCTCGGCGAGATCGAGGCGGCGGAGCGCGGCGAGTTGCCTCGGCTCGTGGAAGTCGGCGATCTGCGCGGCGCGTTTCACAACCACACGACCGCGTCAGACGGGCGCAACACGCTGGCCGAAATGACGGCCGCGGCCGACGCGCTCGGCTGGGAATATCTCGGCATCGCCGATCATTCGAAGGCGAGTTTTCAGGCGAACGGTCTGAGCGAGGAGCGATTGCTCACGCAGATCGCGGAGATTCACGCGCTCAATGCGTCGAAGCGTTTCAAAACCCATGTGTTCACCGGCTCCGAGGTCGATATCCTCGCGGACGGCCGGCTCGACTTCGACGATGCGCTGCTTGCGCAGTTGGACTACACCGTCGTCTCCGTGCACAATGCCTTTGCGCAGGACGAGGCGACGATGACCGCCCGCATCATTCGCGCGATCGAGCATCCAGGCACGACGATGCTCGGCCACGCGACCGGGCGGCTCCTGCTACGGCGCGAGAGCTACCGGGTCGATCTCGCCAAGGTGATCGACGCGGCCATCACCCACGGCGTGATCATCGAGCTCAACGCGAGCCCGTGGCGGCTCGACCTCGACTGGAGACTCTGGCGCAAGGCCGCCGACCGCGGCCTGCTCTGTGCGATCAATCCGGACGCGCACGATACCGACGGGCTCCGTCACGTGCGCGCGGGCGTGAATGCCGCGCGCAAGGGCGGCTTGCGGCGGGAGCAGGTGCTCACGACCTGGCCGCTCGCCCACGTGCGCGATTGGCTTCGAGCCCACGCGGCGCGGCGCGGCCGGAAGAAATAAGCGCCCGGAATTTTGACGCGGGTTTTTCAACCCACTCACCTAAGGAGCTTGCCGCCGGTAGGGTGATTCAAACGATGTCTCGGAACAAAACCGCCCCATTCGGTTCAGCGTTCCCGCACTCCTTTCTCATATGATGCTCACTCGATTTCGCCTTCTCCTGAGTTTCGCCGTCCTCGCCCTCAGCTCGCTCCGTGCCGAGGATTACTCGATCACCACATTTGCTGGCGCGGCGAATGTCATCACTGGGGCCGACGGCACCCCGGGTTCCTTCAACAACCCTTACGGCGTCGCGATCGACGCGGCGAAAAACATCTATGTCACCGATTCGTTGAACCACACGATTCGCAAGATCACGCCGGGCCGCGTGGTCTCGACGCTAGCGGGCACCGCGCGTTCGCCGGGCACGGCGGACGGCACCGGCGCTGTGGCACGTTTCAATTTCCCGGTCGGTATCGCAGTGGACAGCGCGGGCAACGTCTTCGTGGCCGAGGCAAGCAACAACACGATCCGCAAAATCACTCCCGCGGGCGTGGTCACCACGTTTGCTGGTGCCCCTCTTCAGGTCGGTGCGACGGATGGCAACGGGCCGGCGGCGCGGTTTCTCCTGCCCTTCGGTCTTGCGATCGATTCCTCGGACAATCTCTACGTGGCCGACTCCGGTAACCACACGATCCGCAAGATCACATCGGGCGGTGTGGTCAGCACGCTCGCGGGCACCGCGGGCCAATCTAACTTTACCAACGGCACCGGCGCAGCCGCGCGGTTCGCGTCGCCCTTTGGCGTGGCGGTTGATGCCGGCGGCAACGTTTACGTGGCCGACAATGGCAACAACGCCATCCGCAAGATTACGTTGACCGGCGTGGTGACGACGGTCGCCGGTGCCGCAGCCGCGGGCGCGATCGACGGTGCCGCCGCCGGCGCACGCTTTAACCAGCCGCGCGGAGTCGCGGTCGATGGTAGTGGCAATCTGTATGTGGCCGACTACGGCAATAGCACGCTCCGCTATATCACCGCGGGTGGTGTCGTTTCGACGATCGCGGGCACGGCCGGTATTAATGGTGAGGTCAACAGCGTCGGTGCCACGGCCCGGCTTTACGATCCCATCGGGATCATCGTTGATGGCACGACGATTTATGTCGCGGATACCTCCAACAATCTGGTTCGCCGCGGGCAACCGGCCAGTAGCGCGCCAATCCCGGTGATTTCGCTGCATCCCTTCGATCAGGAGGTGAGTGTCGGGCAGTCTGTAAGCTTCAGTGTCGTCGCGTCGGGCACGAGCCTCACTTATCAATGGTTGCGCAGCAGCGTGCCGATCGCGGGCGCGACGAACGCCAGCTTCTCCATCGGTTCGGCGCAGACCGCGGATATCGCGGTGTATTCGGCGCGAGTTTCAAGCAGCGGTGGCGCGGTGGACAGTAACCCAGCCACGCTTTCCGTGACTCCGGTTGGCAGCGGCCCGATCATCATCTCGGCGCGCCCTCTCAGCATTAATGTGAATCCCGGTCAGCCGGCGACGTTTGGCGTTACCGCCACCGGCGCGGGCCTCGCTTACCAATGGTTCAAAAACGGCGGCCTCATCTCCGGCGCGACGGC
>JANOAF010000174.1:0-7556 GCA_031411015.1 Opitutaceae bacterium | reverse complement strand
GACAAACTCGACTCTGGCGAACGCACCGCGCTCGAGGCCGTGGGCGCGCGCATCGAGTTCATGCCGTTCCTCCCCGGCTTCAGCACCACGCAACTCATCGCGCGGATCCAGGCGGCGGGGGAAGTGTGAGCTTGCGCGTTGTGGAGTTTCGGCCAGCTTTTCCGCCATGAGCGTGCAAGAAATCGAGCGGCAGTTGCCGGACCTTTCGCCGGCTGAACTGGAGCGGATCGAGAAGCTCGCCCGGATCCTCCGCCACGTGGGCGAGCCGGGCTGGGCGGAGCGGATCGCCCAGGCTCATGCGGAGATGGATGCCGGCAAGAAATATTACGAAGCTGATCTTCTGAAGGTCATGGCCGAGCGTCGATCGGTGGCGAAGTGAGCCTCGCCCATTTTGACTTCGCGCTCTCCGGTGCGGCTGTGCGTTTTTTTACCCATGCGGATGCCGACGACCAATCTGAATTACTGGAGTTTTTCCGCTTCCTCGCAGCTCATCCGGCCCACACAGGTGATTTTGCCGTTTTGCGTGAAGGCCGCCTGAACCAAGTTTCTCAACACGGGCGTTTTCTCGTCACTTACTGGCCCGACCATGCGGCGAGGGAACTGCGGGTCACCGAGCTGGCTTGGAGCTGATTTTTCCATGCGTGTTGTCATTCTAGGTTCCGGTCGTGGCTCGAATGCCGCGGCGATTCTCGAAGCCCAGCAAAAGGGAAAACTGGGCCGCGCGCGGGTCGTGCAGATTTTTTCCGATCAAGCCGACGCCGGCATCCTCGCGCTCGGGCCGCGGTTCGGCGTGCCGGCGGCGTTCCTCGACGCGGCGCCGTTTAAGTCGAAACTCGATGCCGAGGGCGAGCAGCGCTACATCACAGCCATCAGCGCATGCGCGCCAGACCTCATCGTGCTCGCGGGTTTTATGCGCGTGATCAAGCCGCCGTTCCTCGCCGCGTTCGCCGGAAAAATTATTAACCTGCACCCAAGTTTGCTGCCCAGTTTTCCGGGGCTCGACGGTATCGGTCAGGCGTTTCGTCGCGGAGTGAAAATCACCGGCTGCACGGTGCATGGGGTGACGGCGGAAGTGGACGGTGGCCCGATCATTGATCAGGCGTCCGTGCGCATCGAGGCGGGTGACACGCTGGAGACTCTTGCGGAGAAAGTGCACGCGGCCGAGCACGCGCTGCTGCCCGCGGTGATCGCGCGGTTGAGCGAAGGATAGGGCGGACTTCAGTCCGCTCTGGTTCGGATACGCGGCGCGTGAAAGGGCGGACTGAAGTCCGCCCTGCTTCAAACCGTGCATTCGCTCACTTCTTCGGCCCCGACACCGCGAGCAGCGCCTCGAAGCGCGGGTTGCCGCGCAGGGGATCCCAAATCGGGTGGTAGCGAAGCCATATCTTCGACTGGTATTCGGCCGATTTCTTTCCGTAAAACTCCTCCAGTGCAACGAGCGCCGCTTCTTGCTGGTTTACCATCATGAGCAAGTCGGCCAGATTACGCTCGTTCATCGATCGATCCCCGGCACTTATTCGTTGCCTGATTTCGCGCACCAGGGGTTCCGCCGCTGTCTTGTCACCCTGCAACGCAAGAATCTCCAGTTTGTTCGCCAGCAAAGTGACGTCATTCGGTCGGCCGGCCAACCGTTCCGCGACCAAGCGGAGCGCCGCCTTGAAGTCAGAGCGAGCGGCTTCCTCGTTCTGGGCCATTTGATGAGCCAGAGCCGTGAGGGTCGCTTTCGGCCCGGTGCCGGTCAGGTAGTCATTGGCTTGGCGCAAGGCATTCAAGGCCTTCGCCGGTTCTTTCAAATAAATCGCCATCCAGTAGGCGTTGATCGCGGTTGCTTCATTGGCCACCGGGTCCGGCGGTATCTTGGCGAGGTGAGCCCGCGCTCGCGCGAGATCGCGGCGGACGTCGAGCAGCAGATTGAGCCTATACCAGTGGGCATTCGCATAGTTCGGTGCCGCAGCCAATGCCTCATCGTAGGCAGCCTCCGCCTTATCGAATCGCCACAGCCTTTCGAGCGACATGCCGCGGAGGAGGTGGGTGATGGGATCGTTGCCCGGAAGCGCCGCCGCCTTGTCGAAATAAACCAAAGATTGCTCCAACTGGCCGGCGTTTCGCAAGGCAGCGCCCAGGATCCTTACCACAAAACGATTCGTCGGCTGGCGGGCCGCCTCCTCGCGGAGCAGCCGGATGGCCTCGTCCTGCGTTTGCGGGTCGAAACGCAGGCTGAAGCCCCGCGCAAAGCGTGCCTGCCCCGAGTCCGGTGCCAGCTTGATCGCCTTTTCCGCCTGAGCCCGTGCCGCGACCATTCGACTTTCGGAAAAATCCAACATCACGACATATCCACAGGAGAGCAGGGCATACGCCGCCCACGCCTCACCATCGGTGGGATCAAGCTCGACCGCCTTCCTGAGCAACTACTCGGCCAGCGCGAAATCGTCGGGCGTCGCCAAGTCCCATGGCTCGTAAAGCGCGCGGGCCTTCGCGACGAGCTGGCGGGCCTCGGAGAGGGGCGCGGGAAATTTTTCGGCGGTGGGCGGGCGCGTCCCTGCGCCCGCATTCGGAGGCTCAGTCGACGAGGTTTCGGGTTTGCGCGCGGCGAAAAACGCGGCGGCTCCCCCGAGCACGACGATGGCGCCGAACCATGCGGCCGCAGGGACGCGTCCGCCCAGCTTGGACGAGGTTGCGGCGGAAGCTCCCTCACGGCTTCCGCTACGGGCCGGGCCGGACGCTTGGCGCGGGGCGTGGAGGAGGCGTTTCGTTTGCTCGACGAATTGCGGCGTGGGGAGCGCGCCGGGGAGGCGGGTTTATTGCACGCGGAGGAATTCGGCGGGGACGGACGCGCCGTTTTCCTTGGTGTCGTCGATCACGACGGGCGCGATGTAGGGCACGCCTTCGGCGAGGAGGTGCGTCTGATCGACGGCGAGTTTCCACTCAAGGCGGAAGTAGCCTATGGCGCGGGCTTCGGTGTGTTGCGAGATGACGGGAGGAACAGCGCGCAGGTGTTGATCTGTTGCCGGATCTTCGCGTCCCAGGTGTCGCCGCCGCGGAGTTCGTTTTCGTCGAACCACACGTCGAGGCCGGAGCTGCGCAACGCCTCGGCGATGCGGCGCGCGGCGGCTGCATCGTCGCGGGCGTAGCTGAGGAAGATCGGTTTGGGGGCAGAGTCGGCGATGCGGCGCAGGAGTGCGATTTCTGCGGAACGCCGCGGAGGTTGGCGAGCGGATTGTAGGTCGTTGGGCCGAGCTCTTTCCGAGGTAAAATGCGATTGCTCCTCCGGCGATGGGAACCGACCGTGCGGGCCCCCGCTCATGTCGCTGCCGCGCATCCTCATCATCGAAGACGAACCCGCGATTGCGGATACGCTGCTCTATGCCCTGCGCACCGAGGGCTTCGTGCCGGAGTGGTGCGCGACCGGGCGGGCCGGGCTCGCGGCGCTCGCAGCGAAATCGTTTGCGCTCGTCGTGCTCGATGTGGGTTTGCCCGACGGGACCGGCTTTGAATTTTGCAAAACGATTCGGACACAGTCTGCGGTGCCCGTGATCTTCCTGACCGCGCGCAACACCGAGCTCGATCGGGTGCTCGGCTTGGAACTCGGCGGCGACGACTATCTCGCGAAACCGTTCAGCCCCCGCGAACTCACGGCGCGCGTGAAGGCGATTCTCCGGCGCACCAACGGCAATAGCGGGCCCCCGCCGGCTTTGGTTGCAACCGCCGCGGCTGCGAACGGCCTAGCTCCAGTTTCAGGGGCAAGCAGCGCGAACGAATTTGTGGTCGATGACGAAGGTTGCGCGATCCACTATCGTGGTGCGGCGCTGGAACTCACGCGTTACGAATTTCGGCTGCTCAAAGCGTTGGCGGCAAAACCGGGCCGCGTATTCTCCCGCGATCAGTTGATGACCGCAGCGTGGGAAGACCCCGGAGCGAGCCTCGACCGGACGGTGGACGCGCACATCAAGACGCTGCGGGCGAAACTCCGTGTGCTAGCGCCGGAGGAAGATCCGATTCAGACGCATCGCGGGCTCGGCTATTCGCTGCGGGTGGCGCGTTGAACTCACGTGAAAATCCGCACTGCGATTTTCGGCGTCTACGTTTCTGCCTCGGCGGTTGGTTTCATTTTTATGATGGCGCTGGTGCTGCGCGATGTGCGGCTGCGCTATGTCGAATCAATGCGGCGCACGCTCGCGGACACGGCGGTGTTTCTCGGGGCTTCGGTGATGCAGGATATTCCGGCTGATGACACGTGGCCGCGGAAACTCGCGACACTTCCGCCCAACGCTGATCTGCTCCGCGTTTTTGCCTGCGATCGCGCGGGGCGTGTAGTTTTTGATTCGGCGCGCGGTGGCGACGCCGGGAAAATTTATGCGCTGACGGCGCGGTCCGCAGGAGACGTGGCCGGCCGAACGGCGGACGCGGGCGAGATCTCAGAAGTCGAAAACGGCGAGCTGCGCGTGGCTGCGCCGGTGCGCCGCGGCGGTGAATTGATCGGATGGGTGGGCGTGGGGCGACCGCTTTCCACCGTGGTTGAGGCGGTGACACGGGCGCGCTGGCGGCTCGTATGGTCGCTCGGCGCGATTGCCGCGGTGATGGTCGCGGCGGGCTGGTGGATTTCCTCCAAGATCACCCATTCGATCGAGCGACTGACGGACTACGCGCTCGCCGTGCGCGACGGAAAAGATGCTTCACCCCCGGCCTCTCGCGCCAGTGAAGTCGCGGCACTGGCGCGGGCGTTTGAGGAGATGCGCGTGGCTTTGGAAGGAAAGGCCTACGTCGAGCGCTACACGCAGGCGTTGGCGCACGAGTTCAAGGCGCCGCTCTCGGCGATTCGCGGTGCGGCCGAACTTCTCGCCGAGAATCCGCCGGAGCCCGAGCGCGCAAAATTTATCGCCAACCTCCGCGCTGAATCGGAACGGCTGCGGCTCATCGTGGATCGGTTGCTGGAGCTGGCGGCGCTGGAGTCGCGGCGCGCGGGCGCAACGCTGGCGGAGATTGAGTTGGCGGCGGTGGTTCGTGACGTGCAGTCGGCGCTGGCGGGCGTGGCGGCCGAGCGGAGGGTGCGACTGGGCTGCGAGGCCAGCGCCGGGGCGCGCGTGCGCGGCGAACATTTCCTCCTGGCGCAGGCGCTGGGGAACCTCGTGCAAAACGCGCTGGAATTTTCTCCGGTGGACGGCGAGGTGACGATCGCGCTGCGCATTGGAGCCGGTCGAGCACTGGTGATCGTAGAGGACAACGGGCCGGGGATTCCGGACTTCGCGGTAGAGCGCGTCTTCGAGCGTTTCTACTCGCTGCCGCGGCCCGACACCGGCCGCAAGAGCAGCGGCCTCGGCCTAAGCATCGTGCACGAGATCGCCCGTCTGCACGGTGGCGAAGTGACATTGGAAAATCGCGCGGGCGGCGGCGCGCGCGCGGTGTTTTCGCTGCCGCTGGCGTAGTCCGATGATTTCACGCTCGAGGAGGGAACTCTCCGTCTGGACGGGCCGACTGCGTCGCGCGTCGGGACAGCTTTCAGGCGACGGCGTGATCGACCGCGGATGACGCCGATAACGCGGATAAAGGTAGGAAAAGTTCGGGCCATCCGCGCCATCCGCGTAATCCGCGGTCAAGAACGGTAGCGCTGTCTTTGGGTGATGCTGTCGTCGCGGTAGTGTATATGTGGGTTGCGACTTCATCGCGAATTCACGCTGGCTTCATCGGGGATTCACGCGGGTGGGTCACGATGGGGGTCATGGAACCTCCGCCTCTGATTCCCACCCGCGCCCGCGTCGCGCGCCGCAATGCGGTCACGCTGAAACTGCTCTTCATCGCCGGCCTCGTGCTGCTGTTGCACGTGCCGCTGCATTTAATCAACGGCCTGCGCGAGGAGCGGAGCAATAATCTCAAACAGGCATTGCACCGCACGACGGTGACGGTGACAGCGCCGGCGAACGCTGCGGGCGTCGTGCGTGAGCATCGCAATTTCGACGCCTACCGGATGGTGGATCGTTCGCTGAAGCACGCGGTGCTCGTGCTGGCGCTCGTGTTTACTGCGTTCTTTCTTTTCGAAATGCTCAGCGGCCTGCGGCTGCACGCGGCGCAATACGGGCTCGTGGGTGCGGCGCTGTGCCTCTTCTACTTGGCACTACTCGCACTCGGTGAGGTGACTGAGCCGGGATTCGCCTACACAGGTGCGGCCGTGGCATCATCGGGCCTCATCGTGTGCTACAGCGCCGCGATTCTGCGGAGTTGGGTGCGGGCTGGCCTAATCGCGGCGCTCCTCGGTGGCGTGCACAGCGTGCTCTTCGTGGTGCTGCGGATGGAAGACTTCGCGCTGCTCGCCGGCACGGCGGCGCTGTTCGTGGCCCTAGCGGTCGTGATGTTCTTCACGCGCCACGTCGACTGGCACGCGCAGGAAACCGGCGTTACCGCCAACCCGGAGGTAGCGCAATGAAACCGAAGCGCGTCCCACGACTCTGGTGCGCGCTGCAAGGCCTGCTCCCGCTTGATGCGTGTCTTGCCGCGCAGCGTGGAGAGCTGGCGTGGCCAGCGGAGCTTGTTCCCTCCTCCCAGCGGCTTGCCCGTGTTGCTCCAGCGCCTTGTATGCTGCGAGTCTCCGTTGGTCGAAAGGCAAAGGTCGGCCCGTGAATCTGATTCCTGAGCGCGCTGTCTTCAGGCGGCAGATTTTTGTTTGGGCGTTGCGGGGAGTATTCTGCGCGGCGCCCAGTTTTGCGTGGGCGTTGTTGATGGGCGTGACTCATGGCTCGCAATTTGTGGCAATGGCGACCGGCGTCGCTACTTACGTTTTGTTTTTTGCCTGGGTGACTTCACTGCCGAGCTATCTGAGCACCGTCGAGACCGGTGCGCTCGGGTGGTCGTTGCGATTTGCGGCTAACCTGAGGGCCGCCCTCGCGCCATTGGCCTACTACGGGCCGGACCTCGTGCTCGGAATGTTGGCGATGAGATGGGTCCAGTTTTTTTCCGGCGCCACCCACAACTCACAGGCGATGCAGAACAAGAATTTCATCTTCATCTATTTTGTGACGGTGGTTCAGGGAGCTTTGGTTTCACTGACTCTGCTGCTGCTGGCGTTTTTTGTTTGGTTCCTTCGACGTTGGTGGCTGAGGCGGAGAAATCGGAACGGCATTGCCGTCTTGAAGCGCGATGCTGATTTTGGGCCGGATGACACTTCATGAACTCAAAGCTGAAATTTTCGCGCCACAGGCCTCGATTGCCGACGACACGCTCCTTGAGCACGGGCTCGCAAACTGGAGCGTGCTTGAAGATGTAATCGCGAAGCGCGCGTGGGTGGTCGGTGTGAGTGCGGATGCGACAGGGCTGCGGGCGGAGTGGAGTGAACTGAGAAATTTGTTGAGCGCAGCGGAGGCATCGTTCGTCGGGGTTGAGGTTTGGCGCGAACTAGCCGATGCGGACTGGCGGGACAGCTACAAGGCACACTTTCATGCGTGGCGGTTTGGGCGGCTGCATTGGGTGCCGGTGTGGGAGCGGGAGAAATTTTCACTGCCGCCGGGCGAGGCCGTGCTCTGGCTTGATCCGGGACTGGCGTTTGGGACGGGCAATCATGAGACGAC
>JANOAF010000173.1:0-3182 GCA_031411015.1 Opitutaceae bacterium | reverse complement strand
AACCTTGGCACGGCCGTGCGCCAGTCGTGCGACAAGCGGGCAACGATTGCGTGAATTGGAGGCCAGCGTGCGCGGTAAGTCAGATTCCGCCCGCGCACGGTGATGAATCACCCACAGGAGTTGGCCACCGGCTACCTGTTATCGAACACGCCGACGAAAATGAGGAATCTCCAAAACACCAAACCGATCACGAACCCCACGATTCCCTGCGTGATCATTTTCGTTCGGTCGGCGCGATCCCGGCATTCCCAGATGGCGACCCCGACGCACGCCGCGCAGATGCCGATTAAGATCAGGGTTCGCATGGCAGGAAGTAGAGATTGAAAGGCGGCGGAGTGGGGGCAAGGACGGGTTTTACGGCACCTCGTAAACTTCCACCAGCGCCTCACCCGTCGCGGCGCCCACCGCGGAAACCTGCGCGGTGTAGCTGCGACCCGCGGCGAGGGTGAGCACCACCGCGGCGTCGCGGCTGCCAGTAGGCAGCGCAAAGGCACCGGCCTGCGCGAAGACACTCGCGAGGCTCGCGTCCCAGTTGTCATTTTCGGCGATGCGGCCGGTGGCGTCGCGCACTTCGAGCCGCGGATCGGGCAGCGGGGCGGTGACGCCGAAGGCCGCGAGCGTGGGGCCGATGGCGCGGATGAGCACGCGTTGCGTGCCGGTGCCCGCGATCACGAAGCCCGCGATCATGGCGTCGGCGCCGCTACCGACACGGTTGCGCGCAGAGAGGTTGAGCAGGCGTATGGCGCTGCCCGTGCCCGCGTCGTAACCCTCGACGAGCACGACGCCGCCGGCGGTGCCGGTGACCACCACCGAGCCGGCGCCGGTGATGAATTGCAGCACCGCGGCGTCGCGGCTGGCCGCGGGAAACGCAAACGCCCCCAGCTCCGCAAACGCGGGCGCGAGTGCGGCGGGCCAGTCGTTGTTTTGCGCGACTCGCGCGGCGCCGCTGAACAACTCGATCCGCGGATCGGCCATCGCCGTCGAAATCCCAAACGCCGCCAACGCCGGCCCCGCCGCGCGCACGAGCAGGTCCTTGCCGACGCCGCGCACCACAAAGCCCACGATCATGCTGCGTCCCGGCTCGAGCGCGGTGCGCAGCGAGAGATTGGTCAGCCACGCCGCGGGCTGCACGGTAAGCGCGGCTTCGAGGCTCGTGGCCGTGCCGCTCGCATTGCGCACGACGACGCGGTAACGCGCCGCGTCCGCCGCGCCGACGCTCGCAATCGTGTAGCTGTCCGCCGTCGCACCCGTGATCGCCGCGCCGTCGCGCTGCCACTGGTAGGCCAGGGCGGCGCCGACCGCCGAGACTCCAAACGTTGCGGCGCCGCCCACGGTCGCCGTTTGCGCCGCGGGCTGGAGCGCGATGAGCGGCGCAGTGTTCCCGACCGGCGAGGCGTTCACGCGGACGGTGACGCGCAGGAGCCCGCTCCTCACGTGCCCTGGCTTAGACGCCTCAAAGTCGAACCCGTAGTCACCCGGGGCCTGCCCCGCCGACACAGCCACCGGATAAGTGAAGCGCCCCGTATTGTCGGTGGCCGACACGATGGGCAGGTTGCGGAGCGGATCGCGGCCCGTGATCGTGACGCCTCTCAGGTTGGTCTCGGCGTCGTTGAAAACCTCCAAGGTAATCGCCGACTCCTGCGCCGCGTTGAGCGCGATCGTGAGGGTCGACGGCGCAATCACGTTGATGAAAAGCCGTGGGTTCACCGGCGGCTTGGTGACGGTGACCTCGTTCGAAGCCTGTCCTGAAACGCCCGCGGCGTTAAACGACAGCACCCGGTAGGTGTAGGTTTCACTGGTGAAGACGCGCGTGTCACGATGGCTGCCTGTCCCCGCCGGCAGGGTGGCGATCACCGTCCACTCGCCGGTGCTCGGATCGCGGCGCTCGACGCGGAATCCGGTTTCATTCGTCGAATTGTCCGTCCACGTGAGCGCGATGCTTTCAGCATCGGCATTCGCCGCGAGCCCGCTGGGCGGCGCAGGCACGGGGCCTTCGACGAATTCGCGAATGCCGTCGGCAATCGCGGCTGCCACGATGCGCTTGAAGCGCTCGTCGCGCAGCGCGGCGTTGTCGGGCGTCGGCCGATCCATGAAGGCAATTTCGATGATGACGGCAGGGCGCGTCGCGAGGCGGTTCTCGCCGTAGCTGCCGTTGAAGCCCTGCACGCGGCGGTCCGCCCAGTTCGGATCGTAGTCGCGGCGGATCGCGGTGATGACGCGGGCGTGGAGGAGATCGGCGAGGCGTTTGCTCTCGGTGGCGGCGGCGTGGTTGGTGTCGTAGAGCGTCTCGGTGCCGGTGCCGCCGCCACCGTTGTTGTGAATGCTCACAAGCAGTTCGGCCGCGATGGCGTTGGCGTAAAGCGGGCGGCACCGGATGTCCTGGCTCAGATCGTCGAAACCGGCCTCGTTCCACACTGAGGTCGCGGCGCCGAGGGCCTTCACGTGATAGCGCGCGGCCTCCTGCCAGCGTGGGAAACCCGACTCACCGTCGCCCGCGCCGCGGTCCAGGTGGCGCGTCGGCCGCACGTCGGCGCCCCACGCGGTGAGCTGGGCGGCGACGAGCGTCACGAAGTCGTGGTTGACGAAATCTTCGACGATGCCCGTGAAGAAACTCCGCTGGAGCACAAAGCGGTTGGAGGCGTTTAGGTAATAACCGTGGCCCGGACTGAGGGCGATACGCCGGCCGTTGAGCGCCGCGCGACCCGGATCGGAGCGTTCAGCCGGTGGGCCGATCTGGCGCGCGACGGGTGGCCGATCGGTGAGGTCGAGAATCTGGTGCAGGGGCACGCCCGCGATGAGCGTGTGGATTTCGAGGTCACCCGGCTCCTCGCGTAAGACATCGGCCGCCGCGTCTTGAATCGCGTGCGACCATGCCTCGAAAGTGAAACTGCCCGGCGCGAGGTCGAGCGCCTCGCGGCTGAAATTCAGGGTGAGCCGGTTCGCTCTCAGCGTGGCTTCGAGCAGCTCGATGGGCGGCGTGGCCGTCGCGGCGAGTGTGCGGCGGACGGAAGCGGCGGCGCGTGCCGCGAGCGCGGCCCGGCTTGCTTCGGAGGTCGGCGGCAGCAGCGAGGGCGTGTTGGCGTGCGTGAGTTCCGTCAGCGCGAAAAACGCATACGCCCACCACAGGGCAGCGGAAAATTTCCGCCGCACGCTCACGGTTGCAGGATCACCTTCATGTATTT
>JANOAF010000172.1:0-11293 GCA_031411015.1 Opitutaceae bacterium | reverse complement strand
CCCAGCCGCCAACGGTGAGCCAGTTGTCGTTGAAATATTTTCCGACGACATCGGCCGCGACGCGCGCGCTGAAGTGCTTGTAGCTCCAACCCACGCTGTAGTTGTAGCGCCACTCGACGTCGAACGCGAGGCCGGTGTTGTTGAAGAAACCGGCGCCCGTGCCCGCATCGGAGCCCTTCTTGATCACCTGGCTGGCGAGCGCGTCGAAAGTGAAGCTGCCAAGGCGGGTGTTGCGGAGGCTGTAGCGCACGCCGTAATCGACACCGCGATAGAGTTGGAGGCCGAGGTTGTTGGAGATCGCGGCGATGCGGGAGATGCGGCCCGGAGTCCCATCCGTCGTGGGGTCGCGGGTGACCGCGTTGGGGAAGAGCCGGCGGCCCTCAGCCGTCAGCAGGTAGGCCGCGCCGAGAGAGTTGATGACGTTGGTGATTTGGACGTCGAAGAAATCCACGCTGAAGCTCAGGCCTCTGACGGCCGGCACCTCGAAGACGGCGCCGGAATACTGCACCTTGCCCTCCTCGGCCTTGAGGTTGGGGTTGCCGCCGACGGTGGAGGGCATCTGCCGCGCCGCGTCCTGCGGACGCAGCGGATCGAGCAGGCTGGCCGTGGTGGTGGCATTGGATTGCGGCGCATAGAGCTGGCCGATGTCGGGGGCCTTGAACGACTCGGAATAGGAGCCGCGGAGGATCACGTTGAGGAAGCGGTTGGACGGCAGGCGGAGTTTGGCGGCGGCCTTCGGCTTCGTGGTGTTGCCGAAATCGCTGTAGCGCTCGTGGCGCGCAGCGAATTGAAAATCGAGCCACTTCTGGACGGGAACGGAGATTTCGACATAGGCGGAGTGGATGTCGTGCTTGCCCGTGAACGGAGTCGTGGCGGTGAAGCCGATAAAGTTCTTGGGCTCGGGATTGCCGCTGAGTTTGTCGTGGCGAAACTCGTAGCCGCCGGCGAGGCCCAGCTCCCCGGCACCCGTCCACGGCAACTGGTAGAACGTGCCGTTGACGGAAGCGTCGTAGCTGAGGCTCTCGATCTTGCCGTCGAGGCCGCGGGAACGGGTGTAGAGATTTTTTTCGATGTCGGGATTGTCGGAGGGGCCGAAGGGATTCCACGCCGTCGCGCGCGTGGTGCCGTTGAGCGCCGCCTGCAGATCGGCCGCCGCGATGAGGTCCGTGTCGCGCATGGTCTCGTTCTGAGCGTAGCTGACGGCGGTCTCCCAATTCCAGACGCGGAGCGCGGTGCCGCGCAGGCCCGCGACCGTAGAGAGCGTGGTGCTGGTCACCTCACGCTTGGGCAGAGTCCGGCCGCGAAAGAGGTAGGGGAAGGTCGTCGCGGTGTTCGTGAACGACAGGCCGGTGGGATTGTAGGGATTGGTCGCGGGGAGCGTAATGCCCGCGAGCGAGTTCGTGTAGCCGTAGGGTTGCAGCTCGTAGTGCGTGAGGCTGCGGCTGTAGAGCACGTTGGCAAAGGCGGTGACGTGCGGGTTGAACACCCGCAGAATGCTGGCGTAGGCACCGCCGCTCTCGCTCGAGGGATAGAGCTGGGTAACGTTCGCAAAATCCTGCCGATTGTCGTTGGTGAAGACGGCCGTCGAGGTCCCCACATAAGTGAAGCTCGCTTTGGTGGGATTGGCCGTGCCCGTCGGTCCCTGGACGATGTAGAAGCCCGCCGCCGTGCCCAGGCCCGAAGCCACCGCCTGTGGCGCCGTCAGGTTCAGGTAGGACGGGTGATAGATCGTGCTGTTCATGTTCAGGCCCTTCTGGCCGAGGTAGCGGTAGTCCGTGGTGGTCACACCATAGTCCTTGATGAAACTGGAATTCCGGCTCTGCAGCGTCACGCCGCCGGTGATTTCCCAGCCGTCCTTGGAGAGACCGGTGAAGATGCTGACCGTTCTCCGGAGCGTGTCGTGCTTCAGGGTGTTCGCGAGCGTGACGTCGATGGAGGAGCCCTCGTAGTTCTTCTTCAGGATCATGTTGAACACGCCCGTAATCGCGTCGGAACCATAGATCGCGGAAGCGCCGTCCTTCAGATACTCGACGCGCTCGACCGCCGAGGAGGGAATGCTGTTGAAGTTGAAAACTGTCTGGGGCGTGCCGTTGGCGCTGTTGGTGAGCGCGTAGGGGATGGCGCGGCGACCGTTGATGAGGGAGAGCACGCGGTTGGAGCCGAGGCCGCGGGGGTTGATCGTGGCGGCACCCGTGACGAAGCTACCGGTGGTGAACTCGGAAACACCCAGGGCGTTGTTGTAGGGCAGGCTCTGCATGAACTCGCCGAACGTGGCATATCCCTTCTCCTCGATGGCAGCGGCGGTGAAGGTGACGACCGGCGCCACGGTCTCGTAGTCGAGGCGCTTGATGCGCGAGCCGGTGACTTCGTAGGCCTCAAGTTTGGCGGGGGCGGATGCGGCGGCGGGATTTTTCTTCGCCTCGGGCTTCGGCACATCCTGCGCAAGGAGCGCGGATGCGAGGAGTGCGGTAGTCGAGGCCAAACGCGCAGCCGCAAAGGCGGCCGCTGAACAACGGTTTTTCATGGTGGAGGAATTCAGACGATAGCGCCGCTGGTTGTGCAGGCGGCAGGGAAGCGGACAGAGCAGGACGAACGCCAAACCGCGGCCCAGACACAATCCCGATTTTTCCGACGCCGCACCCGCGGCCGACTACTCTCTCGGCTTTACCGCCGCATCGATCACCTTGGCCGGCCCGATATCCACTCGGCCGCCGGGCGGCGGCACGGTTTTTTTCAGGAACGCATCCACTCGCGTAAAGTAGGCGATGCTTTTCTCCTCTTTGCGGAAGCCATGGCCCTCGTCATCTTCGATGATTATCTCGTAGGTTTTCCCGGCTTTCTTGAGCGCGCGCTCCATATCAAAACCGTGGTCAATGGTGACCCGCGGATCGTTTTTGCCGTAGGCCATGAGCACGGGGACTTGGATGCGCTCGGCGAAGTGCACCGGCGACGTATCGTGAATGCGTTTCCGATCCGCGGCGTCGCTGAGCAGGCCGAGCCGGGTGTTGCGCCAATACATGCGGCTCACCGGTCCCTCCTTCGGGATCAAAAGCGAGATATCGGTGACGCCAACGTAGTTGACGCCAGCACAGTAGAGTTCGGGGGTGAGCGTGAGACCGGCCATCGTGGCGTAGCCGCCATAGCTTGCACCGCTAATCACGACGCGACTGGAATCGGCGATGCCTTCCGCGATCGCCCACCGCACGCCGTCGCTCAGATCGTCCTGCATTTCGCGGCCCCATTTCTTAAAACCGGCGCTCTCGAAGCCGCGACCGTAGCCACCCGAACCGCGATAGTCGATTTGCAGCACAGCGTAGCCGCGGTTGGCGTAGAATTGCACTTCGTCCCGGAAGCCCCACTCATCCCGAATCCCAAACGGGCCACCATGCGGGTGGAGAATCAAAGGGAGGTTTTTCGCGACCCGATTTTTCGGCAACGTGAGGTAGCCATGGATCATAAGCCCATCGCGCGCCGCGTAGTTCACCCGTCGGGTCGCGGCCATTTTCTCCGGGTCAATGTTGGGTTTAAGCACGGCGAGTTCGTCGAGCTTTTGCTTCGCGCGGTCGTAGAGGTAAAAGACACCGGGATCGCGATCGCTGGAGGAGAAGAAAATAATCTTGGAGCCCTCTTCGGCAAATTGCCGCGGACGGTGGACGGTGTCGGGCAGTGAAGCGTCCAGCTTCGCCTGCAGCGCGCGCATTTCGTCATCGAGCCAGTGAAAGCGCGTGCGGTCGGCGGAGTAAGAGAGGCCGACAATTCTTTTCTTAAGAGGATCGTAGAGGGTGTTACCCGCAAAAATCGTGGCGGTGGCGCCGTTGGCATCGATGGCGTCATAGGTCTCATCGGCAAAAACCAGATCGAGGATGCGGCGCTCCACGACATCGTAGCGGTAGATGGCCTTGGTCTTGCGCCCGAGATCGGACCAGATGAAGAGGGTGCGGTCGTCGCCATCGAACGCGATGGGTTCCCAGCCGGCGGCATCCATGTGGTGCTCGCCGAGCGGGGCCCACTGGCGGGTTTTGGGATCGCGGTGGAGCACCCGGCGAATCTGGCCGTCCTCAAGCACGGCGATGCGCACCTGACCGGCGTGATCCCGGAGGTAGTAATCGACGTTGCCGGGGGCCTCGATGAGCTTCGTCATCTTGCCCGTCTTGAGGTTCATGGTCGCGACATCGGACCAGTCGCGGTAGGTGAGGTTGGCGAGGACGAGAATGTTTTTGGCATCGCCGTCGATGCGGCCGAGCACACTGCGGAAGCGGGCGTTGGCCTCTTGCTCGCTGCCGCCCTTGGCGTAGCCGGAGGCGAGAATGGCGGGATCGGAGCCGTCGCGACTGACGGTGTAGAGGGCGAACGACTCTTTCCCATCATCGTCGACGCGGAAGAGAATGCGATCGTCGCTGGCCCAGGAGGGCTGCGTGGCCTGGCGATCCTTGAAATTGGTGAGCAGGTTTTTTTTACCCTTCTCCAGATCGATGACCGCAAGGTTCATCCGGTGCTCGTAGGGCACGAGGCAGGCGATGAACTTGCCGTTGGGCGAAAAAGTAAGCGAAGCGATGCTCGGCGTCTGGAAAAAAGTGCCGACGGGCAGTTCCGGCACGGGCGGGGGGGAAGGCTCGGAGCCGAATAGCACAGCGCCGAGGCACAGCGGAAGGAGAGTGCGGAGCAACATGGCGAGGAAAGCAGGCGGCGAGTTGATGGAAAAAAAGCGTGCCCCGAACGGGGCACGCCTTGAGTTTCGCGAAAATCGAGCGCTCTCGCGCTTAGAAATCCTTCCGCACGCGGATATAGAGGAAACGGCCGAGCACGCCCGCACCGTAGGCATTCGGATCGAAGCCGACAGACTCGCGACCATTCGCCGGCGGGCGATTGTTCAGGAGGTTAGTCGCTCCAATCGTGATCGTGCTGTTCCAGAAGGCGGCGTAGACCACACTGGCATGGATGAGGGTAAAGGGATTTTCGCCCCAGCCCTGAGCGGTGTAGTTGTCGTTGTAGTAGTGCGTGGTCCAGTCGGCATTCAGGTTTGCGCCGATGTCCTTGTAGCGCCAGGCCGCGCCGGCGTTGGCCTTCCAGCGGGGGTTGTAGTAATAACCCACGTTATCGAAGAAGCCGCCACCGAGGCCGGAGTCCGATCCCGTCTTGGCGATCTGCGTGGCGTCCGCCGCGAAGGTGTAGTTACCGCTGCGAGTGTTTTTCAGGCCGTAGCGCACGCCGAAATCGAAGCCGCGATACATCTGGTAGGCGGCGGGATTGTTCGAGGGCACGGACTCGATGCGGAGAATCGGGCCGGGGTTGCCCAAGGTGCTGTCGCGGACGACCGCATTCGGGAACTGCGCCATGCCGCGCGTGGAAAGCAGAAACGCCGAGCTCGGCGTGACGATAACGGAATTAATCCGCATGTCGAAGTGGTCCACGCTGAACGAGAGATTCTTGACCTTGAAGATATCCTCAAACACCGCGCCGTAGTATTTCACCTTGGCGGTCTCGGGAATCAGGCCGGGATTACCACCCGTGACGATGCGCTGCTGGACCGCAGTGTCCTGCGGGCGGAGGGGATCTTGCTGGACGGTCGCGGAGAACGCGACCGTCTGCGAAGCATAGAGGAGTCCGAGGGCCGGTGCTTGAAAAGACTCCGAGTAGGAGCCACGGAGCACAACGTTGACGAAGCGGTTCTGCGGCAGGCGAATCTTGGCCCCAATCTTCGGTTTGGTGGTGTTGCCGAAGTCGCTGTAGTGTTCATGGCGGCCGGCGAGTTGCACCTCGCCGGAACCAAGCTCAGCTTTCTTGTAGATCGGGGCGGTAACCTCGACGTATTGCGAGGAAACCGAGCGTTTGCCGAAAAGGGGCAAGCCGCCGCCGGAGCCGAGATAGGCGGCGGTATCGGGGTTGGTGCGGAGGCGGTCGTTGCGCGCTTCCAAACCAAACGCTAGGCCGACCTCGCCGGCCGGCAGCTCGAAGATCTTGCCGGAGGCACTCGCATCCCACGTGAGGCCTTCGCCCTTGTTGTTGGCGGTGGAAATGGTGAACAGGCCATTCACGAGCGCCTGATTGTCCGACGGCCCGAAAGGATTCAGCGCCGTGGCGCGAGTAGTGCCGTTGAGGGCCGCCTGATAAACCGCCGCACGGATCGCGTTGCGCGCAACGGTGGTGACGTTGCTCACGCCGTAACCGACAGCGGTTTCCCAGTCCCATTTCTCAAAGATCGTGCCACGCAGACCGCCGAGAATGTTGGTGGCGATTGACTCGGTATCGAATTTACGGACCGGGCCGAAGTTCGCGCGCGCCGTGAGGCTCGTGAGCGGAACGCCGAATGGGTTGTAGGGATTCGTCGCCGGCAGGGTCAGCCCCTCCGTCGAATAGGTGATGACGCCCGGCGTAAACGCGTAGTAGGTGGAGTTTTTCGAATAGGTAATCTCGCCGAAGCCTTTGAGCCGATCACTGAACTCGTGCTCAAATGACGTGAAATTACTCATGTAGTCATACGCCGGGTAGATCGCGAAGCTCTTGGCAAAATCATAGCGGTTTTCGTTGCCAGGCAGCACCGCGTTAGCGTTGGCCGGATTGGCCGGCGCGGCGACGAACTGAGAGAGCGTCGGATTACTGGTGGGCGCCCCACCGTTGACGACAAACGTCCAGCTGTTGACCGTCGCCGCTACGTTTGGAAACGGAATACCGATGGCCGCGGCCTGCGCCCGGGTGAGCGTGAAATTCGACGGCCAGTTGGAGGTCGAGTTCTGATTCAGACCTTTGTTCGTCCCGAGGGAGCTAAAATCCGTGGTCTTCACCCCGTAGTCGCGCAGGAAGTTCGAATTCGCAGTCTTGATATCGAACGCCGTCATAATCTTCGTCTTCGAGTTGCCGACGCCCGCCACCAAGCTGAGGTCGATCGTGCCCGTGTCTCCACCGCTGCTCCGAAGCGTGTTACCGTAGTAGGCCCCCAGCGAGAGGCCGCTGAAATTTTTCTTCAGCTTAATATTCAGCACACCGGTAATGGCGTCAGAACCGTAGATGGCAGAAGCTCCATCCTTGAGGAGCTCGATGCTCTCAAGCGCGGCGACCGGGAGGCTGTTGAAATCGAAGACGGAGCGGCTGCCGCTGTTCGTGAGCGCATAGGGCACCGCGCGGCGACCGTTGACGAGAGTGAGGAAACGCTGCGCGCCGAGGCCGCGGAGATTGGTCGTCGCGGCACCGCGAAGAAAACTCGCGGTCTGGTAAATCGAGTTGGCCGTGCCGGAATTGAACGGCATGCTCTGGATGAAATCACCGATGTTCGTGTAGCCCTTTGCCTCAATGTCCGCGGTAGTAAAAGTCGCGACGGGCGCGGGTGTCTCGTAGTCGAGGCGCTTGATGCGGGAACCCGTGACTTCGAATTTCTCGAGAGTCTTGGGCTCGTCTTTCTTAGGATCGGTTTTCTTGGCATCGGTCGTCTGCGCGCTCAGGGCGCCGACGGCCAACAATGCAACGAGACCGAAACGTGCAGACGCAGTCGCGGCTGCCAGCAACGTGGTGTTCATAGCTTGTAGTATGTGGTGTTGGAGGTGTCCGTCAGCCGGCTCCAATGCCAGCTGCCGTTTGTGTTGACAGGTTATGACACAGGCAGGACGGCGGATTTAGCAACGCAGAATACACGAAATAGGCACAGAAACGTAACTCTGTTGGTGCGACAGCAGAGATTCTCGGCCAAGAAAAAGCCGGGCTCCGCAGGGAGCCCGGCTTGAGCAGCACGGTCGCTTGGTCGACGTCGCTTCTTAGAACTTATACTTCGCCTGCACGTAAACGAGGCGACCGATCGCGTCGTAGGCGTTGATGTCGTGCGACTGGTTGCCCTCGGAGGGAATCAACGGCGGGAACTTGTTGAAGACGTTGTTCACGCCGACCGTGGCCGAGAGGCCCTTCAGCCAACGATTGCTTGAGTTGGAGAACGAGCGGCCAAACTGCACGTCAATCTTGTGATACTTGGCCACCCGGTAGTTGGAACCGGGCGAGAGGTCGTCAAGCGACGGGATGTAGGTGTCGGCGACACCGGCGCTCCAACCTTTCATCGACCAGTCGAGGCGGCTGTTCATGCGGTAGCGCGGAAACACACCCGAGCTGTTGGTGCCACGCGGGAAGTAGCCGTCTTGGTAGGCGCGGGGCGCGCTGGAGGGTAAGTCCTGCACAAAATAACTGCGCAGGTAGGTGCCGACGACCGTGCCACGCAGCTTGCCCCAACCTTGCGTCGGGTAGTCGTAGGTGGCCCTGAGGTCCAAGCCATCCTGATTGTAGCCGGCGACGTTGACCTTGTTATTGGAGATCCAGATTTCATCCGAGGGCCGAGCGGTGACCTGACCGGGGGCCGTAATCGGCGCACCGTCGGTGAAGTGCGCCTCTCCGGCGACACTGACCGCCTGCCGCACGAGCGAGGCGTAAACCGACTTGGCGCCGAAACGCTCAACATCAGTGGCAATCGTGACGGAGGGGACGGTATCAATGAGGTCGCGCTCGTCGATGTTGAACCAATCGGCCGCGATGGAGAGGCCCTTAATATTCTTCGGCGACCACACTACCCCGGCGGTCCAGTTGCGCGACTGCGAGGGGTTCAACTTGGAACTGGAGCCGGTCTGCGAGCGATACTGGCGCAGCCCGCTGAGCGCGTTGAGTGAATTGCCGTTGGCATCGTAGCGCGGGATACTGATCGTGCTGGTAAAACCTGTGGTCAGCGGTCCATAGAGGTCAAAAAGTGTAGGGGCAACAAACGATTCGGAGTAGGTGCCGCGGAACATCAGCTCGTCGTTAAACGGCAGGTAGCGCACGGAATACTTCGGCGTGGTCGGGTCGGACGTGGTGCTGTATTTGTCGTAGCGCCCGGAGATCGAGAGTTCCAGCACATGGAGGCCGGGGAGCGCGTTCTTCGGGCTGAAAATGGGAATGCGCGTCTCGGCATAGTAACCATCGACGTTGGAACGAGCGTGGAAGGGCAGCCGCGGAGTCGCCCCGAGCCAACCGCCGTTAATCTGGTCATTCCGATCGTTGGTGAAGTCCAATACCTCCCAGACAAAGCCGGCACCAACACCCAACTTGACCTCGCCCGCGGGCAGGCGGAAGAGCGGTCCAGAGACCTGCACGTCGAGCTGGCGGAGCGTGCTGTAGAATTCACGGACCTGTGTGCCGAGCATCCCTTCTAGGACACCGGGCGATTGGGTGCGGGCGAAGGGATTATAGGTGAGATTATTGACGGCGGCAGTGTAGGCTACGCCATCGATCAAGTTACGATTCCGGAAATGATGGATCGACTTGTTGAAATTGGCTCCAGCCTCGAAGGTCCACCCGCTGCCAAAGGAACCCTTAGCTCCCACGACGCCGTGAAAATTCGTGGTTTCGTTGGCGTAGATACGGGGAAAAGTCAGGAAGCGATTGCGGCCAGTGACGCTGACACTGAACGGACTGTTGACATTGCCGGCGACCACCGTGCCGGTGACCGGCTGGGCATTGAGGACACTCTCCGTCTCATTCAGGGAGTAGATAAAATCGCCGAAGAGGGTGATGTCGTCGGTGAGGCGGTGCTCGATGGCCGTTGTGAAACTGCGGCGCTGCGCCTGCGCCAGCAACGTCGGGTAGTTGGCGAGGTCGAGGAATTGAGATGCCGCTGTCTGATCGAGCGGACCGCGGTAGATCCCCGCCGCGACCAATTGGGCCGGAGTCTGGCTGGTGTTGCGGGGCGGCGCGTTCAGACTCGGATTCAGGTAGTAGTAATCATTTCCGATGCTCACGATACCGGCATACGTCGGCGTGCGATACAGGCCCGTGGAATAATCGCGCTCATTCTGAATCAACGGGTCGCTGCTTTTCCACTCGGTGGTGAAAAGAACACTCGTCTTTTCGAAGGTCGCTCCGCCCAACATATAGTAAGAGCGGTTGGCCCAATGGCCCTTGTTGGTGCTAAAGCTGTAGGAGCCGCCCACTTCAGCGCCATTGTAGTTCTTCTTCAGGATCACATTCACCACGCCCGAAACGGCGTCAGAGCCGTAGGTCGCAGACGCACCGTCGGTGAGGACTTCGACGCGCTCGATGGCCGAAAACGGAATCGCGCTGACATCCACGAACGACGAACCGCCGGTCGCCACCACCGGCGAAGTCGCGGCGCGACGTCCATTGATGAGGACGAGGGTAGAGCGGTTGCGCAGTGAGAGACCCGAGCCACCATTGCTGTCGCCCGAGTTGGTGTTAGCCACGTCGGAACCGAGGTTATTGTTGCCGTAGAAGGACGGCATGCTGGAGCGAAGCACATCGATCAGGTCGGTGTTGACACCAGTCTTCTCGATTTCCGCCAGATTGAAAACCGTGAGCGGCACGGTAGTCGATCCGGCCGCCACCGGGATCAGCGATCCGGTCACGGTGAATGTCTCCATTTTTACCGGCGCGCTGGGGGGCGTCTGCGCCGATATCTGGGTCACGAGGGCGAACAGCGTCGCGCCAAACGACAGCTTCGCCGTTAATTTCCGATTTCGGATGGTCATAATACAGGTATTAGTGTGGTTGATGTGATAAGGAAAACGCGGCTAGCGCCGCTTTCACTTGGAGCGCACAAAGTCTTTTGTGTGTCTTATGTGCAACAAAATTTGAACGTCGCCAGATGCTTGCAATCAACGAGCCCCTCCGCCCTCTTCCCCTGCCCCGTTGCGATGAAAGACCTCCCCGCCATCGTCGCCGCGCTGCTCGCCCCGGAGGCGCAGCCGGCCGTCCTCGCCACCTTGGTTGCGGTGGAGGGCTCCTCTTATCGGAGACCGGGGGCCCGTTTGCTCGTCCTCCACGACGGTCGCCGCCTCGGTTCCATCAGCGGCGGTTGCCTTGAGGAAGATGTGATGGCGCGAGCCGCGAAAGTTCAGGCCACCGGACAACCCGACGCCGTCGTCTATGATACCACCTCAGAAAACGACTTGGTCTGGGGCGTCGGCTTGGGCTGCCACGGCATCGTGCGCGTCATGCTCGAAAAAGTCACTCCGGCTCCCGCTTGGGCTGCCGCCGTTACCCAGAATATCCGTCACCACCGGAAAACCGCCCTCGCGGTCACACACGGTGACGGCGATGCCGCCCATTGGGGCACGCGATTGGCCGCTCCCGGCGATTGCGCCGACCCCGAGCGGCTCTTCCTCGATTTCGTGGCGCCGCCACCGGCCCTCACGATCTTCGGGGCTGGCGACGATGCGCAACCCCTCGCGCGGCTGGCGGGCGAACTCGGTTGGCACATCACGGTCGCCGATCCCCGGGCGGCGTTCGCGACTGCCACCCGCTTTCCGGCAGTGAGTGCTCTGGTGGT
>JANOAF010000171.1:0-9486 GCA_031411015.1 Opitutaceae bacterium | reverse complement strand
GCGAAGCACCACGTAGCGCGAGTCGATGAACACGAGGTCGCGGGTTACGCGACGGACGTTGCCCTTGTCTTTCTGCGCGGCGGCGTAGGCGACGGTGGCGTCGCCGGTCGTCCAGACGTAACGCGTGGTTTCCTCGTAACGAGTGATGGTGCCGGTGGATTTCTTGGACTTCGCGAGCTGGCCCACGCCGTCGAGGAGCAGGAGATTTTTTGACTTCGTCTGGCGCGTCCACTGGTCGTGATGCGGGGAGTTGTGGAACTCGCGGTAGGCGGAGTTGATGGCGAGGCTTTCGCCATAGGCGTTTAGGATGAAGGCGTTTTGGTCGGCGTGGCTGTGGCTGAGAGAACCGTAGGGCGAGGCCTTGAACGTGACGTGGATGTCGTCGTCGGGACGGCCGAGCGCGCGGTGGAGTGAAACCCAGCCGACGTCGCGGAAGAAACGGTTCGCGGGCAAATCCGTGAGCGGGCGCGCGGGCGGGAGCGGGAGATCGCGGGCGATAAAATTGCGCAGGAGAAATTCGGCGGCGGTCGGGTAGCCGCGGTCGAGACCGGCGAGGCCCTTGTTGAGCGGCGATGGGCGGGTGTCGGTGCAAAGCGCGGCGTAGGCGCGGAAGAAACCATTTTGCTGCACGCGCGCGAGGTGTTCGAAGTAGTCGGCGGTGGCGGGCTCGAGATTGAAGTGACCGGCGTTGGCGGCATCGCCAAACGTCGACGTGCGGTAGGGCTGCACGTTGTAGAGGCAGAAGTAGGGCGAGTTTTTCCAGAACGGCGTGGCGTAGGCGGTCGGGTCGCCGAGCGAGAGGAGCGTGTCCTGAAACGCGGCGTGCTCGATCGTGCCGCGCCAGTAGGCGCTGCCCTCGGCCCAGCCGCCGTCGTCGCCGCCCCACGGCGAAAACTGATCGCGGTAGAACTTGTAGGCGAAGGCCCACCACGCGCGGGCCTCGGGGAGATCGTCCCAGAGCGCGAGGCCGGCGAGGCCGGTCATCGGCATGAACCGGATCGGGTGCGACGACAGATCGGACTCGGCAGAGTTGCGGACGACGTGCGAGATGTCGCCCTGTTTTTCGATCCACGCGGCGGAGCGGCGGCCGCGCTCACGGAAATGGGCGAGGATAATTTTCTTCTCGACCGACGTGAGCCGGGCGCGGAGCTGATCGTAGACGAGTGGGAGTTTACGCCAGAGGCGGAAGTGACCCTCGTCGTTGTAGGTGATGTCGGTCGCGCCCACGACAGCGCCAGATTTCCAGTCGGGATCGAAATGCCAAGCGCAGGCGGCGAGGAGAAATTCGCGGGCCTTCACGAAATATTTTTCTTCGCCGGTCACAAGCCAGCAGACCGTGGCGGCTTCGGCGACGCCGCTGACGATGCCGCACACATCCTGCAGGTCGCGCCACTGGTCGGCTTTCGCGGAATCACGTTTCGACGGCGAGGGATCACCATAGGTGATCGGTTCGGCGGGGAAGGGGAGTGCGAGGAACTTCGCGTCGAGGTCAGCGCGGAGTTTGGCGAACGGTTTCGCGCCGGGGCCGCTGATGCAGTAGGTGCGGAAGGCCTCGGCGCGGCCGACGAGGACGAGGGTGCGCGGGCTGGCGGCAGGCACGACGGACGCGGGATCACTGGCGGCGGACGCACTAACGGCCGCGAACGAAAGCAAAATGAAAACGCGGAGGGCGCGGAGAGGTTTCATGGTTTGTTGTCGCGCGGTGCTTCAGCCCGCGGCTGGGTCGCATAAGGTGATCGTTGGCGACGCGGGCTAAAGCACCGCGCTACGTTAGGAAGATCGATCATACACCTCGGGCGTCACGACCGCTTCGAATGGTCGGCCCTCGGCGTAGGCCCGGAGATTTTTTAGGGCGAACGCACCGGCGTCAGGGTAGCGGTCGATGGTCGGCCCGGCGTTGTGGGGGGTGAGGCTCACTTCGGGTAGGCTGCGGAAGCCGCTGTCGGCCGGCAGCGGCTCTTGCGTGAACACGTCGAGTCCGAGGCTGATCTTTCCCTCGCGCGCGACTCGGAGCAGGGCGGCCTCGTCGACGATCGCGCCACGGGCGACGTTCACGAACACGCCGCCCGGTCGGATCAGGTGCAGAAGTTTTTCCGTGATAATGCCGGACGTCGTGGGAATGAGCGGCGCGAGTTCGACGAGGATTTCGTTTTCGGCGAACAGCGCCTCAAGGGTGGCGGCGGGGGCAATACCGCGGGAATCCAAGTCAGCCGGCGCGAGATCGGGGGCGAAGACCGCAATGCGGCAGCCCCACGGCTTGAGCAAGGCGACGAGTTCGCGCGCGACCGAACCGAAGCCGTGGATGCCGATGCTGCGGCCGAAGAGCGACCGCGAGTCCGAGAGGCCGTGTTTCCAAGCGGCCACACCGGGCTGGTGCATCGCGACGGCCCAATGCGAGGTCCGGCGCAGACAGGCGAGGATGTGGAGCAGCGCGCCCTCCGCGACCGTGCGACTAATCGCGCTGCCCCAATTGGTCAGGAGTAGGCCGCGTTCAAGATGCGCACGCGTAATAATTTTTTTCACGGAGCCGACGACGTAGCAAACGTAGCGGAGACGCGGGGGCAGCACCGAGGGCAGGGCCGGCGTCTTCCAACAACCGAGGACGACCTCGGGATTGATGGCAGCGAGTTCGCGGGCGAAGGCGGCGTCATTCAAGTTCGTGGGATCGAGGAAGTGAAATTCCGTCGCGAGCCCACGCAGCTCGGAGAGCAGCGGCTCGGGGAAAAATTCACGACGCTCCGGCGGCGTGACGACGGCAAGAAGAGACGAAGGGCGCGGCATGAAAAAGGGACTAAGCGTCTAAAGGACCAAGGGACCGAGGGACTGGGCGGAAAGAAATCATCGTGGCTTGGGAAAAGTCTTTTGGTCCTATGGTCTCTGGTCCCTTTACGCCGGCGGCAGACACTCGAGGATTTCGGCGCCGCCGAGTCCGGGGGTGAAGCGAACGGGCCCAAGACCCGCGGGCAGGAAAAACTTGTCGTAGCTTCGCAGGTGGTGGACGTCGCCGCCCACTTCGACGGTTACGCCTCCGCTCGTGACGATGGCGATGACGGCGGCGTCTTCGTGCTTGGTCACGGCGGAATCGAGCGTGGACTTGAGCACGCGAAAGCAGTCGGTCTGGTTGCGCCCGACTAATTCGTCCTGATGGGAACTTGGCCCCAGCGCCCGCAATCGACGCGGCGTGCAACGCACGCGCGTCGCGAGATCGTCGGCGCCGAGCGGGGAAAAATTAAACACCTGCAACGCGAGATCGACGTCGCGGCCCATGAAGCGCGAGGTCTCGGGCAAGACATAGCCCGCGCGCTCAAACTCGAAACGCACCACGAGATCGCTCGGCTCCTGAATCTCGACCATGAAGACGCCGGCTCCGAGCGCGTGCGGGGTCCCGCCGGGGATGATAAAGGTGTCGCCGGGTTTCACGGGGATTTTGTCGAAGCACGCTTCGATGGCCGCGAGATTTTGCGTGACGATCCACTCGCGGAGTTGCGCAGGTGTCGGCGGACGCTGGAAGCCGACATAGATGTAGCCTGTCGCTTCGCGGGGAGCTGAGAGCTGAGAGGAAAGAGCTGAGAGCGAGGCGGGTTGTAGGGCGGGGTCTCCTGACCCCGCCGGGATTGGAAGTGCATTCGCCCTGACCGCGGAGTCGGACGACCCCGCCCTACAACTGAGGACGTAGTAGGCTTCGGTCTTGCCGCTCGGTGCGCCGAGCACGCGCTGAGCGAATTCGCGCGTCGGGTGGACTTGAAAGTGGAGCCGCGTGCCGCTGTCCAAGAACTTCACGAGGAGCTGCGGTTGCGCCCCAAACTTCGTCGTGTGCGCCGCGCCGAAAAAATATTCGGGATCGCTGGCGAGCAGCGTGGCGAAATCGTGCGGCGCCGGATCGTGGCCGATGCGCACCGACGAGATCCCGGGCGAGGAGGGCTGAGAGTTGAGAGTGGAGCGCTGAGAGCCAGACGCGGTTGCGTAGGCCGGAGTGCCGGGAGGATTTTTAGCGATGGTGGTCGATGCGATCCAGTCCTCGGCGAAATGCGTGTCGGCCGGTGCGGGTGCGCCGGCGAGAGCGTCGAGCGTGCGGCCGCCGGGGTAGGTGCGCCACACGCGGTTCGGCGGCAGGAGGATCAGGTGACCACGATGCGAGTCCATGTGGGTCAGAACGTGAGATCGTAGGTCGCGCTGAGGCTGAGGCGGTCGCCCTGACCGCTGGAGCCGTAGGTGTAGCGCCGGTCGAAGATATTGCCGAGATTCACCTGGACCTTGTGCACGTAGCGTTCGCGTCGCCACCGATAGCCGGCTCCGAGATCGACGATGCGGTAGGCGGCGTTGCGGACGGACTCGCGGCCATCGTCGACGCGCACGCTGCCGACCGTGACGAGCGCGCCGCGCGCGAGGTTGGGAAATGGCAGCAGGCCGTTCGGCATCGGGTTGTTCACGATCGGGTTGGTGGTGGAGGCGGCGAGATTGCGGCCAGTGGAGGGATTCGGCAGCGACGAGCTGTTGTAGCGGAAACCCGCGGTGGCGTAGGCCCCCTTGAGCGTGCCGCGCTTTACGTCGTATTTCGCGCCGAGCCCGACCGTGTTGCGGGGCGTGCGGCGCGTCGGCGCGCCGATGAGATGCCGCGCGCCCTCGAAGCTCACGACGCGCGCCTTGGTGTGACCGTAGCCGCCGAATATTTGCAGGGCGTCCGTCACGATCCAGTTGAAGTCGAACTCCGCGCCTTTCGAAGCCTGCCGTCCGTTGGTGAGCGTCACGGTGCGACCGGTGGCGGAGTCGGTGACCGTCGTCGGCACGTTTTCCAACTCGATGTCGAACCAACCGAGCGTGAACGCGAGGCGGTTGGAGAACACCTCGCCCTTGAGTCCCGCCTCCCAGCCCTGACCAGTTTCATTGGGTAAATTGAAACGCACGCCGTTCACGTCGAGGCCGGAGCCGAACTGCGGCACGAAGGATTTGCTGGTGTTGGCGTAGGCGGTGAGCTGCGGCAGCACGCGGAAATTCAATCCGAGTTGGTGCGTCCACGCGCGGGAATCGATCTCCGTCGTGGTCGCGGACACGCGGTCGCGGGTCGTGCTCGTGGCTTGATCCCGACGCAATCCGGCGAGGATGAGCAGCCGGCCGTCGAGGAGGCTGGCGCGCTCACTGAGAAACACGCCGCGCAGGTCGATCGTGTCGTCCTCGTTTTGAATCGTGGTGAAGAGCGCGGGGTTGTCCTTGTAGGCGGCGAAATTGTAGTCGGGGTTGTCGATGCTGAGACCGTTGGCAACGGCGGCGGGGAAAGCGGCGTTCACCGCGGCGTCGTATTGTTTCGGCTGCTGGGTCTGCCGCTGCCAGTCGAGCGTGAGGAGCAATTTGTGTTTTACTCCCGGCGTGGTGAACGACGCGACGAGATCGTTTTGCCAGGTGGCGCCGCCCTCGGGAAACGGCCGGTAGCGCGCGGTGCCGCGCTGAATGGTGCGCGTCGCGGGGTTGAACTGATCGCGGCCGCCGGCTTCCTGCCGCGTGAGGCCGCGCTCGAACCAGTTCGCGCCGCTGCGGAAGGAGAACGTTTCGTTGAACCGGTGCTCGAGCGTGCCGGTGATGTTGCGCACGTAGCGGTTGGCGTAGGTGTGCGGGCCCTGGGAGTTGAAGTCGATCAGGTCCGTCGCAATCCCGAGGTAGCGCGTGTAGGTGCGCGGCGTGCCGGTGGCCGGCTGCACCCGATACGGATCGAGCACGCCGGTCTGGATGCGAAACGGCACCGTGCTGTTCGAAGTGATGCCGCGTTCGCGGCGCTCCAGCCACTCGAACTCGACGTTCACGCTCGTCGCCGCGCTCGGTTGAAACAAGAGCTGGCCCGAAACCGTCGCCTGATTCTTCTCCTTGTAGCGCTGGTCGAAGGTGCGCTGGTCGGCCGCGGCGTCGATGCGGTAGAAGAATTTTTTTCCATCCCCGAGCGGGCCGGTCGAGGAAACCTGCGCGCGGTAGAGATCGTGATTGCCGACCGTGAACGTGACGCGTTGCTGTGGCGACGTGCGCGGCTTGCGCGTGACGAAGTTCACGATCCCGCCGGGAAACACCGCGCCGTAGATCGACGCGGCGGGGCCCTTGATCACCTCGGCGCGCTCGATGTTCACCTTGTCGATCAGGCCGATGCGGCGAAAGCCGTTGCGCAGCTGCACGTCGGCGTCGAAGCCGCGGATGCTGTAGCCGCTGGAGAGCGTTTCGTAGCCGGTGACGTTGCTCGTGTAAGCCATCTGATCCCGGAAATCGAGGGCCTGAAAATCGTCGAGCAGCTCGCCGGTCACGACGTTCACGCTGAAGGGCAGATCGCGGATCGTGCTGACGACGCGGGTGCCGGTCGTGGCTTCGGCGGCGGCGTAGTCGCTCAGCGGTTTCGCGGAGACCGAAAATTCGGAGAGCTTCACGGGGTCGTCGGCCGCAGGCTGGGTGGTGTTCTGCGCAAATCCCGCGCCCGCCCCCAACGCAAGCGTGGCGGCGGAGAGGAGCGCGATGGAAGGCGATGTCTTCATGACGCGAGAGAATCGTGTTTCCGCCCGGAGCGAATCAGGGCGCAACCGATCCCGAGCACGACGGCGCCGCACCCGAGAAAGGCCAGGCGGCCGGCCGTGGGATTCGGAATCAGCGCGAGCAGCGCGACAAACCCGCCGTAGGCGACGCATAGCCAGCCGACGACGCGCGACTGCCGGCCGTCGTTGGCCGCGTGCGCGCCTTCCTCGCGGTTGAAATCGACGGGTGTGTTGAGCCGACGAAAAAAATGATCGACGCGCGCCTTCGTCTCGGCGGACGTGCGCGACCAAAAGAGCTTCGTGGCCAGGAACCACGTGGAGCACACCGCGACGTTGCCGAGGAGCTCCGCGGACTGCCGCCAGTATTCCACGCTCGCGGGCGAGAGCGCGTGCCCGAGGTGGAAAAATTCCGTCGCCCACTCCGGCGTCAGTTGACTGGTGATAAAAAGCGAGCTGAGAAACCCGACGACCACGGTGCTCCACGCCGACCAAGGCGGAGTGTGCTTCACGATGAGCCCGAGAAAAAGCGGCACGATGATCGGGATGCCGATCAAGATGCTCAGGCGCTGGGTGAGCTGGAAAAGAGAGAGGCCCCGCAACTGGCTCATCTGGATCGCAACCACGATGATCAGCAGGCCGAAGACGACGGTGGCGATTTTTCCGACCTTGAGCAGGTGCGCGTCCGTCGCCTGCGGCTTCAGCACGGGTTGGTAGAAATTTTTGATGAAGAAACCGGTGTTTTTGTTCAGGCCGGAATCCATCGAAGACATCGTCGCGGCAAAGATCCCGCTGACGAGCAGGCCCATCATGCCGACGGGCATGACGTCGCGCGCTATGGCGATGAACGAGGCGTCCGCGGGATTGCGCAACGTGGGAAACATCGCCTGCAAATCCGGAAAGCGAATCGCCGCCGCGATCGGCGGCACGAACCAGATGACGATGCCGACGAGGAAAAGCCCCGCGCCGAGAAAGCCGGCTTTGCGCGCGTGCGCGCCGTCCTTCACGCAGAGGTAGCGGTTGGCGTCGCCGAGGTTGTTTGTCGTATGGAGCTGCTTCAGCACCATCGCCACGCACCACAGCCCGAGAAAATCCGCGGAGAAAACCTGCCCGAGATCGAGGTGATGGGCGGGGGCTTTTTCGAGAAACGCCGCGGGCCCGCCGACTTTCACCAGCGCGAGCACGGTGACGGCGAGGCACACGGGCATGAGAATGAGCACTTGGATGAAATCGCTCGCGAGCACCGCCCAGCTCCCGCCGACGAGCGCCATCACGAGCACGACGCCGCCGGTGACGGCAATCGTCGTCGGGACATCGAGGTCGAAGATCGCAGCGAAAAACACGGCGAGCGAGTTGAGCCAGATGCCCGCCTGCAGCAGGCCGAAAGGCAGCTGGAGCCACGTGAACACCTGCTCGCTCGCGCGGCCAAAGCGCTGGCGGATCGCCTCCATGCCGGTGACGACCCGGAGCTGGCGGAAACGCGGCGCGAAGTGCAGGGCGTTGAGCATGAAACCGACAGAATTGCCGAAATAGATCACAGCGACCGGCCAGCCGTTTTTGTAGGCCTCGCCCGCCGCGCCGGTAAATGTCCACGCGCTGAACTGCACCATGAACGCGGAGCCGCCGACCATCCACCAGAGTGCTTTGCCCCCGCCGCGAAAATAATCGCTGACGTTGGTGACAAACCGCCGGAACACCCAGCTGATCGCCAGCATATAGCCGAAGTAGAAAACGAGGACGGCGTAGTCGAACTGGGTCATGGGGCGCGGCGGCAGGCGGCCCGCCAATGGGTTTTAATAGTTATCAGACAGCAAGGGGAAACGGGGTGGAGTGACTGTGGTCCCGGCCTGCCTCATGGCGCCTTTCCCGTCGTGTCGCCCACGAACAGCTGCGCCGGCAACATGAGATCGGTGCAGCCCCCGCCGATGGCGGGGGCGCTTTCGAGCACGAGGCGAGCCGCGGCCTCGCCGAGTTTTTCCGGATTCGAGCCTGCGGCAGTGATGCGTGGCACATGTTCGGACGCGAGCGGCGATACGTCCGCACTCACGATGCTTACGCGGCGCGGCACCGGCCAACCGGCGCGTTCAAACTCCCGCACGGCACCCGAGGCCATCAGCGTGTTGTAGGCGACAAACGCCGTGGGGAAATCCTTGCGCGTGGCGTGCGGGAGCAGCGCGCGCACCGCGTCTGCGCCGTCGATGCGGTCGCCTTCCTTTTGCTTCAGGACGTAACGCCGGTCGAGCGCGAGGCCCGACCTCGCCAGCGCCGACTCCAGCGCCTGCAGCCGCGCCTCGTGGCGACCGAGCCCGGCGTTGCCGCCCAGCCAGCCGAAACGCCGGTGGCCGAGCGCGTGCAGATGTTCAACCAAGGACTCGAGGGCCTGCGGTTCGTTGCCGAGCACCGAATGGCAGAGACCGGGATAGCGGGCTGAGACCGCGACGATCCGCAGCCCGAAGCCGCGCAATTGATCGAGGAAACTGCGGGCGACTTCGCCGACCAGCACGATGCCCTGAAACGAATGCCCGGCCGCGAAAACCCGACGCAGTTTTTTGGCGTCGAGTTGATCCTCCGCGCCCAGAAACACCGTGGCGAATTCGCGCGCCTCGATCGCGGTGTGCATGCCGTGCTGCACGTGGCCAAAATACATCGTCGGCGTGCTCAGCCGCAGCGGCGCGCGCAAAATGATCCCGACCTGCCGGCCCTGCGCGGCGGGGGACGACGCGAGGCGCATGCCCTTCGGGCTGTAGCCGCGCTTCACCGCATGCGCCCAGATCCGATCGTAGGTCTCGGCGTTGATGCCCAGCTTGCGGCCGTTAAGCACGAGCGAGACGAGCGCCTGCGAGATGCCGAGTTCGTGGGCGAGCTGCGTCTGGGAAATCTTTTTCGCGGGACGGGGCATGGGGGCGAGGATTGGCCCCGGTGCGTGCGCGGCAACGATTTCCTGTGGCGGCCTTGTTGGTGATGTAGGCGGGGTGCCCTCACCCCG
>JANOAF010000170.1:0-15070 GCA_031411015.1 Opitutaceae bacterium | reverse complement strand
CGCTGTAAACTACCCGCCGAGCGAATGCCCCGTGTGGGCCAACGCACACACCGCCTCCGTCGAGCCGTATCTCGCGCTCGCGCTCGCCCCCGGCGAGACGCGCCACTGGCACGCGCGGCACGGGTTTGAAGTCTGAGTCTCAGATCTGGGGATAGCAGCCTTTCGGACTTAGAAAATGAAGGCCATCTGGCCTCACGTATTGGCGCGCAACATACATTCGAAGACGGTTATTAATCTATAGAAGCCTTCAGTCGCCTCAGTCCGACCGGCTGCCAGGGCGACCGTGACGGGCGCCGCCTGCCAGCCACCCGTCCGATCGAGGGTGATGGGTTGAGAGGCCTTGCATCTGAAGCGGCTGGCACGATCATCCCCTACCGTCTTTCAATTTTTTATGCCTTCCGGTAAACCACGCTCCGCCACCGAACTTCGTCGCAAGGCCGAAGCAGGGTTGAAATCTCAGGCGACACCGGCCGCTGCGCCCCTTCCGGTGGCCGAAGCCAATCGACTGCTGCAC
Organism: Opitutaceae bacterium; assembly: GCA_031411015.1. GTDB lineage: Bacteria > Verrucomicrobiota > Verrucomicrobiia > Opitutales > Opitutaceae > ER46. The sequence continues at coordinate 14,556 of JANOAF010000170.1, read as the reverse complement.
GAGCTTCAGGTGCACCAGATCGAACTGGAGATGCAGAACGAAAAGCTCGTCCAGTCGCGACAAGAGTTGGAGGCCGCGCTCGCTCACTACACCGAACTTTATGACTTCGCTCCGGTCGGATACCTCAGCGTGGATCGAGCCGGCCAGATCACTCAGTCCAATCTCGCGGCGGAGGGCTTGCTCGGCACCGAGCGAGCACGGCTGCAGGGCCGGCGCCTGGCTGCGCTTATCGCGCAGGCCGATCAGGGCCGCTTCAACGCGTGGATGTTAAGTTTGTTCACGGGTGAGTCCTCGCAGAGTTGCGAAGTCGCGCTCCACTCCGAGCGCCAGCCGGTGCGGATCGTGCGCATGGTGGCCACCCGCGCGGAAAGTGGCGCGGAGCGCCGCCTCGCGCTGGAGGATATCACCGTCAATCGGAAATCGGCGGACGATCAACAGGCCGGTGCCGCGAAATTTGCGCGGCTGATCGAGTCGGTGGACGGCATCGTGTGGGAAGCGGATGCCGCCACGTTGCATTTCACCTACGTGAGCGCGCGGGCCGAACGCCTGCTCGGCTATCCCTTGGCGCGGTGGACCACGGAACCCACCTTCTGGGCCGACCACATCCATCCCGATGACCGGGACCAGGCCGTCCGCTATTGCGTGACGTGCACGAAGAAAAAACAGGATCACGAGTTCGAATATCGGATGTTGGCCGCCGACGGGAGCGCGGTTTGGTTGCGGGATATCGTAACCGTGGAGGTGGAGGGCGCCCGGGCCAAAAGTCTCGGCGGTGTGATGGTGGATATCACGCAACGGAAGGCCGCGGAGGCGGCGCTGCGGGACAGCGAACAGAAATTCCGCAGTATCGTGGATGCAGAGCCGGAATGCGTGAAGCTGCTGGGAGAAAACTGCGAGCTGCTGGAAATGAATCCCGCCGGCCTGCAAATGATCGCGGCACGATCAATGGCGCAAGTGCGAGGACTCAACACGCTCGAACTCATCGAGCCAACGTATCGCGCATTGTTTACCGCCGGAGTGGCGGCGGTCTTCCGCGGCGAAACCACCAATCAGATCTTCGAGATCATCGCGCTGGACGGACAAAGACACTGGATGGAACAGCGCGCGGTCCCGCTGTGGGAGGAGCGGCCAACGCGCCGGGTGAAACAGATGCTGGCGGTGACCCGCGACATCACCGAGCGCAAGCAGGCGGAGGCGGCGCTGCGGGAAAGCGAAGGGCGTTGGCGATTCGCGCTGGAGGGCGCGGGAGACGGATTGTGGGATTGGAATATGGCCGACGACACGGCCTTTTTCTCGAAGCGATTCAAGTCGATGATCGGCTACGGTGAGAACGAGATGGACTCCACGAAAGAGGCTTGGGCGAGCAAGGTCCACCCGGAGGACCTGACCCGGGTGATGGCCGCTCTGCAGCCCCACTTGGAGGGTAAGGCCACGGGCTTCACCAACGAGCATCGCCTGCGGTGCAAAGACGGGTCCTATAAATGGATTCTGACGCGGGGCCTCGTGATCTTGCGCGATGCCGCGGGCCGGCCGCTCCGAATGGTCGGCACCCATAGCGACATCACCGCGCGCAAAGCGGCCGAGGCCGCCGCGCGCGAACGCGAACGCCAGCTCTTCGAGTCCCGCTCCGCCGTCTCCCACCTTGAACAGCGGTTGGAGCTGGCGGTGAAAGGCGCGGGTTTCGGGGTCTGGGAATTTGATCTGAACTCCGGCCGGTTGATCTGGGATGGCGCGATGCATGAACTCTACGGCTATGCCGTCGGCGAGTTCGATGGTTCGCCCGACAATTGGCGATCCTTGCTGCATCCGGACGATCGGGAACTCGTCAAAGGTCGCTTTGATGATCTGCTCATCGGCAAAGGGGTGCAGCTTTTTACGTTTCGCGCGTTCCGCCGCAGCGATGGGGCGATGCGCCAGATCGAAGCGAATGGCATGGCGGAGATGGAGGCAGGCGGCCGGGTGCGCCGGCTCGTGGGCATGAACCGCGATGTGACCGACCGGATGCAGGCGCACGATCAGCTCCGCCTGCTCGAGGCGAGCGTGGCCCAAATCATCGAGGCGGTGATGATCACCGAAGCTAATTTCGAATCCCAAGCGGGGCCGACGATCGTCTTCGCGAACCCGGCCATGGAGCGGCTGAGCGGCTACACCCGAGCGGAGCTGATCGGAAAGACCCCGCGCTTGTTTCAAGGGCCCAAGACCGATCGGGCCGCATTGGACCGAATCCGGGAAGGCCTCCGCCAACGTAAGACGACGCAGGTGGAGCTCATCAACTACAACAAGGCGGGCGAAGAATACTGGGTCGAACTCAGCCTCACCCCGGTGGTGACGGCGGCCGGAGTCGTCACCCATTTCGTATCCATCGAGACCGATATCACCGCGCGCCGGGCGGCAGCGGCGGCGTTGCAGGCGAGCGTGGATCGACTGGACTATCTCGTGTCCTCCAGTCCCGCCGTGATCTACACCTCGCGCGCCTCGGGCGATTACGGGGCGACGTTCATCAGCCGGAATCTGGAGAGACAGCTCGGCCATACCCCGGAAGACTTTCTCGCCGATCCCAGCTTTTGGTTGAGCCACCTCCATCCCGACGACGCGCCAAACGTCTTGCGAGGACTGGCCGAATTGTTCCGGCACGGCAGCCATGTCCAAGAATATCGGTTTCGCCTGAAGGATGGGACCTACCGTTGGATGCGGGATGAAAACCGCTTGATCCGCGATGCGGCGGGCGCGCCTTTGGAAATCCTTGGGTATTGGGTGGACATCACCGAGCGGAAAGAGTCTGAGATCGCGTTGCAGGCCAGCGCCGAGCAATACCGCGCGCTCTTTGACTCTTCGCCGGTGCCGCTGGCATTGAACGATGCAGCCCAGAACGTCGTCCGCTTAAACGCGGCATTTGAGAAAACTTTCGGTTATACGCAGGCGGATATTCCGACGCTGGCCGACTGGTGGCTGAAGGCCTACCCTGATCCGGAGTATCGGCGGTTGACGGCCGAGGCTTGGCAGGAGCGCCTGGCCCGGGCAGCGCGGGACGGGACAAATTTTGAAGACTTGGAGGTTACGGTTCGCTGCCGTGATGGCACGAGCCGCATTGTCGTGGCGAGCGCCGCTGATCTGGGGACAGCGATGGCGGGGCTGCACCTTGTCGCGCTCTACGATATCACGCCCCGGAAGACGGCCGAGCAGGCGCTGCAAGCCAGCCGACAGCAGCTCGAACTGGAGCACGGCCGCCTCCAGCAAGCGCTCGAGATTGCAGAGCTCGTGTGGTGGGAATGGAATCTGAAAACCGGCCGGGTGCGGGTGGATACCGGTGATGTAGGCCGTTGCATCATGGGTTTTCAACCGGGTGGGCTGCCCGCAGCGAGCCACGAGGAATGGCTCGCCAATGTCGCCGCAGAGGATCGCACTGGCGTGGAAGCGGAGCTGCAGCGGGTGATACGCGGTGAGACGCAGGAGTGCTCGATCGAGTATCGCGGGCGGTTTGCCGACGGCGACTACCGGTGGGTGCGATTGTTCGGTCGGGTTACCCAGCGGGACGAGGCCGGGATGGCCCATGTGATGACTGGCACCCTCCAAAATATTCATGCCGCGCAACTCGAAGCCGCCCGGAAATCCGAGTTGGAGCTGATGCTGCGGGAATCTCGAAAAATGGGTATGCTCGGGCAGTTTGCGGCCGGCGTGGCGCACGATTTCAACAACCTGCTGACGGGCATCGGTGGGAATATCCAGATGGCGCTGGGAGAGCTGGCGCCGGGGGCATCGGCCGTGCCCAGCTTACAAATCGCACGGCGGGCGTGCGATCGGTCGCGGGATCTCGTGCTGCGGCTGATGCAGTTTGCGCGCGGCGAGCAAAACACCAAACGGGCGCCGACCAACATGGAGCGATTGGTGCGTGAGACCGCGCCTTTGATTATCGCGGTTATTCCCAGAAGGGTCTCGCTGAATCTGGCCCTGAAGGCCTGTCCGTCCATCATGGCCGACGAGGGTCAGATCATGCAGGTGTTGATGAACCTGAGCCTGAACGGAGCCCATGCCTGTGCGCCCACGGGAGGAGTGGTGACTCTCTCCCTCGAGCCGGTGGTCAATCCGGCGCAGCCGGGAGGTGCGGTGCAGATCACGGTCACTGATAATGGATCCGGGATGGACGAGGCGACGCTCGCCCGAATCTTCGAGGCGTTCTTCACGACGAAGCCCGCCGGACAAGGCACCGGCCTCGGCATGGGGGTGGTGCGCGAGATCGTCGAGGCGCATGACGGGCAAATCAGCGTCGAGAGCAAACCGGGAGTCGGCACCACGGTGAGGATCATCCTTCCCATCGAAACCGCGGCGGTTCCGACGCGTCCGCCAAATGCCGTGACGGGCCGCATCGTCGTGGTGGACGACGACGAAATGATCTTGGAGCTGATGACCGCCACCCTGACGAAAGCGGGTCATACGGTGAGCGGCTACACCGGTGCCGAATCCGCCCTGGCATCGATGCGCGCGTCGCACACGCCGGTGGACTTGCTCGTGACCGATCTCACGATGCCCGGCGGGAGCGGGATTGATTTGATCCAGGCGATGCGAGTGCTGCAACCGGGATTGCCGGCGGTGATCATGAGCGGCGACTTTGGACGCGAAAAGGCGCGCTTGGCAGCACTGCCCGGGGTGACGAAATTGGCCAAACCCCTCGAACTGCGGGAGCTGAACGAAGCGGTAGTCCGCCTGCTTGCCGCCCGATAATAAAGGGCTGTTGATGCGGTCGGCGTCTCCTCGCTAAACCGTCGCGCCGGGGCGCACGATGCGGCGCGCCCGGGCGATACCCGCAGCGAGTGCATCAGGTTTGAGCGGCTTCGAGAGATAGTCGTCCATGCCGGAGGCCAGACATAGTTCGCGATCACCCTCCATGGCATTCGCCGTGAGCGAGATGATCCAAGGCCGCCGGGAAGCGTCGGGGATCAATTCTTGGAGCCGATGCGTCGCCTCCAGCCCGTCCATCTCGGGCATCTGCACGTCCATCAAAATAATGTCGTAGCTCTGGCGCTGGACCGCGGCGAGAACCTCAAGCCCGTTGGCGGCGACATCAGCGCGGAAGCCCATCTGCGTGAGCATGTGGAGCGCGACCTTTTGATTAACGGAGTTGTCTTCAGCGAGGAGGATCCGCTCCGGGCGGGTCGGAGGGGCGGGCGCGGCGCGACGGGTCGGCGCGAGCGCCGCGGGGATTTTTCCACCGTCGATGATGCGGTGGAGGGCTTCGAGGATCTGGGCGGGCTTGGCGGGCTTGGTAAGGAAAGCCGCGAAGTGAGAGGGGTTGGGCACACGATCGCGCCGGCTGGTCGACGAAAGCAGCAAGAGCGGAAGGGGGAGCGCCGGAAACTCGGCGCGAAGTGCGGCAGCGAGCGTGGCGCCGTCCATCCCGGGCATGTGCAGGTCGAAAATGGCGACATCGAACCTCGCCCCGCTGCGCAAAATCTCGAGTGCTTCGGGGCCCGATGCACAAGCCACGCAGGTGACTTCCCATTTCGCGGCCATCGTGGCGATGAGCCGGCGATGGGTGGCATTGTCGTCGACCGCGAGCAGGCGTTTTCCGGCCAAGGTGCGGTGGGCGGTATCGGCAACGGGGCGGGGGCCGGCGGGGGCGTTCGCCACGATCACGGTGAACGAGAACGTAGAGCCAACCCCGGGCGTGCTCTCGACCCAAATACGTCCGCCCATCAGCTCGGCGAGACGTTTGCTGATGGCGAGTCCCAGTCCGGTGCCGCCGAAACGCCGGTTGGTGGAGGCGTCGACTTGGCTGAAAGACTTGAACAGGCGCCCCATGGCCTCTGGCGGAATGCCGATGCCGGAGTCGCGCACGGCGAACGCGAGTTCGACGACCTCATCGGGGCGAGACACCGCGTGCACCGTCAGCACGACCTCGCCCGCGGCGGTGAACTTGAGGGCGTTGCCCAACAGGTTCATCAAAATCTGGCGCAGGCGGGTGGAATCGCCGCGCACGTAGCCCGGCGTGCCGTCGGTGATTTCGTAGAGCAGATCGAGGTTTTTTTCGGCCGCACGGGGGGCGAGCACGTCCAGCGTGCCTTCGATGCAATCGCGCACGGAAAACTCCTGGCCCTCCAGCTCCATCCGGCCGGATTCGATTTTGGAGAAATCCAAGATGTCGTTGATGACGGTCAGCAGCGAATCGCCGCTCTGGCGGATGATCTCGGTAAACTCGCGCTGCGTCGGCGAGAGGGGTGAATCGAGGAGGAGTGAGGTCATGCCGATCACACCGTTCATCGGCGTGCGGATTTCATGACTCATCGTCGCGAGAAACTGACTCTTGGCCAAGCTGGCCTGCCGGGCTTCCTCGACGGCGGCGTGGGCTTCGGTCACCGACGCGGTCAGGCGGACGTTGAGCGCCTCGGCATTTTGTTTGGCGAGTTCAAGTTCGGCGGTCTGCAGTTTCTGGGTAGTCTGGTCGTAGGCGATGCTGAGGTAGCCCGTGATCGCCCCGTCGGCCGCGCGCAGGGCGGTGATGCTCAGAACGACGGGCAGGCGGATGCCGTTCTTGCGAATGTAGGTCCACTCGAGCTCGCTGGTGAACCCGAGCTTTGCCAGGGCGAACAAGGTTTTGACGCCGGGCTCAACGATAAGGCCCAGTTCGCGGGTGAGTTCTTCCGCATGGGCCACGATTTCGGCCCCATCGTGGAAGAGGGCCGGCGAATGGCGACCGACCAACTCGCTGCGATTATATCCGAGCATCTTCTCCGCCCCGTGGTTGACGGTGGTGATCATGCCGTCGGGCGTGCAGCTGATAATGGCGTAGACGGTGCCGTCGAGAATGGCCTGCTGGAGCCGGCTGACATCCGCGAGGGACTGTTCGGTGAGCTTGCGTGCCGTGATGTCGCTTTCGATGGCCATGAAGCGAGTCACCCTTCCCGCGTCATCGTGAATCGGCTGGGCGTCGACCGAGAGCCAATAGGGGCGCCCGGACTTATGGTAGTTGCGGACCTCGACGGCAAAGGCCTCACCGCGTGCGATGGCGGCCCGCATGAAGGCGACGGTGGCCGGATCGGTTTCCGGCCCCTGCAAGAATGAGCCGGGGGTGCGGCCGATCACTTCGCTCGCGGCGTAACCGGTGACGCGCGTGAAACCCGCATTGGTCCACTCGATGCGGCCCGCGCTGTCCGTGATGACGACGGCGTTTTGGGTGCGCTCGGCAACAAGCGCCAGCCGTTGGGCTTCGGCCTCCGAGGCGCGCAATTCTTTGGTGATGCTGTGCGCGAGGCTCTCGGCGCGTCCCCGGGCGGTAGAGAGAAACCACACGGCGAAAGCGCCCAGACCGCTCAGGCCGATTCCGCCGAGACCCACCAGCCACGGAATCCACGAGGCGGACGTGCGCTCAGACTTGGGGGTCGAAGTAAACACCAGAGTCCACGTGTGGCCACCGACCGAAATCGGCGTGACTTGCTGAAACAGCCGGCCGGAAAAATCGTTGGCTGCGCCGGCGGTTGGGGCGCCGACCCGATGATTCTTCGCGTCGAAGATAAGGTTCTCCTGACTGTGAATGAAGCCGTCGAATACCTCGACGTCGACCATCTGATCGACACCATCGATGAGGTTGGCGAACAGGTTCGCACTGTCGATGCGGGCAAAGACCAGACCGACCAGCGCAGCTTGGCGGGCGGCAGGTGTGGCGAGTTCGACCCCGCGGCCATAGACCGGCAGGAAGTAGAGGAAACCGGTCCGGCTCAGTTCTCCTGCCAGCAGATGAATTTGGCCAGTGAGAGCAGGGAGACCCGTTTGCACGGCGGATTCGGCGGCCTGGCGGATCGCGGGGATCGCGCCCAAATCAAGTCCCCAGAGGGGTAAATTGATCGGGCGAGGTTCGACGAATTTGGCGACATAAAGATCGGCTGAGTCGCCGGCCGAAGACACGTGAAAATCGGGCGCATCGTCCGCCTGTTCGGCGGCCACAAAATCGGCCAAATCCGACCGAAGCACCCGCTCCGCGAAGCCGAATCCCAGCAGGCCGGGAAACTCATGATCCAAGTCGCGGGACTCGACGTAGGCAGAAAACTCCGCCCGCTCAACCGACTTGCTCGCGGCGTAGACGCCACGCGCACCCTTCATCCCGGCGACGGGCTGGGCGATCCGCCGCTGGACATCGTTGCTCACGTGGTCGGCTATTCGCATGAACTCACTCTGAGCCTTGGCATGATAATAGGAACGGGCGGCGATGAAACCGGCAACGGAGAGCGCCACACCGATGAGCAAGGTAACGGTGGGCGCGAGTCGGAAAAGACGAGCCCCGGCGGAACCAACGCGAGGGAGGGGCCGGTAATCGGGCATAGTCGGTTGGGCTAAAGGTGGGCGAGGCCGGCGCGAACGCCGATCCGGGTGAGTTCCGAGGGGCCGCGGGCACCGAGCTTGATTTGGAGGCGGTGCCGGTGCACCCCGACCGTCTTATCGCTGATGCCGAGGCGATCGGCTATTTCCTTGGACGATAAGCCCGCGGCAATGAGGGCGAGAATTTCCGTTTCGCGAGGAGTCAGACTCGCGAGGGCCGGGGCCTTGCCTTCACGGGCGGGCGTGTCGGCCGCAGGCGGCAAACTGGCGGCACCCACGGCAGAGGCGCGGATGGCAGCTGAAAGCACGGCAAAAGTAGTTTGCTTCGGCAAGACTTGGCTGGCCCCGGCGGCCTCGGCTTCGAGCACGAGATCAGGGCCGTCGTGAGCGGAGAGCATGATAATCCCTCCGGCAAAGCCATGAGCGCGCAGCCGGCGCGTGACTTCGAGGCCATTGGCCCCCGGCATCATCATGTCGGTCAGCACGACATCGGGCTTGAGACTGAAGGCGAGGCGCAGGCCTTCGATGCCGTCGGCGGCCTGACCGACGACCGTCCAGTCCGGAATGCGTTCGATCAGAGCGCGCAGTCCCTCGCGGATTATTTCATGATCGTCGATCAGCAGGATACGCATGAGACCAGTGGGAGAAGGAGATCCGAGGTGGTGTGGGGCCTCGGCCCGTAGCAAAGTTGGACTGCGAACGCCGTAGGCCTGAGGAACATCGACCGAAATGGCGAATGAAACCATGGGCTTGGTATCGGTCGATTGGCCGGCGGATTCATTGGACTAAAGAAATAGCTTACGCGCGAGCGGACTTGGCATCGGCCTCGGTTGAAACCGCGGATAGAAAAAGGAGGAGCGCACGAGGAGTGGCGGTTCCCGCCGAGACCAAGACCCGAGCACGGGGTGGCATCCGTGCTCAAGGTAAGAGCTAGATTGTTTGAAGAACTCGTCGCCCGCCCCGGCGGCCACGCGGCTCGACCCAGGCTTGGGCCGGGCATGGGGTCTTGTGATTGGCGAGACGCCTCGCGTTGTCGGAGCCGTTGGACCCGACGACGGGGTGATGCGACGGGCGGTAAAATTGTAGATTTCAGGGCAAGGTCTCCCTCGTCTCCCACCCTATCACCGGCCCTCTATTCCGGCAGCGGTTTCCCCTTCGTCTCGGGCGCAAACCAGATCAGGACGAGGCCGGCGATGTAGACGAGCGTCAATGTCGCACCCGCTTTCGCGTAGCTGCCTTCGAAGGACTGCATCAGCATGGGCATCACGAGCACGCCGGCCGCGGCGAGGATGCGGCCGAAATTATACGAGAGCCCCTGCCCCGTGGCGCGCACGCGGGTCGGAAAAAGCTCTGGCAGATATAGCGGCAGCCAGCCGTAAAACGCCGCCGTGAGCGCGCCGACCAAAAATGTCATCGCGAGAAAAGCAGGACCATACGAATGAAACCCGCGGAAGAGCAGCGCGCAGCTGACGAGGGAACCTAGGCTCAGGAGGAAATACGCCGTGCGCCGCGTGATGAAACGCCCGATATAGGCGCCGATCAGGCAACCGAGGACGGCACCGAAGCCGGACGCCATGCCCGTCCAACCTTTCGCCGCCGGATCCGCGGCGCCGGCCATCTGGTCGGCCCACAGCGGGAGCCACTGCACGGAGCCCCAGGTGCCAATCAGCGCCACCGACGAGAGCGCGGTGCCGATGAGGGTGTGTTTCCAGAGTTTCGGGCCAAAAATTTCCTTCAACGGGTTCACCTTGGTGGGGCTCAATTTGACGGCGGCCTGCCATTTTTCCGACTCCGGCACGAAGATGCGAAAAGCAAACGTGAGCAGCGCCGGGGCCGCGCCGATGAGCGCCACCCAGCGCCAAGAATCGATCGTAACCTTGAAAAAGATCGTGACGATGGCGATGAGCGCGAAGCCGACGTTCGCCGCCGCACCGATGATGCCCGCCATCAGGGGACGGTGTTTCTCCGGCCACACTTCCATCACGAGCGCGATGCCGAGTGCCCATTCACCGCCCATGCCCACCGCGCCCATGAAGCGCGCGCCGCACAGATGCCACGGCTCCCGCGCAAAATAGATCAAGCCCGTGAACAGCGAATACACGAGGATACTCGCCGCCATCGCCCGCACGCGACCGACTTTGTCGCCGAGCCAGCCGAAGATAACGCCGCCGCCGGCCGCGCCGAGAAGGAAAGCCGCCGTCGCATAGGCCATCCACTGCGCGACAAACGCATCGTTCGCGACCAAGCCCTGCGCCTGCTGCATCTGCATCAGGGCCGGCCGCGCGATCAGTGGGAAGAGGCCCATCTCCATCCCGTCGAACATCCACCCGAGAAAGGCGGCGAGCAGGACAGCGAAGAGGCGTTTATTGTCGGGTTTTTCCATGGTGGCGAAAGGGGACCAAGCCAGCCGGGGTCTCCGGCCAAAGCATCTCCACCAAGTCACGCGCCACTGGCACATGCAAGCCCGCGCAAACGAGAGCCAGCGGCCGGGCGCATCTCACTTTCCTGCACACCACCGTGGAGGCAACACGGCCGTGCGTAGCACGGGCAGGCCCGTGTTGGGTCGGAGAACGCGGTCAGGCTGACCGCGCTACGCCCGAGTGCCGGTCGCGGCAAGAAACTGAGATGCGCCCCAGCGGGCAGCATTACTCCGCCCAAGGATTCACGTTCAGATCCACGAAGAGGCTAAGGTCCGGGCCACAAAGGCCGATGCGCTCGGCGAGACCGCCCTCGGCCTTCTTCAACCCGAAATCTTCGGTGCGCGAGATCGCGGGCGGGCTCAGTTTGCAGGCCAAGCCGGCATCGCAGAGGTTGGATTTGAAATTACCGACGACCATGTTGCTCAGCTCACCGATCACATCGTCGATCATCGCGGCGTCCTGCAACTCCTCGGGCGGCATGCTGAGCACGCGCGCGGCAATCTGTTGGGCGGTGGCGGGCGACAGGCGCATAGCAGCCGAGCCGGTGGCCTTGCCGGTGAAGGCGATTTCACAGAGCACGTGTTCCCCCTCAATCGGCATGTCCGCGCAGAAAGGCCGCTTCAGCTCGACGCCGAGCATGGTCTGAAATGTTTTCCGCACCGAGCACAACAGCGGCACGTGCATGGCGACGAGGATCACACTGCCCATCCCGCAGCGCTGCATCGCCTCCTCGACCGTGGTGCAACCGTAGTCCTCCTCGCTCTCGGCACGCGGATTCGCGATGCGCAGCAGGCGCGCGGTGAATTCCTTGTCCTGGGATATGACCTTCGCGATCTGCTCGGTCGTGGCGTCGGGTTTACTGACGAGCTGGCCGAGGCGCCGCACGCTTTCGGGCACGGCTTCAATGCCATAGCGCTTCAGAACATCGTCGGTCTTGGGCGCGGGAGCGGCGGGAGTAGGCATGGTGGGATGGGCGGAAGAGTCGGGATTAGGCGGCGACCTTGAGCGTGAGCGGGATGACCTTGCCTGCCTTCTCGATCAGTTGCTCCTCCTTGAACGGCTTCACGAGGTAATCGCTGATGCCGAGCTTCGCGATGTTGGCGACGTTTTCGGCGCCGGACTCGGCGGTGAGCATAATGACGGGCGTCGCCTTAATCGCCGGATCTTCGCGGAGTTTGCCGAGCATCGTGATGCCGTCCATCACCGGCATTGTGATGTCGAGGATGATGAGGTCGGGCTTCTCGCCGGCGGCCTTGGCGAGGCCTTCCTCGCCGTTGGCGGCCTCGCAGAAGGTGCAGTCGTGCGCGCGAAACGCACGCTGGATGATCATACGGATGGTTTTGCTGTCGTCGACAGTCAGAATTTTTTTGCTCATGGAATAAAGCGTTGGAGAAACGCGCGTTTTACTTGGTGGATTTCAGCAGGAGTTCGACGCAGAGGACGTCGGAGCCGCAGTGGAAACTCATTTCGCGTCGCTCACAGTTTCGCGTCGCCTCGGCGACCAAGGCCGTGCCGCGCACGATGGTTGGGATGGTCAGCAAGCAGGGTAAACCGGAGTCGCAGAGCCGTGACTTCACCGCGCCGACAATCATATTGCTCAGTTCGCCGATAACGTCGTTGACCATTTCGTCGCCCTCGATTTCCGCCTCGGTCAGCCCGAGCATGCGACTGGTCAGCTGGCGGGCAAAGGGCACCGAGACATGCAGGTAAACGACGCCGTTGGCCTCGCCGGTGAAGCCCACGGAACCCACCACGAATGGCTCCCCGGTGGCGGGAACGATTCCGTCGGGCGCACGGCGGGCCTCGATACTGAACATGGTATTGAGGACTTCGCTGACGCTTTCCGTCAGCATAGCGACGACATCTTCGATGAGGTTAGGATTGGTGGCAGTCATGGTTGAAAAGGTTAAACCGCGTTATAGCGGCCGCTCACGATGTCGTAACGTGCCGCGGCTTCGGCGCTGAGGTCGGTTAGTTTTACGTCGGTCAGGCCGAGCCGTGCCATCACGCCGGGCTCGACGGAAAATTTGAACTCGTGGCCATCTCGCATGGCCTCGATTTGTTTACCGACCAAGTTGGACAAATAGGTCACGTCACAGACGACATCCTCCACCGTTTCGGGATCGTGATGGTGGATGATGGCCTGCACGACGCGGTCAGGCAGTTGCCAGTGCTGGGCAATCAAGCCCCCGAGTTCGCCGTGGTGCACGCTCAGCAGCAGGGTTTCCGCCGCCAGTCGCTCGATGTGATCCAATTCCTGAGCCTGCTTGATGTATTTGACGACATCGGGTGAGAGGAACCGGCCCAACACGAGTTTGCCGATATCGTGCAAAATCGCCGCGGTGAAAACCATGGGAGGCACTTCCACCTCACAATAACTCGGGAGCGTTTCCGCCACTGAGGCCACGACAATCGCATGCCGCCAAAGCGCGCCCTCACCCAAGTCATAGGCCGGGATCGCACCGGTCAGGTAGCGCTTGGCGCCACCAGCCACCGCGAGGGCCAGCACCTGGGCGGTGCCCAAACGCCCCACCGCTTCCTGCACGGTGCCCACCCGCTCGACCCTGCCGCTCGTCGCCGCGTTGGCCCCGCGCAGCACATTCCCCGTCAACGCCGGATCGAACGCGATCAACTCCGCCACATCCGCGAGATCGCAATGGGGCGAATTCATCATTTGCACCAAACGCAACGTGCTCGCCGGTAAAGGAGCGAGGTCGTTGGCCTGTTGTATCAGCTGATCTAGGTCGATCATTAGGAGGTGCCTTCCCGGGATTTCGGGGTTGCTAGGGTTTCACTCGATAGCAGGTGGTCTTGTCCAGCGCCACCCGCTGGTAAACATCATCCACATTGAGGGTCGTTTCGGCCCCGCCCATAAACAGGTAGCCGCCGGGCCGCATCAGACGCCGAATCTTGCCGAGGATCATTTTCTTCGTCTCAACATCGAAATAGATCAGCACATTCCGCAGGAACACGATGTCGGTGGCCGGCATCAACGGCCATTCCCGCACCAGGTTCAGCTCCTTAAACGTCACCCGTTTTCGCAAATCCTCGCGAAACTCCCACTCGTTGCCATTGCGGGTGAAATATTTCACGAGCAACGACGCCGGCAGGCCGCGGTTGACCTCCAGCTGGCTGAAACGGCCGGCCTTGGCCCGCGCCAGCACATCACTCGAGAGATCGGTGGCGATAAAATTCAAATTCCACGTGAGCAAATCGGGAAAATGCTCCGCAATCATCATCATCACGCTGAAGGGCTCCTGCCCGGTGGAAGACGCCCCGCACCAAATGTTGAGCGTCCGCTCCGCCGCGCGCTGCGCCAGCAGTTCCGGCAAGAGCACTTTTTTCAGCGCCTCGAAAGGATGAATGTCGCGGAAGAACGACGTCTCGTTCGTCGTCATGGCATCCACCACTTTGCGCTGCATGCCGTTCTGGGGGGAGGCGCGCAACTTCTGCACCAGCTCCTCGATCGACGCGAGGTTCTCCTTGCGCACCACGGCCTGTAGCCGCGACTCGACCAGATACTCCTTGCCTGGCTCGAGGACGATCGCCGCTTGGTCGCGAACGAAGGCCCGGACATAGTCGAAATCGATGGTCGTCATGTGGCTTTGACCAAGGACGCCACGGGAAAGAGCGTGTGCATGCGGCGCCCCACACCGACCCGCACGCCGATCTCCGCCGCCAATTCCTGTAGGGGTAAAATTTTGTCGGCCAAACCAGCCTGACTCACCGCCCCGGGCATCCCCCATACGATACTCGTGGCTTCGTCCTGCACCAGCACCTGCCCGCCGGCCTCGCGAATATTCTGGCAGCCACGCAGGCCGTCCTGGCC
>JANOAF010000169.1:0-2625 GCA_031411015.1 Opitutaceae bacterium | reverse complement strand
CGTGCTGGATGGGGAAGGGCGGACGACGCCGCGCTACACGACGATCTTCGATGCCGCGGTGAAGCTCCATGTGAAGGAGCCGGGCGACGAGGCGAAGATCCCGATCCCGACACTTTGCCACCAGCCGCACATGACGCCGGTGGCGGTCTGCCGCGTGTGCGTCGTGCAGATCTACGGACAAAAGCGCGGCAAGCGGGCCGCTGAGCGCAAGCTGCTGCCTGCCTGCCAGCACCCGGTCAAAGACGGGATGGAAGTCTTCACCATGAACGCCCCTGGGCGAGACGGAGACCGCGTCCGGCAGGCGGTGAAGGTGGTGACGGAGTTGCTCGCGGCGGATCACTTGAAGCTGGCGCCAGCACCCGCGCCCGCCCAAGAACTCGCGGCCTTCAATGAACTGGGACAGGCCGCCGCGCGGTGCGGTGGAGATGTCGCGCGATTCCAGCTCGACGCATTTTCCAACCATGCCCCATCAGCAGAGCGGCGGCAGTTGGACGCATCGTCTCCGGTGTTCCTCGTCGATCACAGCGCGTGCATTCTGTGCGACCGCTGCGTCCGGGCCTGTGATGAAGTAAAGGGCAACAACATCATCGGTCGGACGGGCAAGGGTGCGGGTGCGGGCATCGGTTTTGACCTGAACGATCCGATGGCGGAATCGGGCTGTGTGCAATGCGGCGAGTGCATGGTCTCGTGCCCGACCAGTGCGATCACCTTCAAGCCTGTCGCGCAGGTAAAGATCGCGAGTGGACAAGGGACGTCCGAAGTCTTGACGGCGGCGGAAATCACCAGCGAACCGCTTTTTGCGGGCGTGCCGCCGAAGTTCCTCCTCTGGCAACAAGGGTTGGCGGTGCGCCGTAGATTCCAAGCGGGTGACGTACTTTGCCGCCAGGGCGATCCGGGTAATTCGGCTTTCATCATTCGCCGCGGCAGACTGGAGGTTTCCGTCTTCGCTACCGCGCCGCAATCTGGCGGCGGACGCTCGCGGAGCAGAGGCGAGAAGGTTTTGTTTCGCGCGGAGCGGACTCCCGCGGACGTGATCGTCGGCGAGATGGCGTGCCTGAGCAGTTCGCCGCGATCCGCCGACATCGTGGCTCTGGATGACGGGGAGATTTGGGAGATTCGCCGCAATGTGCTCGATCGCCTGATGCGGCTGCCCAGCCAGCGGGGAAAGTTCGAGCGGCTCTATCGCGAACGCTCGCTGGATGTCGTTCTATCCAGCGTGGACTTGTTCAAGGGGATCGACCCTGAGGAGTACGGACGGCTCATCGAATTTCTCCGACCGCGACTCACTTTTCTGAGCGTCAGCGCGGGCCAGATCGTCTTCCGGCAGGGTGATCCCGCCGACGGTTTGTATTTGTTGCGGGTCGGTCGCATCCGCGTCGGCGTGCGGAGGTTTGGTGGTGAGTCTCATGTGGTGAGTCGCCCGCCAGGTTCCATCTTCGGGGAAATTGCCCTCTTGGCGATCTCGCCGGACGACGTCGGCAAGACCGTGGACGAGGTGGACCGAGCAATCAAAGCGAAGCTCGACGGCGCGCCCACCGACCTCGTCGGCGCGATCCCGGTCGGCTTCCGCACGGCCACCTGCACGGCTCTGGAACACGTGGAACTGGCGCGCCTGAATCGCGCCGATTTCCTCGCAATGACCCGCGATTTTCCCACGCTGCGGCACCGGATGGTCGAGACCGCTCTGATCAGGCTGCGGAGCGAGCGCGACCTCAACCCCTTCCTGAATCAGTACGTCGAGCAGGGACTCTACGAGGCCCGGAGCGTCCTCGTGCTCGACATGGATCTCTGCACGCGGTGCGACGAATGCACCAAGGGTTGCGTGCAGCAGCACGGCAGCGAATCGCACGGCGTGCCGATCACCCGGCTGCTCCGCGATGGACCGCGTTTTGGAAATTTCGTCGTCGCCACTTCCTGCCGCTCCTGTGAGACGCCGCACTGCATGACCGGCTGCCCGGTGGACTCCATCCATCGCGGACGGCACCATCAGATCGTCATCGAAGACCACTGCATCGGGTGCGGCCTGTGCGCAACGAATTGCCCTTACGGCAGCATCTTCATGACGCCGGATGAAAGCCGGGCCGTCGAACTCCCGAAGGCCGCAGGCCACAGTCACAGCCTGCGGATCGCGCAACCGAAGGCCGCGACCTGCGATCTCTGCGACTCCGCCGGCACGCGATCGTCTCCGCTGCCACGCTGTGTCTATTCATGTCCCCACGAGGCGGCTTTTCGGATGACTGGCTCCGAGCTGCTCGAGCGCGTGACGAACGCATCCTGAGGACAAAGTGAAACACACCTGCACCGATCAGCACGAGATGAAGTGGAAGTCGCTCCTCCTGGCGTTTCTGGCCCTCTGGGTCGTGCCAGCGGCGGCCTCCGCTGGCTGGGAGGAGCGCGCTTCCGAGCGGCGGATGAAAGCGGAGCAAGCTGCGGAACGTGGCGACTTCGAGCAGGCGATCGCGGAGAACAAGGAGGCGCTCGTGCTCTATCAGCGAAACCGCGCTGGTGCGCCTTTGATCGACACCAGGCTCGACCTCGCGAGCGGCTACGCGGCGCTCGGTGAACAGCATCTCGCAGCCGAGGCCGCCACCGATGCCGTCAAGGACGCGCGGGCCCTGGGCGACC
>JANOAF010000168.1:0-9730 GCA_031411015.1 Opitutaceae bacterium | reverse complement strand
GCGGGGTGAGGGCACCCCGCCTACAACCTTGGCATGTCCCACTCATTTTCTCCGTCGTGAAAAACAATTATTGATTTGCCGCAAAGTGGTGGCGTCGCCTTTCTGCGTCGTGCCTTTCGTCCTGAAGCCGACCGGCCCCATCCTTGTTTCGCTCTTGGCGGCGTGTGTCGCGCCGACGTGCGCGGCCGACGCCACGAGCCCCGTCGACTACACGCAGCGCAACACGCCCTATGCCCCCGCGGGCAGCGTGAGTCCGGATAAGAAAACACCGGAGACGAACGCTGCGGTGCAGGAGAAGCGGGTCGAGAAGACCACGATCGAGAAGCAGACCTCCGCGATGGGGGAGCGCCGCGCCGCGGTCGAAATGAAAGAGGCCCGGGAAAAAAATGTGCGTGAGAAGGACTCGCACCGGCCCGAAAAAATCGACCAACCCACGAGTGCCTACAATCACCGGCAGGCGGCGTTTTCCACGGCGGCCGACACCGCGAAGCCGCCGACCGTGACCAAATATCAGGACGGCCTTGCCGCTGCCAGTGCCAGCAATATGGCGCGGTTTCCCGCGCTCGACGGCGCGACGGGCGCGAAGATCAACCGCTTTGTTTTTCGCAAGAATCCCGAGGAAAAGGGCGCCATCACGTCCGGTGCCGCCGTGACCCCCGCCGCTGGAGGCGCAGTGTTGTCGAAATGAGTTTTCTCCCCGTGCCCGCGATGAGTCGATTCCGCGTCCTTCAGTTTAACATGCAGTTTGGCCAGATCTGGGACGACACCTATCCGGATCGCGCGCCCATCCGTCTGGAGGCAACGCTGGAGGAGATCCGCCAGCACAATGCGGACATCATCCTCCTGCAGGAAGTCGAGCAGGCGATGCCGGGTGGCGTGCAGTTCAAGCCACCGCCGAACTATACGCGGCTCTGCGCCGAGCTGGAGGGCTATCATAGCTGGTTCAGCTACCCGAAATCCGATCCGCGCGAGCTGCCCTTTGGGATCGGTCTGGCGATTTTCTCCCGCACGCCGCTGCGCGAGATGATGCAGATGGATCTGCCCTCGCCGCCGATCGAGTTCGATTTCTTTGGGCAGAAACGGACGCCCACCGACCGGCTCTTGATTGGAGCGACGACGACGGTGGCCGGTC
Source organism: Opitutaceae bacterium (assembly GCA_031411015.1). Taxonomy (GTDB): domain Bacteria; phylum Verrucomicrobiota; class Verrucomicrobiia; order Opitutales; family Opitutaceae; genus ER46. The sequence continues at coordinate 8,598 of JANOAF010000168.1, read as the reverse complement.
ACGATCTTCGGCTGCTCAATACCCATCTGCTCGCGTTTTTCATGCTCGGCTCGAGCAGTCTTTCGCACCCGGTCCAGCGCGGGCTGGTCGCGGCGCAACTCGCCGCCGCGAAGGGCGCCACGATTCTGGGGGGAGACTTCAATGTGCGCCGGCACGAAAACCTCATCGCGCAATATGCCGGCTGCGGTTTTGCCACCGTGCAATCCAGGCACATCACGTGGCGCCGCCAGCCCTACGTGCTCGATCACATCTTCCACAATGCGGTGCTCCGCTGTGTCGGGCACCGGGTCGTGCCGACGCCGGCGAGCGATCACCACGCGCTCGTGGCGGATTTTGAGTTTGCGTGAGCGAGCGGTTGGCCCGGCGCCTGTAGGTCGACGCACTTGCGCACGCCCCAAGCGCGCCCGCAGCCGGACTGGGCGGCGGGGCGGATTGAGCGCCTATCGGCCTTTCCGCACGCGTTCCTTCTCCGCTTCGCAATCTTCCTCGAAGCGCGCCCGTTCGCTCCCGAGCTGCTGCTTGATTTTCTCGAAGTCCTCAAATTTCTGCGCGGCGATCGCTTCTTCGATTTGCTTCTTCAGGAAGATTTCGCGCTCGGCCAGCTTGCCCTTGTAGACGCGGTCGATCTCCGCGAGGCGGGCCTTTTTTTCCGCCGTGAGCGGGGCGGCGGCGGGTTCCGATTTGGCGAGCCGCTCCATCGCGAGTTCGTAGGCACTTTTCATAGGAAATGAAACCTGCCGACGGAACCCACGGAAGACACGGAAAAACTCCGCCCCGCGTTTTGCTTCCGCGGTGTTCCGTGGGCCTCACCCGAATCTCACGCCAAATATCAGCACCAGCGTCACGATGGCGAACGGCGGCCACCATCCGCCACGGCGGAGTTTCCATTCGGTGGCATACCCGAAAAGCAGCGCCGTGAGCAGCAGCCCAAGGGTGATTGGGCCGACCAACGGGTAAGTGAAACTGGCTCCCACGTGCGCGCCCGGCACCTGCACGCTGAGACGGACGACTCGCTCGATGCCGAACAGAATGAGGGCCGCGGCGTGATTGCACAGCACCGCGCCGAAACCAAAGCCGACGAAGCCGCAAAGCAGCGCTCCGAAGCCGCCGAGCGTCACGACCACGGCGGCTGGGATGAGGACGAGGTTGGCCACGAGCGAACCCGGGGTGAGCAGGCGGAAAAATTGCACGCCGGTGAGTAAACTCATCAGGGTCGTCGCGACGCCGATGGCGAGGGCGCTCGCCGCGCCGCGCCACGCATAGTCGATCGCGTGCTGCCACCAGCCCCACGTCGCCTTCGGCAGATCGCGCCATGGGATCCAGCGGGCGAGCCACGCGTCGGCCAGGGGCAACCCGAGCACGAGGAGGGCGACGACGATGGCGTAGCTCATCAGGAAACTCGCGCTGAACACCTGCAGTGGGGAAATCAGGAGCACCGCAAACGCCGACATGACGATCGCGGCGAGCACGTTGCCCGGTCGGCGCAGGACGAAAGCCGCCTGCAGGAATGCCGCCATCGCAAACGCCCGCACGGCCGACGGCGAAGCGCCCGTGATATCGACAAAGAGCCACAGCAATCCCGTTCCGACGGCGAATTGCGCCCACCGCGGCAGGCGAAAAAGCATCAGCAGCGCCTGCAGCGCCGCGGCAATCACGCCGATGTTGAGACCGCTGATCGCGAAGAGGTGCATCGTGCCGCTCTGCATGAACAAGGTGCGTTGCTCGTCGCTCAATTCGTGCGTGGTGCCGAGCATCATGGCGCGCAAGAGCGCCGTGAGTTCGGGACGTTTCCCGGCGATGCCGCGGCCGAGCACGTCGCTGCTCCACGCTGCGGCCCTGGCGCAGAAACGGTAGTAGCCACTCGGTGGTTTCTCCTCGGCGAGCACGCGCCCGCGGATGAGCCGAAAATTCACGCCCGCTCCGGCGAGGTAGCCATCGAAGGTGTCCACCGGCGGATCGCGCGGCAGCGTGACAAGCACCCCAACCGCCGAGATGACCGCGCTGCGAATCGGCGGCCCTTCACCGCGGGCCAGAGCGAGCGAGAAATACAAACGCTGTCCGGTCAGTTCGCGGAGGTGAGCCGGGCTGGTGCGGATAGTCGCGAGTCCGCTCGCGCGGCGACCATCCGCCGCTGCGAAAATGCGATCGATCCGAAGGGACACCCGGGCCTCGCGGGGCGGCAGAGTGTCCCAGACGGGCAGTCGCGCGCGGTTCAAACAATAGCTCGCCATTCCGGCGAGAAACATCGCGGCGACGATCGTCGGGGGCCAAAACCGTGGCGAACGCCGGGCCGCGACGAGTCCCGCGAGGGCGCAAACGAACGCTCCGCCGAGCAACCAACCGACATTGCCGGGAAGCCCGCTCTTTCCCGCGGCGAGGCCCGCGATAAACGGCAGCACAACCCACAGCAGCGGCGCCCGGTGTCCGAGACTGCGGCTCGTGCTTGTCATGCGTCCACTCGAGCGCGGCCGCAGCGGCGAAGGAATAGCGCGGGAGGCCGAATTTAGGGGTGGTCGCGCGGGTGGTTGCCGAGCGCCGATTAGTGGTCATCAGTGGTGCCGCTCGATGCCCGCTCCCGACCAACCTGACCTCTTCGGCGATGAAACGCCCCCGCCGCCCGCCGCCTCGGTGCTGGAAAGGTCAGCGCATCAACCGCTCGCCGCGCGGATGCGCCCGCGGCGCCTCGCCGAAGTCGTCGGGCAGGAACACATCCTGAAGGCGGGCAGCTTGCTGCCGCGGTTGGTCGCGCAGAATCGTTTCGGCTCGCTGCTCTTTTATGGTCCCCCGGGTTGCGGCAAGACGAGCATCGCCGAGGCGATCGCGCACGAGACGAATAGCCGTTTCGTGCGCGTAAATGCCGTCATGTCCAACGTCGCCGAGTTGCGCGAAATTCTTGCCGCGGCGCGCCGCCGTCCCGAAGCCGCGACGATTCTCTTCATCGACGAACTGCATCGCTTCAACAAATCGCAGCAGGATCTCCTGCTGCCGGATGTCGAGGAGGGGAGCGTGCGGCTGATCGGGGCGACGACGCACAATCCCGGGTTTTATGTGAATCCGCCGCTGCTTTCCCGCAGTCACCTTTTCCGGCTCGAACCGCTTTCCGCGCCGGCGGTTTCGGGGGTGCTCGCCCAGGCGCTCGCCGATGCGGAGCGCGGACTCGGTGCCCGTCGGATCACAGCCGATGAAAAAATCCTCGGCGATCTTGCCGTGCTCTGTGATGGCGATCTGCGGCGGGCGCTCAATTCGCTCGAAGTGCTCGCGCTCGGATTGCCCGAAGGTGGCGCGATTACCGCGGCCGAGTTGGAGGTCTTCGCGCGCGAGCGTCGCATCCGCTACGACGCCGATGAGGACGAGCACTACGACACGATTTCCGCCTTCATCAAAAGTTGCCGGGGCAGCGATCCGGATGCGGCGATGTATTGGCTGGCGAAGATGCTCGCGGGCGGCGAGGACCCGCGCTTCATCGCGCGGCGCCTCGTGATTCTGGCCAGCGAGGATGTGGGCCTTGCCGATCCGCAGGCGCTGCCGCTGACCGTCGCCGCGCATCACGCGTGCGACTTCATCGGATTACCCGAAGCGGAGTTCACCTTGGCGCACGCGACGCTCTACATCGCAACCGCACCCAAGAGCAATTCGGCTGCGGTCGCGCTCGGCGAGGCGCACCGGGCGGTAAAGGAGCAGCCCGTGCAGACGATTCCCGCTGCACTGCGCAGCAAGACCGGCCAGGCCAACCAACGCATCGGCCAAGGCAAGGGCTACGACTACTCGCACGATTTTCCGGAGAATATCACCGGTCAGGACTACCTCGAGAAACCGCTCGCACTCTACACGCCGAAATCATCCGGCTGGGAAGCCAAGATCGCGGATCGACTCGCGCGCTGGAAAGAACTCAAGGCCCAGCTTCGGGCGACGCGCGGGGAGTGATCTCTTTTCACCCCGCGTTCAGACAGTCGGCCCGGCCGTTTGTCCCAGGGAGTTGAGTGAAGGTCCGCAGGGACATTTTTTCGTAAGCCAGCTCGCTTGCGGGCGCTCTGGCCGCAAGCCGTCGGAGCGCTCGCAAGCGAACTGACCTACGAAAGCAAAGGCTGATAATTCAAGGGCCGTTCCGACCTCGGGCACGCCAATCGGGTGGCGCCGCCTCACATCGCCGCGATGGCGGCGTCGTAGTTGCTCTTGGCCGTTTCACTGCTGGTCGCGGTGCAGTTGAGATCGCGCAGGTGACCATCCGTTAGTCCGTAAATCCAACCATGCACGGCGAGCTCCTGCCCGCGTCCCCAAGCGTCGCGGACGATGGTGGTGCGGCAGACATTGCGCGCCTGCTCGATTACGTTCAGTTCGCAGAGCCGATCGCAGCGCGCCGAACCGTCGCTGGAGACACACTCGAGCTTGCGCTCGTGCTTGTGCCGGACGTCTTGCACGTGCTGGAGCCAGTTGTCGGCGAGTCCAATGCGGTCGCGGTGCAGCGCGGCGTTGACGCCGCTGCAGCCGTAGTGACCACAGACGATGATGTGGCGGACCTTCAGCAGCTCGACGGCAAATTGCATCACCGAAAGGCAGTTCAGATCCGTATGCACGACGACGTTGGCGATGTTGCGATGAACGAAGAGTTCGCCGGGCAGCAGATCGACAATTTCGTTGGCCGGCACGCGGCTGTCCGCGCAGCCGATCCAAAGGTATTCCGGGGATTGCTGGCGTGAGAGGGAGACGAAGAAATCGGGGTTTTGCGCGCGAATCTGCTTCGCCCACGCCTTGTTCTTCGCGAAGAGGTGCTCGAGGTTCACGGTTGGATTCATCAGGACCCTCAGGATTGCGCTGCCGGGCCAACCGTCAAACGGAACTGAAAACCCCGCTGGTGGGGGTCATGTCGCTTGCGGCGCTGGGAGCCGAACCTAGGCTATGGGCATGAAAACATCTGCCGTGCTGTGCTCCCTCGTGTTGGCGGTTGGCGTTTGGGCGCAGGGAACTGCGGGCCCCGGTGCGACCAAAAAAGCCGACACCGCGAAAGCCGAAGCGCCGCCGCAGATCGAGGGTATCGTGGTGCCACGCGGTGCGCTCGGCTATATGGGCGTCCAGATTGTGAACAACACGTTCAAGATTTCGTTCTACGACGCGAAGAAGAAGCCGACCAAAGCCGATGTCACGCGCGCGCTGTTGCGCTGGGATCCAAAATACAAGGTTGGGTCTGAGCGGGTGCTGCTGAACGTGAGCGAGGACGGCAAATCCCTCGCTTCCCCTCGAAACATCCGCCCGCCCTATCTCTTCAAACTTTTCATCACGCTCATGAAGGACGGCACGGAAGGCGAAGACGGGGCCGGCGAGACGCACGTGATCGATTTTCGCGGCTGAGCGAGTTCGGCTGTAGGGTTTGACAAAAAGGGTGGCGCTCCGACAGGAGCTGGCGGGTGCGGGGTGGTGCTCCACCTTCAGCCCGGCCAACTCCGACGCGACGCTCGTGCGCCGTCTGCCGGCGCAGTCGGGCGCGGTCCCGCGGCCGATGAGTTTTCGCGACGGTGGCATCGGCACCCCGATTCTCGCGTCGATTGGATTGGAAAAAACGCCTCCCCTCGAATCGCACGCGCAAAGTCGTGGGCTACGACTGTCACGGCGTCGAAATCGTGGAGCAGGGGCGGGCCCGAAATCGGGTTTTGAGCGACCGCCGGTTTGCAGCCATGGGCGGGACGCCCATGCCACGTGGGTTTGAGTGGATGCTCAAAACCTGATTTGCGCCCCAGTAGGTGTGGGTGTCGGAGTTTCAGGTTGCGGATTGGGAAATTCGGAGAGTTCCTCACCGTCCTCCATTTGCCATGAGTCGTCTCGCTCCATCGTCCCGGGTCACGCAAGGTGCCGATTTTTCCATCGGCATCGCGGCGGCGCGCTTCAATGAAACGTTGGTTGACGGCTTGATCGACCGGGTCGTGACGGCGCTGCGCGCCGCGGGCGTGAAGCCCGCTGCGATTCGAGTGGTGCGGGTGCCAGGTTCGCACGAAGTCCCGTGGGCCGCGCACGCCCTCGCGGCCGCCGGTGACTACGACTGCGTAATCGGGTTGGGCGTGCTGATCGCCGGCGATACCAACCACCATGAGATGGTCGGCGACAGCGTCTCGCATGCGCTGCAGCGCGTGGCATTGGACACCCGCGTGCCCGCGATCAACGGTGTGATCGTGGCCAACACGCTGGCGCAGGCCAGGGCGCGCTGCACCGGGAAGATCAACCGCGGCGCTGAGTTTGCGGCGGCGGCGTTGGAAATGGCGACGCTGCGCCGGACATTTTCGCGATGAGTAAGACCCAGTTTGCCCAACGGCGCGACGGCCGCGTCGCCGCCCTCCAGTTCCTCTATGCGTGGAGCATGAATGCCCCGAAAAACCTCGCGGAGGATCTGCGCGTTTTTCTCGAGAGTTGCTCGGAGCCGCGGGAGCATTACGCGTTCGGGGAGGAGCTGATCCAAGGCGTCATTTTGCACAGCACCGAGATCGACGCCCAGATCAAGGCCCTCGCGCACAACTGGGAGTTCGACCGCATCGCCAAGATCGACCTCGCGATTCTGCGGCTGGCGATGTTCGAGATGATGTTTCGCAAGGATATCCCGCCCGTCGTCTCCATCAACGAGGCGATCGATCTCTCGAAGCTGTTTTCCAACGCCGACTCGAAGCGCTTTATCAACGGCATCCTCGACCGGTTGAAGGGCCAGCTTGGCCGGGACGCGCGGAAGGTGGAATGACCATGAAGTAGCGCGGAGCGAGGAGCAAGCATCACGCCCCGGCAGCTGCTTTCTGCTCACTCACCGCTACTCACCACCCGTTACCTTTCCGATGTTCGGTCTCTTCAAGAAATTTAAGGACGGCTTCGCCAAGACCGTTGCGGCCATTGCGACCAAGACGGCGGCGATTTTTGGGCAGAAGCCGATCGATGCGTCTTCGCTCGAGACGCTGGAGGAGGCGCTCTACACGGCGGACTTTGGCGTGGAGACGACGCAGGAGATTCTCGCGGAGATCCGGGCGGCCTACAAAAAGGACAAAACGCTGCACGGTCAGGAGGCCGCGGCGATCGGAGCTGCCGTCTTGAAGCGCGTGCTCGCGGGTGCGGAGGGCACGCTCGATTTAGATGTAGGCCGGGTGCCCTCACCCGGCATCCCGCAGGGTGAGGGCACCCCGCCTGCCACGAAGAAGCCCATCGTGATCGCGATGATCGGCGTCAACGGCTCGGGCAAGACCACGACTTCGGCGAAACTGGCGTGGCGGATGAAGCAAGAGGGGAGGACCGTCACACTCGCCGCGTGCGATACGTTTCGCGCCGCGGCGGTCGAGCAGCTCAAGGCGTGGGCGACGCGGCTCGATCTCGATATCGTCGCCAGCCACACGGGCGCGGATGCGGCGGCGGTGGCGTTCGACGCGTGGCAGGCGGCCAGCGCGCGCGGAAAAGATTTCCTGATCGTGGACACCGCGGGTCGGCTGCACACGAAGGATCACCTCATGCAGGAGCTCGCGAAGATCCGTCGTGTGCTGCAGAAAAACGATCCCACCGCGCCGCAGCACCGCTGGCTCGTGGTCGATGGTTCGATCGGCAGCAACTCGATCGAGCAGGCGCGGGTGTTTCACCAGAGCTTCGGATTGACCGGACTCGTGGTGACAAAACTCGATGGCACGAGTCGCGGCGGCGCGCTCGTCGGAATCTACCGGCAGCTGAAAATCCCGATCTATTTTCTCGGGCTCGGCGAACAGCCTGAGGACATGCAGCCGTTCAGCGTCGATCATTACGCCAAAGCCGTATTCGGGCTGGGGTGATGGCGGGTTCAATCGGGCCGAGGTAGGTCAGCGCGCTGGCGCGCGCCCTCCGGAGCGCCCGCGAGCGGGCTGGCCTACGCCCGACTCAATACCCCGCCTGCTTGTCCACGGTGTGACGCAGCGGCTCGCCCTTCGCGAAGCGAATGAGGTTGTCCTTGTAGATCTCGAAATACCGCGGGCCCTCGCCATCGGAGCGGCCGGCGATGTGCGGCGTGATAATCACGCGGCCGGTTTTCCACAGCGGATGACCTTTCGGCAACGGCTCGGTCTCCGTCACATCGAGTCCGGCGGCGGCGACGCGGCCGCTCTTCAGCGCTTCCACGAGCGCCAGGTTGTCGTAGATTTTCCCGCGGGAAACGGCGATGAAGAGCACGCCTTTTTTCATTTTACCGAACTGCGCCGCGCCAATCATCCCCTCGGTCTGCGGCGTGTGCGGCGCGGAGATAAAGACGACGTCGGCCTCCGGCAGGACGGCGTCGAGCCGGTCAGGCCACACCGTGCGGTCGAGGTAGGGCGAGTAGGGGATGTCCTTCGGATCGACGCCAATGACCGTCATGCCAAACGCCTTGGCCCGCACGGCGATTTGCGTGCCGATGCCACCGACGCCGACAATGACGGCCGTCTTGCCCTGCAGCTCCAGCGGCGGGCCGTAGTCCGCGAGTGTCCGCCACGTCTCGCTCTCCCGATCCTTGATCGCGACATCGATGCGCCGCGTGAGGCTGAGCAGCAGGCCAAACGCGTGGTCTGCAATCTCGATGCCCTGCACGATCTTCATGTTGGTCATCGTGACCTGGCTGTTCTTGATCTCGGGAATCGA
>JANOAF010000167.1:0-2183 GCA_031411015.1 Opitutaceae bacterium | reverse complement strand
TGCGCCAGTTTCAGGAATACGGCGCCAACTGGGTGTTCGGCTGCCGGGGCACGTTTTGATTTCCCGCCGGCGGAGCGCGTTGACCTCAACCCTCATTGTCGGTGCGCTCGGCGGCGAATCGCATGCGTCCGTCCGCTCCTGAACTGTCCACCCGTCGCGCTCACTCGCGCAGCGCGCTTCTGCTCGGGCTGGCGTTGGTCTTGGCCGTTATTGCCGCCTACTGGTTCGCGCTGCGCGGCGATTTTTTGTGGGACGATGACCTGCACGTCACTGCCAACCCTACGATTATCGGACCGCTGGGGCTGAAGGAAATCTGGACGACTTCACGGGCGAATTATTTCCCGCTCGTCCTGACCAATTTCTGGGTGCAGCACGCGCTGTGGGGCCTGAGCCCGCTCGGCTACCACCTCGTCACGCTCGCGTGCCACGCGCTGGCGGCCGTGTTACTCTGGCGGGTGCTATGGCAACTCCGGGTGCCAGGTGCGTGGCTGGGGGCCGCGCTCTGGGCGCTCCACCCGGTGCAGGTCGAGTCGGTCGCGTGGATCTGTGAGCTGAAGAACACGCAGAGTGCGGTGTTCTTCCTCGCGGCGATTCTATGCTGGCTGCGGTGGCTCGAAGGTAGGGCGTCTGACTTGCAGACGCCGTTTGAGGGTTCGTCGGTCGAACGCGTCGGCAAGACAGACACCGGACGACGATACTACATTCTCGCCCTCCTTTGCGCGCTCTTCGCCCTCCTCAGCAAACCCTCGACCGTCATGCTGCCTGTCGCACTCGCGCTCTGCATGTGGTGGCGGCGCGGGCGCTTCGCGTGGCGCGATTTGCTCCCGCTCGCGCCGTTCCTCGCGCTATCCGCTCTCGTCGCCGGCTGGACGATCTGGGAGCAGAAATTTCATTCGGGTGCGATCGGCCCGGAGTGGTCGCAGACGCTTCCCGAGCGCGTCGCGATCGCTGGTCGAGCGGTGTGGTTTTACCTTGGGAAACTCGCGTGGCCTGAGCCGCTCATCTTCATCTATCCACGCTGGTCGATCGATGCGGCCCGCGCAGCGGAGTATCTCGGCGCGGTCGCGGTGGTCGTGACGCTCGGTGTGTTCGCGTGGCGGCGCTGGCGGGGGGCGGCGTTCGCGGCGCTGTATTTCGGCGCGCTGCTTTTTCCCGTGCTCGGCTTCTTCAGCGTTTATTTTTTCCGCTATTCGTTCGTCGGGGATCATTTTCAATATCTTGCGAGCATGGGGCCGCTGGCGCTGCTCGGCGCGGCGGTGGCGCGGTTCCCGCGCCGCGCGGCGGCGGTTGCGGGCGCGACGTTCCTGCTCGTGCTGGGGCTGATGACCGCGCGTCAAACGCGCGCTTACGCGAGCAACGAGGCGCTCTGGCGGCACACGGTTGCGCGCAATCCCGACGCCGTCATGGCCTGGCTCAATCTCGGCGACACCCTCACGCACGCCGGTCGCTACGACGAGGCGATGGCCAACTACCGGCATGCGCTTACGCTGCGCCCCGCGGATGCGCCGGGGTGGAACGATCTTGGAAATCTACTCGTGATCGTCGGCCGGCCGGCGGAAGCCGTGCCGTGTTTCGAGCGCTCGCTCGCCCTCCGCCCGGGTTCCGCTGAAGCGCATAGCAACCTCGGCAACGCGCTGCGCGATCTCGGGCGCGGCGCGGAGGCGGTCGCACAATTTCGCCGCGCCCTGGAGATCGCCCCCGACTATCCGGCCGCGCACAACAATCTCGGCATCCAACTGGCCGAGGCCGGTCGCCACGGGGAGGCGGCGGCGCATTTCGAGTCTGCGCTGCGCACCACACCCACCGATGCGAAGACGCGCGAAAATCTCGTGCGTGCACTCCACCGGCACGGCACCACGTTGATGGCCGCCGAGCGCTGGAAGGAAGCGACCGTGGCCCTGCAGCGCGCCGTGCAATTGAGCCCGGGCTCCGCGCCACTCCAAGCCACCCTCGCCGTTGCGCTCGCCCAAGCCGACCGGCTGGAGGAGTCGTTGCCGGCATTTGAGTCCGCGCTCCGTCTCGAACCCAAATCGGCCGACGTGCGCGACAACTACGGGCGGGTGCTCTCCGCGCTCGGGCGGAGGCGAGAGGCGCTTGAGCAGATGGAAGAAGCCGCCCGCCTCCGCCGCGAAGCGCCACGCTGATCGCGATCATCGGATGTAGGCGGGGTGCCCTCACCCCGC